>JAMPGS010000037.1 GCA_023663815.1 Clostridium sp.
GGATCTTGTGAGCAATGCGCTCGTGTGGGTTCAAGTCCCATCTTCCGCATCTTAAACCTTGTAGATACAGTATCTACAGGGTTTTTCTTTTGTTTCTATCTGTAATATCTGGACGAAGTATCTACTATTCACTCATAAGACCTCTACCGGCAAAACAGCGGATATAGCGAGCAAAAACGGAGGTAAACGAGCATGTCAAAACTCAAATTATCACTGCAAATTTCTACTGTCCTCACTGTATTGGAATGTTTTGAAGAATACCTTAATAAGTGTCCCATCAAGAATTTATCTGTGGAAATGATTAAATGGTATAAAAATCAGTTCAATGTATTTTATCGTACTCTTGATGATAAGAACAAGCTGATAGAGACTATTTTTAACTTTTCATAAGCCTCGGCGCGATTTTCAACAAAAGTTATGTTATAATTTAAGCTAATTCGTAAACTGGAAATTTACAAAATAGAATCAAAAATTATATCAGGAGAATCATATCGTGAAAAAACTATCATTTGGGAAAATATTGTCAGGCTGGTTTGTTGCAGCGGTCATACTTTTTCTGGTAAACAGTCTCACCTTGAAAAGCTCTATAGCGCACAGCTTTATTTTATCATTGCTGGGGATTACATTGTTTATATATCCAGCGTATCCTGATTTATTGGAAAATAAGTATGATAAAGAGAAGTGTAAGATTATTATGAGAGTTATCGCCGCCGTGCAAGTTATTTTATCATTTTTTGTGCAGACGCATTTTTAGATTAGCAAAAGCAGTTATTATTTAAGCATATGCGCAGTTATGATGGTATAGCTGTGAGCGTTGACGGTTATCTTATAATTTTCCACCGTTATGTACCAATTTTTTCCTGCCCGCGTGATTTGCGCGCTTGGCTCTAAAATTTGTAATTTGCACCACGAAACGACGTCGTTTGTATCGATTGATAGGTTCTTTTTTATGCGCTCTACGCCTAATGGGGTGGTGTGAAGTTTGTCGATGTTTTTAAGTAAATCGTTCATATTTTATAAGTCGATTTCTCCAATGCTTTTGAAAAATTGCTACATTTTTGCGCTTAGGTCTTTGCTGATTTGCTTTGATTATTCCATAGATTCAATTATTTTTAGATTTAATTATTTCTGCTTTAAATTGCGGCGGCAGAATATTGAAAAACAAATTCGCCGCCGACAAAATTTCTTCAAAATTAAAACGATATCAATTCCAATTCAATCTTTTTTATGAAACGATATTAATTTCAATCCAATTTCTTTTATAAAATAATATTAGTTCCAATTGAATCTTTTTTATAAAGCGGGTTCATATTGTAACCCGTTTCTCACTTCGTCGAAACTTCGCTTCCTCCCAGCACTTGATCCAGATAACGGAATCTGCAGTAGCCGTTTTCATCTAAAAGAGTGCTTGTGTCATAACCGGCTGGAATGGTGACGGTATAATCTACATGATTATAGCGGTAATTTGTGACGAGCGTCACGTCGGGCCTTTCTAAAAGGGCTTCCATAACCTTTTTGTTGTAGCAGGTCCAAACTTCGGTGTCAACGGTGACCACTCCGTCGGCAGGCGCGTTTTCAATATCGTTGAGTACATTTTTGATAAAAAGTCCCTGCGAACTTCCGCCTAATGAAAACGTTCCGTTTGTCTGCCCGCAGGAGCATTGAAGCTGAGCAACGGCGTCCTGCGTTTCAGACGCATCCTGTATGATTACAGTGGAAAAGCTATGCTGGTGGGTGTAAACCGGCGCGGGTTCCTCTACTGCCTGCACATTCTGGGAAGCTTTAGGCTTCTTGGCGGGCGTTTGATTTACGGGGCGTGAAGACTGTGTACCAGAATCAGAAAGAGCTGGTGATTGATATTCCTCCGCCTTCACCGTGTCGATACCGCTTTGGCTTTCAAAAATAGGAAAAACCAAGAAAGCGGCGGTGATTAAAATTGCTGCTTTGATAATTCTTTTCATTGATGTTACCTCTTTCCTGTGGTGGTTTTTGCGCCGCATGTATTCATAGGATATGCCGCCAATTTTCGGAAGAAAGGATTCTTTGTGGCAAATACATGCTTTGGCATTGCTTTATTATGTCTTATCCGCAGTGCACGCTCGAAAAACCTGCGGTTTTCCTCGCTCGCGGGCTTCGCCCTATCATCCGTCAATCTGACAAAACCGCCTGCAAGCAGTCGTTTTGTCAGATTACCGGCTGGCACTGCTCATTGCTATCGCGTATATTATATCATAAATATTTTTCACAGCAACTATAAAAAATATAAATGCTACAAAAAAATATAAACGCTATATCCTCCAAAACATAAATACTATGTCTTTAATAATGCCTTTTATTTGAACTATTGACCGCTTGAACCGCCGCACATGCGCCGCATTTACGACCCGACGATTGTTCCGCCGTTTGGATGCAGGACTTGGCCGGTCATATAGCTCGAATCGTCCGACGCAAGGAACACATAGCAGGGAGAAACCTCGCAGGGCTGGCCCGCTCTGTCCATAGGCACATGGGAAGTGCCTTTTCCGAAGGTGGCGACTTCCTCGGCTGAATAGGAGGCTGGAATTAGGGGCGTCCAGATAGGGCCGGGGGCAACTCCGTTTACCCGAATTCCTTTTTCCACAAGGGACAGGGAAAGGGAGCGGGTCAGGGCGACGATTGCGCCCTTTGTGGCGCTGTAATCAATCAAATCCTTATTTCCCTGATAGGCGGTGACCGAGGTAGTATTGATGATGCTTGCGCCTTTTTCCAGATAAGGCAGGGCGTATTGTATCAGATAGAAAAAAGAAAAGACGTTGTTTCGGAAGGTAAATTCTAATTGCTCATGGGTGATATCGAGAATACTCCTTTGCACAAATTGGACCGCGTGGTTGTTTACCAGTATATCCAGCTTCCCGAATCGCTCTATGGTTTTGCTTACGCAGTATTTCGCAAAGCTGGCGTCCTTGAGGTCTCCGCACAGGAGCAGGCAACTGCCGCCTAATTGCTCTATTCTTTTGGCGGTATCTGCTGCGTCGGTTTTTTCATCATAATAGACGATGGCGACTTCCGCGCCTTCCTTCACAAAGTCATAGGCAACGGCCCGGCCGATGCCGCTGTCGCCGCCTGTGATAAGCGCCGTTTTGTTTTCAAGCTTGGGATGGCCCTTCCCACATTCGGATATGGGAAGGGGATTCATTACATATTCAAATCCCGGCTGCCGGTTTTGATGCTGGGGAGGAAAAGCTAAATCGCCCTTATCATAGTCTGCTGTACAATTAAATTTGAATTTAATATTTTCTGTCATTATTATCGTCCCTGTTATCGATTGATATTATCATATGTTTTAGATGTAAATTGGTTAAAACTGGTATGCTTATCACAACTTAATCTGGCTGTTTTGATATATCCAGATGCAGGGTATAATGGTTATATTATCTTGTAAAAAGGCGGAGGAAGTATGAGCAAAAAAATTCTTTTGATAAACGATATGGCCGGTTACGGAAAGGTTGCGCTGTCAGCGATGATTCCGGTATTGTCCCATATGAAATACGAAATTTTTAATCTGCCCACGGCGTTGGTGTCCAACACATTGGATTATGGAAAATTCGATATTTTGGAGACGACGGATTATATGAAAAATTCCATGCAGGTGTGGGAGGAGCTGGGCTTTAGCTTTGATGCCATAGCCACCGGGTTTATTGTGTCGCAGGAGCAAGCAAAGCTGGTTGCAGATTTTTGTGAAAAGAAAGCCGGCGAGGGAGCGATTATTTTTTCGGACCCGATTATGGGGGACGACGGGAGGCTGTACAACGGAGTTACGGAAGAAACGATACAGGTGATGCGGCGGTTGATTTCCGTTGCAGATTATATTGTGCCTAATTACACAGAGGCGGCCTATTTGGCTGGGATTCCCTACAGGCCGGAGGGAGCTTCCGAGGAGGAGCTTTACGCGATTATCGACCGGCTGCGGGGGGAAGGCGCAAAGTCTGTGGTGATTACCAGTATTTTGGTAAAAGGAGCGGAAAAGAAGTCGGTGATGGGGTACGACCATTTGCGAAAAGAATATTTTAAGCTGGATTTCGAGGAGATACCGGTGAGATTTCCGGGGACGGGAGATATTTTTTCCTCTGTTTTTATGGGAGGAATTCTTGAGGGAAAAGTCCTACGGGACGCCACAGGGAAGGCAATGGACACGGTAAAAACCATGATAGCTGAAAATGTAAACAATAAAGACAAATACAAAGGGATTCCGCTGGAAGTGTGTTTGGAGGCATTAGACAGATGAAAAGACCAAAAATCAAAATTACATTGATAGATAGAAAAGGCCCCGCGCCCTGCCACCGCGGCCATAAGATTGGGGATTCCTACGATTTTGACACGGAGCGGGGAAAGCTGTGCCCCATGGCAATGCATGTGGCTTTTCCTTACGTTGATATCTTAAGATACGGCGGAGAATTGCCGGGGCAGGAAAAAGGCACGGCGGTGTTTGCCTGTCCGGACGTGGACACGCTGAACGTGTTTAAAATAGAGCGGGTAGAAAAATAGGGGGAAGCTGCAACGCGGAGCAATCCGGTGTTGTTTTTGTGGAAGCGAAACGCGTACAATAAGTGGGGCAGAAGGGCTTGGCGCTTAATTGGCGGCTGTTATAGACAGCAAGTAAAATGGTTTGCATAAAAACCTATGGATTGATAGTGCGAAAGCTTTGTGCTAAAATCTGAAAATCAGAAGATGGAGGCAGTAGGGCAGGCATGAATAGGATATTGATAATCGACGACGACAGGGAATTGTGCGCTTTGATTAAGCAGAGTATTTTAACGGAAAATATAGAGGCGGACTGTTGCCAATCCGGCAAAGATGGCCTTGTAAAGCTGCGGGAAAATCATTATCAGCTAGTGATATTGGACGTTATGATGCCGGGGATGGACGGTTTTGAGACCATGGAAAAAATTAGAAAAGAAAGCAGCCTTCCCATTTTAATGTTCACCGCTAGAAACGACAGCATTTCCAAGGTGCGGGGCCTTCGGGCGGGAGCCGACGACTATTTGACAAAGCCTTTTAATATGGAGGAATTAATAGCACGCGTTATTTCACTGATTAGGCGTTATACCCGCTTTAATCAAGAGGGAGGCGCGCCCGGCGTACTTATCTATGAGGGGCTTAAAATTGATGCGGACGCCCGCTCCGTCACCACGGTAAACGGCGTCTTTGAACTGCCTCCAAAGGAATTTGATTTGCTCTTGTTCTGCGCGAAGAATCAGGGAAAGATTCTCACGAAGCAGCGGATTTACGAGGCGGTTTGGGGGGAGGAGTATGTGTACGACGACAGCAATATTATGGCGGTTATCAGCCGTCTTAGGAAAAAGCTGGAGGAAAATCCCGGTAATCCCAAATATATTCAGACGGTAAAGGGAATCGGCTACCGCTTCAACAAGGAGGTGTAAGCATGGGCGGGGAGATTTTTTGCGTTTTACTGGCTCTTATCGGCGCGTCCGCTTTGCTTTGCTGCTTTTTTATCCTTCGGCGTGTGAAAGGGCAGCTTCTTGAGATGGCGGAGGCTTTGGAGGAGGTAAAAAGCGGGAATGGAAACAGGCGGATTTTGGCGGAAAGGCATGAGCTTACGGCTCCGCTGGCCTACGCGATGAACGAAATTATTGTGTCTTACGAGGAAAAGCTTGGGGTGTTGCGGCAGGCGGAGGAGACTAACAGGCAGCTTATGACAAGCCTTTCCCATGATGTGCGGACGCCTCTCACAACGCTGATAGGGTATCTTGACGCCGCCCACAGAGGGATTGTCAGCGGAAAGGTGCGGGAGGATTATGTGGAGACGGCTAGGCGGAAAGCCCACGACTTAAAGGAATATATCGACATGCTTTTTGATTGGTTTAAGCTGGGTTCCGGCGAGTTTTCCATGGAGATAAAAACCGTTGAGGCTGCGGAGCTCACGAGAAATATGCTGATTGATTGGATACCGGTGTTTGAAGATAAAGAAATAACATATGTTATAGATATTCCTGAGGGGCCTGTGCGGGTAAAGCTGGACGAGGACGGCTATCTGCGAATATTGAATAATCTGATACAGAATATGCTTCACCACAGCCGCGGGGATAAAATTGAGATTGCTTTGTCGGAGGAAAACGGAAAGATGAAGCTTACAGTGGCCGACAATGGGATTGGAATGGAAAAGGAGGATTTAAAGCATATTTTTGAGCGGCTTTATAAGTGCGATAAGGGGAGAGCCGGGAAGGGAAGCGGACTTGGGCTTTCCATCGTGCGCCAGCTAACGGAAAAAATGAACGGCAGGATAACCGCGGAGAGCACGCCGGGGCATGGGACTGTTTTTACGTTGATGTTTCCGGTTATTAAATGAGAATTTAAGAAAAGTGTAATGTTAAATACTAGTATTCATGCTGATTGAGAGGTTTAGAAAATCGCAAGGTTCATGTCAATTGAGGTTTTGGGAGAAATGCAAAGTTCATGGCGATTGAAATTTTGAAAAAATGCAAGGTTCATGCAAGGTTCCGGCAAGGTTCATGTAAGGCGGGCGTGGTAGGATGTTTCGTGAAGGAGTGATAGATATGAGTAAATACGTTATTGAAACAAAAAATCTCACGAAACAGTACGGAGAGCAAAAGAGCGTTGCAAGCCTGAATATTCACGTGCAAAAGGGCAGAATTTACGGCCTGCTGGGGCGAAACGGGGCGGGGAAAACAACCACCATGAAGATGCTGCTGGGCCTTACCCAGCCTACCGGTGGGGAGGTGAAAATTTGGGGGAAACCGCTTCGGGGAAACGAGAGGAAGCTGTTGCCGCGGATTGGCAGTCTGATAGAGTCCCCCGGCTTTTACCCGAATTTAACGGGCACGGAAAATTTAAAAATTTTTGCTACCCTGCGGGGAGTGCCTAGCAGCCACGCGATTAAGGATACGCTGGATTTGGTGGGGCTGCCCTATAAGGATAAAAAGCTGTTTTCCCAGTATTCCCTTGGTATGAAGCAGCGGCTGGCGATTGCCCTTGCGGTGATGCACGACCCGGAGCTTTTGATTTTGGACGAGCCGGTCAACGGACTTGACCCGATTGGGATTGCGGAGGTGCGCTCTTTTATCAGGCAGTTGTGCGATGAAAGGGGAAAAACGATTTTAATTTCCAGCCATATCCTGTCGGAAATTGCGCTGCTTGCGGACGATATTGGGATTATCGACCATGGGGCGCTTTTGGAGGAGGAAAGTCTTGCCGAGCTGGAAAAGAAAAGCAGCAAGCATATTCATTTTGTAGTTTCGGACACGGCCCAGGCCGCAAGGATTTTGGAGTGTGATTTTCATGAAGAACGGTTTTCCGTGGGGGACGATCATAATCTGCGGCTTCACAATTTGGATTTGCCGGTAAGCGGAATCATTGCCGCTTTTGTGGGAAACGGGTTGGAGGTGTCGGAGGCCCATACCTGCGAGGAAAGTCTTGAGGATTATTTTAAACGGGTGACGGGAGGTGAGGGCATTGCTTAAGCTGGTTATCTGTGAGTTTGGTAAGCTGAAACGAAAAAAGCTGTTTCAGATTGCGTTTCTTACCGCCTTTGTCATGCCGGTTTTCTACTCCATGCTTCTGCAGGACGGCAGTTTAGAGGATATGACGTCGGTGGCGACGGAGGAAAACGGATTTCTATTATTGATACCGTTGTCGGTGGTGCTTGCCGCTAATTTGTTTTTTGAGGAGCATGATTACGATACGCTGAAAAATCTTATGTGCGTTCCGGTGACAAAGGGACGGCTGGCGGCGGCAAAGCTTTTTGTAATTTTGATTTTCGACGTGGGGTATGAGCTGGCGGGTTATGCAATTGGTTTCCTGCTCACCGCGGTTAGGGGAAGGGCCTTAAAGGGAGCGGGATTACAGCTTTATCTTACCGTCTGTACCGGGATTTTAATATGGGCGGCGGCCATGCCCTGCGTCCTTTTAGTGGTGTGGTGCAACAAGTCCTATATTATTTCCATTATTATTGCGGTTGCCTACACAGTGTTTAATTATCTTTTGCGCATTAACGATAGGTTTGTGATGGCGCCTTTGGGCGTTAATATCCCTACGGCGCTTCCGGTTCCTGTGATTTTCCGGTGGCTTTATCAATTTCATTCCATTGAGAAAATGGGGGAGGAGACGCTGGCGTTTTATTACAGGTTCCAGCCTTATTTTGTGCCGACGCCCGTTGTGTTTGGGATATTGCTTACGGAGGCGGCTGTGGGGACTGCGCTGCTTGTGAAGGTTTATCAAAGGCAGAGTGTGTAAGAGGGATACTGTGAAAAATGTTCTGCAGGCTGTATTTTTCACGGGCAAATTTGTGCCGGCCCATTTGTATTGCGTATATTTATGTTGGCGGGGGCGGGCAGTATGGAGGATAGATATATTATGAATATGATTATAAAAACGGAATTTTGGAAAATGAAGCGGTATCACATTATGCTCATTGGGGCGATTGGCATGTTCTGCTCCCCGCTGCTTCAATTGTTTTCCCAACTGGTGGCGGCGCCGGAGGCAAAGCATCCTGATTTTGGTTTTGCCGCGCTGGTGGAAATGACCCTTTGGGGCGACGCGCAGATTTTTATGCCGGTTATGTTTACGCTGATTGGCGGTTATTTGATGAACAGGGAGTACACGGACGATACCTTAAAAAATATTTTGACCGTTCCCCTTTCATTTCGGAGGCTCCTTGCGGGAAAGCTGGCGGCGGTGGGGATTCTTGCGGTGATTTTGGGAGTTTACAGCATTTTTGCCGCGCTTTTTGTAAGTATTTTCGCAGGACTTTCCGATATTAACATTTTGACTTTCCTGCGGGGGATTTTGCAGGCGGCGGGGCTGTCCGTCGGCATTTATATCGCGGTGCTTCCGCTGCTTGCGGTCTGCGGCCGGAAGCCCGGAATGTTTATGGGCGGCTCGGTGGCGGCGTTTCTTGCAGGCTATTGCTGTCTGTTTTTTAAGCAGGGAATACTGCGGAGCATTTATCCTTTTTCCGCCGCCCTGACGATGATAAGATTTGATATGTCCTCCTACACGGGAACGACCGAGAAGGGAAGTATTTTGCTGGGACTTGCATCGCTGGGGTGTATGCTGGGCGCGGCGATGGCGATTGTCTGGTTTTCCGGGAAGCCGGGGGAAGTGGGAAGAAGAAGAAAAAAGGAAGCAGGAAGAAAAGAAACAAGAAGAAGGGAAGGAAGAAAAAGGCGATGAACATTAAAATTATTCCGGCCTATGATTATCCGCAGGAGGTAGGCGGTTTGTTTGCGGAATATACGGAGATGCTGATTGCGGGCGACAGCTCTTTTCGGGAGTATCTTGCCGTTCAGCATTATGACGAGGAAGTAAAGCGCTTGGACATGAAATACGGTCTGCCATTTGGCAGGCTGTATTTGGCCCGCTGTGGGGAAGAGGCGGCGGGTTGCGTTGGTTTGCGGAAAATAGACGAACAGAACTGCGAAATGAAACGTCTTTACGTAAGGCCGCAGTTCCGCGGAAGGCATATCGGGGAGCGGCTTGTCAGTCAAATTATAGCGGATGCCAGAGAAATTGGGTATCTGCATATGCTGTTGGATACGCTCCCCTTTTTGGAAAGCGCGATTGCGATGTATAAAAAGCATGGATTTTATGAGATTGACGGGTATAACGATAGTCCGATGGAAAGTTCGATTTATATGCGGCTGGATTTGTGATAGGATGCACATTATCCGCACTAAAATCGTTGAAGAAGGGCGGATAATTGAGTATAATAAATATAATGTATTTTGAATTTTTGCAGGTTATTTAGTCTGACAAGCGTAAAGCTGATTTAACAAAACAAAGATGGAGGTAAAAATATGATAACGGCAGAGCTTACAAAAAAAATAAATCTGCTGCCCCAGGAAAGCTACAGAAAAGTAGAAAATTTTGTGGAGCAGTTGATTGATGCAGATAACCGGAAAGATTATGCTTTTAGGACGTTTATAAAAAAGATGGATGCGGCAGAAAACTCGGTGCGGGAACATGGCGGTTATTCTGAAGAAGAAGCGGAGGAAGAATTGGCGAAGATATGATTCAGCGAAAGCTTGTTTATTCTGAAATTGCTTTGTCAAAGCGGAAAGCCATTAAAAAGGATATTAAAGATAATTATGGAAAGGAAAGAGCCGAACAATTTTCAGCATATGTTTCCAAAACCTTGGCCGAATTAAAACGTTTCCCCGATATGGGAGTGTCTTTGCGGGCAAAGTATGATTTAGATTGCGACTATTATATGATATTTGTAGAGCATAATTATTTTATATACCGTATCACGAAAGAAACGATTTTAATATTGGAAATTTTTAATGAGAGAGAAGATTTTATGCGGCAGATGTTTGGTATAGCGACTACCTCGCAAGACACTCTCGATTATTGGGGCGAGTAAACTTACGCCAGCCATCAAGCCACGTAGTCAGCCGTTCTTTATACTTGCAGGAATTGATTATTTCCGCTTTAGCGTTTCTTTTTTAATTCTCCCTCTCCAAAAACTCCCGCACCTCCAGCAGATTTTTAAATTCCCTAAACAACAGTCCCTTTATTTCCTCGTCCGGCGCAATCAAATCGGGCACCATAAGCGGCTTCATTCCCGCCCCGCGGGCGGCGCGGATTCCATTGGGAGAATCCTCTATGGCGTAGCAGTCGGAGGGCGCGGCGTTTAAAAGCTCGCAGGCCTTTTGATAAATTTCAGGGTGGGGCTTGCTGTGAGAAACCATGTCCCCGCACACGATAACCTGAAAGGAATCAAGCAGGCCAATGCTTTCCATCTGTCCGCACACAAGACTTTTTCTGGTGGAGGAGGCAAGGCCGATTCGGTAATCATGTTTTTTTAGAAAATCAAACAGCTCATACACGCCGGTTTTTACCGGGAGGCCGTGCTTTTGAACGTCGTCGTGGAAAATTTTAGAGGACATTTCCTTGTATTTCTGATAAGGAAAATCCGCCCCATAGGTCCGCTTAAACAAGGCTTCCGTTTCCGGCGCGGTAATCCCAATGCATTGAAGAAGCGTTTTTTCAATGTTATTAATTCCCATTCTGGCGGCGACTTCCTTCCACGCCTCCAAAATTAAAGCTTCCGTATCAATCAAAACGCCGTCCATATCAAAAACAATTGTGCGAATCATAAGTTTGCCCCCTTTATTGCCTGTAAACAGGAACAGTATAGCTTATTTGTTGTGACAGTTCAAGACGTTCATTTTCTGCGGGAATATAAAGAAATATTTGCTACAAAAAACTTTCATACTGTAGTATAATAAAAAAGCTGGCGGAACGAGAAGGTTACAATACCTAAGAGATAGACGTGGAATCAAAGACAGGAGGACGATAAATGGAAAATAAATTTGAC
Source organism: Clostridium sp. (assembly GCA_023663815.1). Classification (GTDB taxonomy): domain Bacteria; phylum Bacillota; class Clostridia; order Lachnospirales; family Lachnospiraceae; genus Suilimivivens. The sequence continues at coordinate 11,336 of JAMPGS010000037.1, forward strand.
GTGATTATTATAGGCGCCGGTCCCGGCGGTATTTTCTGTGCGTACGAGCTGATGGACAGGAAAAAAGATTTGCGGGTTCTTATAGTGGAGAAGGGACGCTCCATTGAAAAGAGACAGTGCCCTAAGAGGACCACGAAGCAATGCATGGGCTGTAAGCCCTGCTCGATTACCACGGGCTTTGCAGGGGCGGGGGCTTTTTCTGACGGAAAGCTTTCTCTTTCCCCGGATGTGGGAGGGAATCTCCCGGCGATTTTGGGCTATCAGGAGACGGAAGAGCTGATTAAGGAATCGGACAATATTTATTTGAAATTCGGCGCGGATACCGACGTTTACGGTATGGACAAAGAGGCGGAAATTAGGGAAATCAGGAAAAAGGCCATCAACGCCAACCTAAAGCTGGTGGAATGTCCTATCCGTCATCTTGGAACGGAAGAGGGATATAAAATTTATGAAAAGCTCCAGCGTCATTTGGAGGAAGCCGGGGTTGCGCTTAAATTTAATACCATGGTGGAGGAAATTCTTATAGAAAACGGCCGGGCCGTGGGGGTTAAGACAGACAAGGGCGAAGTCTTTTACGCCGGGGAAATCGTGTCGGCTGTGGGCCGGGAGGGGGCCGATTGGTTTAACGCCAAGTGCGGCGAGATAGGAATCGACACCACGCCGGGAACTGTGGATATCGGCGTCCGTGTGGAGGTTCGGGACGAGGTGATGCAGTTCCTCAACGAAAATCTCTATGAGGCGAAGCTGATTTATCATACGCCCACCTTTGACGACAAGGTGAGGACCTTCTGCACCAATCCTTCGGGCGAGGTAGCCACGGAATATTATGAGGGCGGGCTGGCGGTGGTGAACGGCCACGCCTATAAATCGCAGGATTTTAAGACCAACAACACGAATTTTGCAATTTTGGTGAGCAAGAATTTTACCAAGCCTTTTAAAACGCCGATTGAGTACGGGAAACATATCGCTCAACTCTCCAACATGCTTTGTGGAGGCAAAATACTGGTGCAGACCTTCGGCGACTTTAAGAGAGGGCGGCGGACCACCGAGGAACGCCTTTGCCGCAACAATTTGATGCCGACTTTAAAGGACGCTGTTCCGGGCGATTTGTCGCTGGTATTTCCCCACAGAATCATGGTAGATATCGAGGAGATGCTGATAGCGCTGGACAAGATTACGCCGGGCATTGCGGCGGATGAGACGCTGCTTTATGGGGTGGAAGTGAAATTTTATTCCAACAAGGTGGTAGTCAATAGGGACTTTGAAACCAGCATGAAAGGGCTTCGGGCAATCGGCGACGGGGCCGGCGTGACCCGCGGGCTGCAGCAGGCCTCCGCCAACGGAATCAGCGTTGCCAGAAGTATTTTGAGGACGTTGGGGGCATGAGAGTAAAGAGATTGCTTGTTTATTTTTCCAATATTTTTATGCGGTGTACTGGTATGCGCCGCTTTTGCAGGCTGAATGTCTGCAAGCTGCGCAATCGTGTGCAGAGCCTTTGCAAACTGTGTATTTGTGGACTGCGGACTCGTATGCGTTGTTTATGCAGGCTGAGCGTTTGCAAGCTGTGTATTTTCGTATTATGCTTTCTCATGCTTTTGCCTATCTCCGGCTGCGGGGAAGGGGACGGCAAGACCCAATTGGTGCTAACGACGGGGTTTAAAAAGGACGAGATTTTTCGGATTGAAACTATGTCCTGCACCTTGACGGAGGCCATGGTGTATCTGACGAACACTCAAAACCAGTATGAGAACGTTTACGGCGAGGAAATATGGAAAACGGATTTTAACGGGGTGACGCTGGAGGAAAGCGTAAAAAATACGGTGCTTGCGGAGCTTGCTCAGATTAAGACCATGAATCTTTTGGCCCAGCGTCAGGGGGTTGCCCTTGATGAATCGGAACAGAAAACGGTTCAGGCAGCGGCGGAGGAATATTACAATTCCTTGAATGAAAAAGAGCGGGAGACAATGCAGGCGACTAAGGAGAGCATTGCCGGTCTTTACTCGGAGTTTGCCCTTGCGGGCAAGGTGTACGAGCACATTATCAAGGATATTTACCCGGAAATCAGCGACGACGAGGCCAGAACCATCACAGTGCAGGAGATTTTGATAAAAACCAGCACGGTGGACGGGACGGGGAAAAAGACCGCCTACGACGAAAGCGCTAAGACGGATGCGTTAAAAAGGGCCAGAGAGGTCTTAAAGCTTGCCAGGAAAGAGGACAGCGATTTTGAGCAGCTTGTGTTTCAGTACAGCGAGGGGGAAAAAGGAACCAAATCCTTCGGCAAGGGCGAGACGGACGTCGACTATGAGGCGGCCGCTTTTAATCTGGGAAACGGCGAGATAAGCGATATTGTGGAAACGGCGGAGGGTTATCACATTATCAAGTGTATCAGCACTTTTAACCGCGAGGAAACCGACGCCAATAAGATAAAGATTGTGGAGAAGAGAAGGGAGGAAGTGTTTGGGCAGGAGTACGACGCTTTTGTGGAATCCTTAACCAGAACCTTAAACGAGGAGCTCTGGGAGACGGTGGCTTTTATTCAGGATAAGGAGGTTACCACCAGCACATTCTTTTCCGTTTACAATCAATATTTCGGTTTATAAAAATTTTAGAATTGGGGAAAAGCCCGAAAATACGCCGTTTGCGGCAAATTATTAGCACTCATTTTAAATGAGTGCTAATTTTATCTTGACAAGAAAAGAAAAGGGAATTACACTTGATTTTAGTTTAAGAAACCCGGCGCGGGCGGAAAGCCCGGCGTAAAATAATGAGAGAAGAAGGAGTGATTTATCGTGGCAGAGAAACACGGAAGCTTGTCTATTAACAGTGAAAACATATTCCCGATTATTAAGAAATGGCTGTATTCAGACCATGATATTTTTTTCAGGGAATTAATTTCCAATGGCTGCGACGCCATTACGAAATTGAAGAAGCTGGATATGATGGGGGAGTATCCCCTGCCGGAAGATTATAAGGGAAAAATTCAGGTGCTGGTAAATCCTGAGGAAAAGACGTTGAAGTTCATCGACAACGGCGTTGGAATGACGGCGGACGAGGTGGAAGAGTACATCAACCAGATTGCTTTTTCAGGGGCGACGGATTTTATTGCAAAGTATAAGGATAAGACCAACGAGGACCAGATTATCGGTCACTTTGGTTTGGGATTTTATTCTGCGTTTATGGTGTCGGACGAGGTGCACATCGACACTCTTTCATGGCAGGAGGGCGCCGCTCCGGTGCATTGGGAGTGCGACGGCGGCACGGAATTTGACATGCGGGAGGGAGAGCGGAGCGAGGTGGGAACCACCGTTACTCTTTTCTTAAATGACGACGTGCTGGAATTTTGTAACGAGTATAAGGCTAGAGAGGTTATCAAAAAGTACTGCTCCTTTATGCCTATGGAGATTTATCTTTCCAAGGAAAATACCACCGATACCCAGACCATCGACGCCGACGAAAAGCTGGATACCGACACGGTAGTGGAGGAAATCAAGCCTGAGAAGGAAGAGGACAAGCTAAGGTATAAGATTGTCAAGCGGCCTGAGCTTTTGAACGAAACCATTCCCTTGTGGACAAAGCATCCCAACGAGTGTACCAAGGAAGAATATCTGGAATTTTACCGGAAGGTTTTTCAGGATTACAAGGAGCCCTTGTTCTGGATTCACTTGAATATGGATTATCCTTTTAACTTGAAAGGAATTTTGTATTTTCCGAAGATTAACATTGAGTATGAGTCTATCGAGGGCGTTATCAAGCTGTACAATAATCAGGTATTTATTGCCGACAACATCAAGGAGGTTATCCCTGAGTTTTTGATGCTGCTCAAGGGCGTGATTGATTGTCCCGACCTTCCGCTGAACGTGTCTAGGAGCGCGCTGCAAAACGATGGCTTTGTAAAGAAAATTTCCGATTACATCACCAAAAAGGTGGCGGATAAGCTTTCCGGCATGTGCAAGACGGAGAAGGAGGAGTACGATAAATATTGGGACGATATCAGTCCTTTCATCAAGTTTGGCTGTCTGAAGGACGACAAGTTTTGTGAGAAGATGACGGATTACATTCTCTTTAAGAATCTGGACGGCAAATATTTGACCCTTCCCGAATGTCTGGAAGTGAATAAGAGCGACCCGGACGAGGCGGGGGAAAATGAAGAGAGCGCGGCGCAGGCAGAGGATGAAGCAGCGGGCAGCGAAGCTTCCGCGGACAGCGAGGCAGCAGGCGACGGAATCTCTGCAGACGGAGAGACACAGGCAGGTGGCGCGGCGGCATCCGACGAGGCAGCAAGTGATGGAGCGGCAGCAGGCGACGGAGTTTCTGCAGATGGTGCTGCCCAGACAGGAGACGAGGTGTCTACTGGCGGTGAAGCTTCAGTAAATGGCGAGGCAGCAGGTGACAATGCAGCGGCTTCCGATGACAATAGCGGGGAGAACGGCGATGCGACTGAAAAAGTGGAAGCCGATGTGGTTGACGCCGACGGCAACGTGGTAGATGCGGAGGACGACGAGGAAGAAGCTGAGGAAGAGGAAAAGAAAGAAAAGATTATTTACTACGTGACCGACGAGAAGCAGCAGGGACAGTATATCAGCATGTTTAAAGCTGCCAAGATGGACGCAGTAATTCTCACCCACAATATCGACCAGCCCTTCATTTCCCAATTGGAGGCAAAGAACGAGGGCATTAAGTTCCAGAGAATCGACGCGGACTTGACGGATACCTTTAAGGCCAAGACCAACAAGAAAACGGAAAAAGAGCTTGAGGAAGCCGCCGAGGCGGTTAGCAAGGTGATGAAGAAGGTTCTAAAGAAGGACAAAATCACCATCAAGATTGAAAAGCTGAAAAACAAGAAGATTTCTTCCATGATTACCCTATCCGAAGAGAGCAGAAGGATGCAGGACATGATGAAGATGTATTCCATGCCCGGTATGGGAATGGGCGATTTCGGCAAGGAAGGGGAGACGCTTATCCTAAACGCCAACCATCCGCTTGTGAAGTATATCATGGAGCATACGGATGGAAGCAATATAAATATGATTTGCGAACAGCTTTACGATTTGGCCCTTCTGCAGCACGCGCCTCTTGAGCCGGAAGCAATGAGCAAGTTTGTGGCGAGAAGCAACGATATTATGATGATGCTCACAAAGTAAGAGGGCTTCGCAGCTTCTGCCTGCCTTTGTGACAGATTTGTCAAGCAAAATGCGCAAAGCCTTTGGCAGACTGTAGGCTTGTCACAGTTTGTGACAGATTAAAACGCCTCTGCATAATATATGCTAAGTATATATGCAGAGGTATTTTTATGCCCCAAAATATTTTACACGGCGCACAGTCAGAGAGCGGCTACACCGGAAAGCTGCAGATTGACGTGACTTCCTCACTGGGTTTGATTCCCATAAAAGACGCCACCGTGACAATCTCTTACACAGGCGTGCCTGACGTTACGATAGAAAAAATTACCACAGATTCCTCAGGACAGACGGAGAAAATTGATTTGCCCGCCCCGTCTCCCGAATATAGTTTGAACCCGGTAGAACAGCAGCCCTACTCGGAATACAACATACAGGTGGAGGCTCCCGGCTATGAGCCCGTACTGATATCGGGAACGGAGGTTCTGCCGGGGGTTACGGCCATGCAGCCGGTACAGCTTGCGCCCACCGAGACCACACAGGAGCAGGACGAGGTGATTACCATTCCCGACCATACGCTTTTCGGGGATTATCCGCCCAAAATACCGGAGGACGAGATTAAGCCCGTGGACGAGAGCGGGGAAATTGTTTTAAGCCGCGTGGTGATTCCCGAATACGTTGTGGTTCACGACGGGGTTCCAGACGATTCCACCGCTAAAAACTATTATGTCCGGTACAGGGATTATATTAAAAACGTGGTTTCCTCGGAGATTTACGCCACTTGGCCGGATAGTACAATTTATGCCAATACACTGGTGATTATGTCCTTTACGTTGAATCGGGTGTATACGGAGTGGTACAGAAACAGAGGCTATAACTTCACCATCACTTCCTCCACGGCCTACGACCAGAAATGGATGCCGGGCAGAAACTATTATGAAAACATCGACAGGGTAGTAGACAGCGTATTTGCAAATTATCTGTCCCGGCCGGGAGTACGCCAGCCGATTTTTACCTCCTACTGCGACGGCAGGCGGGTAAACTGCGACGGCTTAAGTCAGTGGGGCTCTAAATATCTGGGGGATGGCTCTGCCATAATAGGACTAAAAATGGTTTTGCAAAAATATTTCGGGATTGTAAAGGCAAAAAGGTATCTGTTATAATCGGGATAAACTATAAATCTCTTGCAGCAGAAATGAGGAAAATCGTGAACAATCTGTATGAATATATCGACCCTATAGCTTCGCCTTATGATGCCTTTTGTTGCGACAACAACGGGCGTTATTCCCCTATTCCGGCGCATTGGCATTATTATGTGGAGCTGCTCTATATTTTGGAAGGCAAAGTAAGAATTTCCATAGACAATTCCGTAAAGCTGTGTTCGGAGGGGAACGTTATCCTTTTTCCGCCCAAGTGCGTACATGCGATTGATGTTTTTGATAAGGCGGAGCATGTGCGCTATTATGTGGTAAAATTCGACCCCGGCAATCTGCCAGTTTGGAAAACGAACGACTTAAACCTCCGCTCCTCCCTGCAGGGTATCAGCACCGACGTTTATCCCTGCTGCTTTGATGGGAAGCAGGTAGAAGCAATGAATCTGTTGCCCTTGTTTGAGGAGATTGTAAGGGAATACAAGGAAAGGTCCTATGCCTTTTCCATGATTGTCACCGCAAATATCTGCAAGATTATGGGGAAATTAATCAGGTGCTGGCAGAAAGACGGTTATCTCCTGCCTGCGCCCGGAATCCATCCATCCTATGAATTTAGCTTTGATTTAATTGCGGAGTATATTGACAGTCACTATTTTGAGGAGCTGACTGCCGAAAAGCTGGCTTCCATGTGCAATATGTCCCATTCCACCTTTTCCATGAATTTCTACCGCAGGTACGGAAAGACCTGCAGGGAATATATCACCGCCACGCGCATCAACGTGGCTGAAAATATGCTTCTTTTTTCAAACTATGACGTTTCGTTCATCGCGCAGGAAGTGGGCTACTCCGACTGCAGTTATTTTATACGATGCTATAAAAAATTGAAAGGCGTCACGCCGAAGCAGGCCCGCAAGGCAAGAGGATGAATTTATGGAAAGGCGCAAGACTTACTATTTTTTGCAAAAAAAGGAGATGCCATCCCGCGAGGGACCGCATCTCCTATAACTTTGTTATATTGCGGGTTTGACGCCCTATTAGCTTGCTATGACGTTGATAAAATCTTCTGCTTTTCCGCAAAATCTCCTACCGCTCCGCAATTTCATAAATACTTCTGACGCGGAAAGCGCCGGAAACTGCGCCGCCTGCAAAGGTGCTGCAGCCGGTACTGCCTTGAGCGGCGGTATCTACCGCGCCGTTTACGGTGAAGTCGCGGCTTGGAAGTATCTTAAAGGTTTTGGTTCCGGCCTCCATATCCACAAAGTTATCGTCAAGACGCAGAACGCCGTTTTCCGTTTCCACGCTGACGGATTTTGCGTAATTTTCCGCCGTTACGGTTACGGTATCCCCGTCCACGGAGACGGTGAGTTTCGGGTCTGCGAAGGCGTAGTGCTTCGGAGCGCAGAACAGCGTGGTGCCGGAAGAAACAATATTGCCGTCTACAGTGAGGGAATACTCCAAGTGAGCTTTCAGCGGATCCTCGCCGTTAAAGTCAAGGTGGGGAAGCCAAACGCCGCCGTAGGCCGGTGCAGTTACGTCGAACTGTCCTTCACGGATAACGGAGGAGTCCGGCATACGCAGGGACCATTTTACAATGCCGCTGACCGGCTGATCCGTCTCGTTCGCCACATGGAAGTCCGCGCTGATATCCACGGGCATGGGAAGGGTGTTCGGGAAGGGCTTTTGGTCTATCTCGCCGTGCTCCTCGCAGGAGAGCAGAACCGGCGCAAACATGCGCTTTTCAGCGTATTGAAGGGCTTTCCAGTTGCCGTAATAGTCAACGCTTGCCCATGAAGCCACAGGCCAAATGTCGTTTAACTGCCATACCACAGTGCCCATGCATGTGCCGCGGAAACGTCTGAAATGCTCCACGCCGTAGCGGATGGCGTCCGCCTGAAGGAGCTGGGAGCAGTAAAGCAGCTCGTCAAAATTCTTTGGATACAGGTAGGTTTGTGAAAGGTAGTTCATAATCTTGCCGTTTGCCGCCGTATTTCTCTGGTGCATTTCCATGACGCGGGAGTAAACATTCCGGTCGCCCGCCTCGGTAAAACGGCGCACCGTCTGCAGGGCAGGGAAGGACTGGAAGCCAAACTCGGACAAGAAACGGTAATGATGGCTCCTATATGCGGTAAAGGGCTCGTTGCCGTGCCATACGCCCCAATAATGGACGTCGCCCACATTTTCCGCGTTGCTGTTCTCGTAATTTCCGCCCGATGAAGGGGATGAAGGCCAGTAGAAGGCCTGCGGATCCTCTTCCTTTACAAGCTTAGGGATAATGTATTCGTACAGGCGGATGTAATCGTAATACTGCTTCTTTGTCTTAGGCCATGCCAGCGTCTCGTACTGGGTCTCCATCTCGTTGTTGCCGCACCAAAGCCCAATGCACGGGTGAGAGCGGAGCCTGCGGATAGTCTGGCGGATTTCCGCGGAAATATTGGCCTCAAAGGTATCGTCAAGCTCATAGGAGGCGCAGGCAAACATAAAGTCCTGCCATACGATGAGGCCTCTCTCGTCGCATACGTCATAAAAGAAGTCGTCAAGGAAATATCCGCCGCCCCAGACGCGCAGGCAGTTGTAGTGGGACTCCTGCGCGGAGGCAAGCAGTAAGTCGGTGCGCTCCCTGTTTTGTCTTGTAAGGATATTGTCCTCAGGAATATAGTCCGCTCCCATGGCAAAGATTTGCAGGCCGTTGACCTCGTAGGCAAAATTGCGGCCGGGAATTTTCTTTTCCTTCCTATCGGAGATAACAATTTTTTTCCCGCCGTGGGCCAAAATCATGTTGTCTCCGTCGTCAAGGTCATCCGCTTGATTTTTCATGTGGCTGTCGAAAACTTCATCCTCCATGGGGTCGGTGTTGACCGTCATGGTGCGCAGGCCGATTTTTTTCTGCCATATATCTAAAGGCTCGTCCGCATCGCCGGTTTCGGAGACAAGGAGAACTTTTGCTTGATACAAGGGTTGCCCGCCGTAGCCGTTAGGCCACCAAAGCTGGGGATCGGAGACGGTTGTGGACAGGCTGATATGGTTGCTCCGCAGGCCGCATCCTAATCCGGTGAGATTTGCGGAAGGGGCCGAGTCGGTGAGGGCGTCAATTAAGGCGCTCTGGGCGGACAAGGTGGTTTTTCCGTCCGGGGAGGTTAAAAGAAGGACGGCTTTCACCTTTTCGGAGGAAACCTCCGGCATCCACTCTATCTCTGTATCTACCGTCAGCTTTACGGAAGAAACGGTATTTCCATGCACGGTTTTTCCGGTGACATTGTGCTCCTGCGTAAAGTAAACCTGCGCAATCCGCGCGGTCTTGTAGGAATTGACGGAAACATCGCGGAAAAGCCCGGCGTCCGGGAGCCTGCCGCCCCAATCCCAGCCGAACATGCAGGCCGCCTTGCGGATATGGGGAAAGCCCGGCATGGCGTCGCTGGAACCGCCCACGGGACATTTTTCATTTTCCTCCGCAATAAAGCGGGTAGGAGAGTGCAGGATAACTTTCAAGCGGTAAACCGCGTTAGCCTCCTCCTCCATTATTATGGAAGTGATATCGTATTCCCAAACGCGGTTCATGTTGTTTGCGGAGCCGAGAAGCCGGTCGTTTAAATAAACGTCGGCCAGCGTGTCGATGCCGTCAAAGCGAAGAAACACTCGGTCGGCCTCGCGCTCCTTTTCCGGGATAGAAAATTCTGTTTCATAGGCAAAGTCGTTATCCATAAGTTTCGTGGCCGCAAGCTCGTTGTCGCGGTAAAAAGGGTCGGGAATCAGGCCCTTATCCAGCAACGTCCCGTACACGGTGGACGGAGCCTTTGTCTCCACGGGCGTTTCGGGGAGGCCGTACACGTTTTCCCCGATGACAGTAAGAGTCCAGTTGTCTTTCAAACTCATTTGTCGCATTAATTTATCCTCCTGATTTTTGATGTAACATAGTGTAAAACTTTTTCTATGATACAAAGTATCTATGATACGGAGTATTTATTGATACTTATATCCATTGATATGTGTATCTATGATGTTTGTATCCATGACACTCGTACCTATGATAATTGTAGTAGAATTTGAATCTTCATAGTAAAAATAAGCTCTGATAAAATAGTAAAAATCTCTGAAATTAAAAATATATAAGGAAGTATGTGGACAAACCGCCGGGGCATATGTTTGTAGCATATCTTGAAAAAAGGAATGTGCTGCATATGGAAGGGCCGATTTTGACGCGGGAGGAGATTGCCGCAATGCGGGCGGTGAGTTTAAAAGAAGTGAAGAAAGAGGAGCTTAGGGATATCCAGGAGGTGGAAGTTCGCGGGGAGCTGCCCCGGCAGGAGCGGCTGGCGGATTTTGTCCGCCAGATAGGGAATCCATACTGCTACCGGCATGGGGATTATGTGATAAAAACCAGCTTTGCGGATACGGAAGTTACCTTGGAGGAAAGGCTTATTTCCTATATCCGTTTTAAAGATTAAAGGCGGCTTTTCTTATAAGAAAGTCCCCACTGTTCCATGGCGTCGATAATCGGCCGCATGGATTCGCCCAGCTCGCTTAGGGCATACTCTACCCTTGGAGGCACTTCGGGATAAACGGTGCGGGTGATAATGCCGTCCTCCTCCATGGAGCGGAGGCTGTCCGTCAAAACCTTCTGGCTGATTCCGGCCAAGTCTTTTTTCAATTCGTTAAACCGCCAAGGACGGAGGCGGAGATTTCTCATAATCAACAGCTTCCACTTGCTTCCAATCAGGGCGACAGTCGTCGCCACCGGGCAGGCGGGCATCTCTTCTTTTGTCAGCATAGAATACCTCCATAAGTTTCTATTAGAATGTTACATTCAAATTATAACCTGTTAGTTTTCATATGGCAAGATAGGTTACAAAAAAGTGACTAAGTAATAGATTTGTGCGTACTGTTTTTTCTGTTTTGGATTCGATACAATGAAGCTGCGAACAGGAAAAAGGTTCGACATTAAAAAACGGAGGTAAGTAATATGGCGCTTTCAAATTTATCAGGGTGGGAAAATAACGACGCGGTTTCGGCCTGTGGAGCGGGAGAAAAACCTGAAAGCAAACCCGCGGCGTGCGGTTCGGCTTGCGGAGCGGGAGAAAAACCTGAAAGCAAACCTGCGGCGTGCGGTTCCGCCTGCGGGGCAGGGGACAAAAACGGCTCCGAAGGAACTGCAGAGGAAAAACCTGCGGCGTGCGGTTCGGCCTGCGGGGCGGGAGAAAAACCTGAAAGCAAACCTGCGGCGTGCGGTTCGGCCTGTGGGGCAGGAGAAAAGTAAGAAGAACTGTCGGCTGAAGTTTTGCAATTTTTATGCCGTTTCTGCAGGGAGCGGAAAAGCGGTAGAAGGCGACGGACGGCGGTTCGCCACCGGGCAGTTTATTCCGTTATTGGAGGCTGCCCGGATTTAAGAAAATAATCGGATATTTTATTTTTAAATATTGTTTACAATAGATTGATTTTACTAGATTGATTTGAAAGGGAGGCAGGCCATGAAAGAATATTTTGCTTTTCAATGGCACATTACGGACGACTGCGACCAGAGATGCAAGCACTGTTATATTTTTTCGGAAAATAACTGTAAGGCTTTGGATTCTATGTCTTTTGAGCAGATGCAGGAGGTTGTGGCAAACTGCGAGGATTTCTGCGAGGTGTATCAAAGGCTTCCTTATTTTTATATCACCGGGGGAGACCCTATTTTGCACCCGGATTTTTGGAAGCTGTTAGAGCTTTTGAAAAGTAAAAACATTCCCTTTGCAATTCTTGGGAATCCCTTCCATTTGGATGATGAGGTATGCGGAAAATTAAAGGAGTGCGGCTGTCAAAAGTACCAGCTTTCTCTTGACGGGATGGAAAAAACCCACGACTGGTTTCGCAAGCCCGGCTCCTTTAAGATTACCCTTGAAAAAATTGGCGTCCTGAAAAGGGCGGGTATCCGGGCGGTGATTATGACAACGGTGTCGGGAATAAATATAAAGGAAGTGCCGGATATTATAGACACGGCAGCCGCTTACGAGGCGGACGTGTTTGCATTTGCCAGATATTGTCCCACCAGCGGGGAAAAGGACACGGGCATAACGCCCCATGAATACCGGGAACTGCTGGCAGTCTGCGATAAGAAATTTAAGGAGTATGAGGCGGCGGGCTGCGCGACTTATTTTAACAAGAAAGACCATTTGTGGACCTTGTACGAATATGAAACAGGGGAATTTACAATTCCAGAGGACGCGCGGGAGGATATGATTTACGGAGGCTGTAATTGCGGAAATTGCCATTTGACGATTCTGCCAAACGGCGATGTGTACGCCTGCCGACGGGTGCAGAACAGCAAGGTCTCCAACGTTTTTGAGGACAGGCTGGCGGACGTGTGGGTGTGCCAGATGGAGCAGTACCGTCAGTATGATAAATTTAAAAAGTGTTCCAAGTGCCAGTTGAAGGCATGGTGCAGGGGGTGTCCTGCGGTGGCGTGCGGGGGAAGCGGGGATTTTTATGATGCAGACCCTCAGTGTTGGAAAAAGGTAGAAGGATATGAAGGCAGGTAGAAGGATATGAAAGCGGTAATTCTTAATGGCGTAACGCCGGCTGAAAATGTGGTTTTGTCGGAGACGGATATTCCTAAGGCGGCGCCGGGGTGGGTTTTGGTAAAGGTAAAGGCCTTTGGGATGAACCATTCCGAGCAGATTTTGCGTCTTTATGAGATTGAAAATGATTATATTCAAAAACCGGTGATTCCCGGAATCGAGTGCGTAGGAGAAATTGCGGACGGTTCGGACAGCAGTTTTGCCGTGGGACAGAAGGTGGCGGCCCTGATGGGCGGTATGGGACGGAGCTTTAACGGCAGCTATGCGGAGTATGCCCTGCTTCCGGCGCATCATGTATTTGCGGTGGAAAATAATTCCGGCGTTTTAAATTTGTCGTGGGCGGAGCTGGCCGCCGTGCCGGAAACGTATTTTACGGTGTGGGGCTCTTTGTTTGAGGGATTAAATTTGAAAAGGGAAGATACGCTGCTGGTTCGGGGCGGAACCTGCGCGCTGGGGTACGCGGCGATTCAGATTGCAAAGGCCTTTGGGTGCAGGGTGATTGCCACAACTCACCGGGAAAGCAAGCTTCCGCTGCTTCATGAAGCGGACGGGGCGGTTTTGGATACGGGCAGGCTGGAAGGTAAGGTTTTGGGAATTACAAAGGTTTTGGAGCTGGTAGGGCCGAAAACCCTTTCCGACAGTCTGCGGTGTGTTGAAAAGGGCGGCATCGTCTGCAATACGGGGATTCTTGGCGGTGTTTATGTCTTGAACGGTTTTGACCCGATTAAATTGATACCTAACGGGGTTTATCTGACTGGGTTTCACAGTAATTGGCCTACCCAGAAGGTTATGGACGATATTTTTTCTTTTATAGGAAAGAATGGGTTGACGCCCTGCATGGGAGCGGTGTATTCTTTTTCAGATATAAGGGAGGCGTGTATTGCTTTGGACAGCGGGAAAGTTGACGGAAAGATTGTCGTGACGATGCCGGAATGAAGGCGGGAGGCCTTAAGAGGAAGTAAAAAGCTGGTACGGCAGAATTAAAAAACATTGCGCAGGAACGGGAAAAAAGGGACAAAGTGTCTGTCAAAAAATCAGTTGCGAGGGAGAAGAAAATGCTTACAAGAGGATATCAGGAGAAAATAAAATTGCTAAAGGAAAAGCTGGAAGCGGCAGACGCCGTGATAATCGGGGCGGGAGCGGGGCTTTCCACCTCGGCGGGCTTTACCTATTTAGGGGAACGTTTTAAGCAGTATTTTAGGGACTTTGAGGAAAAATATGATTTTCACGATATGTATATGGGCGGGTTTTATCCCTATGAGACGCTGGAGGAGTATTGGGCCTATTGGAGCCGTTACATTTATATAAACCGGTATATGGGCGCGCCAAAGCCCGTCTATGAAAATTTGTTGGCCCTTGTGAAAGAGAAGGATTATTTTGTCGTCACCACAAACGTGGATCATTGCTTTCAAAAGGCGGGGTTTGACAGGAAGAGGCTTTTTTACACGCAGGGGGATTACGGGCTGTTTCAGTGCAGCGAGCCCTGCCATGACAGCACCTACGACAATGAGGAAGCAATTCAGCGGATGATGGAAGCGCAGGGGTACGTGCTGGCGGAGGACGGTATACCCTATGTGCCGGAAGGGGCGACGCCCAAAATGGAGATTCCGGAAGAATTGATTCCGCGCTGCCCTATCTGCCATAAGCCAATGACAATGAATCTTCGTTCCGACGACAGCTTTGTGGAGGACGAGGGCTGGCATCTGGCGGCGGAGCGGTACAGTAATTTTCTGCGCACGAGGAAAGGGCAGAAGATTTTGTTTTTGGAGCTTGGGGTAGGTTACAACACGCCGGGGATTATTAAATATCCTTTTTGGCAGATGACGGCGGAGAACCCAAAGGCGGTTTATGCCTGCATTAACTATAAGGAAGCGGCCTGTCCCCACGATATAAAGGGGCAGTCTGTTTGTATTCAGGGGGATATTGGGGAGGTGGTGGGAAAATTTAATCCATAAGTTGACCTCAACAATAATTTAGGATAAAATAAAGTATACTTTATTTTATCCTAAAAATAGGAGGCCAAACAATGAATTACTTAAATCGTACATTGGAGCGGAAATTTATGCGCATGAGCTCTTTTTTTAAAGCAGTTCTTGTAACGGGGGCAAGGCAGGTTGGAAAGACAACGATGCTAAAGCACCTTGCTGCGGAGCAGAGCCGTACTTATGTATCGATGGACAATACGATGGCGAGAGCCCTTGCGCAGTCCGACCCGGTGTTGTTTTTTCAGACCTATAAACCGCCGATAATTATTGATGAAATACAAAAGGCGCCGGAGCTGTTTGAGCAGATTAAAATTATATGCGACGACAGCGAAGAAAGGGGCTTATTTTGGCTGACCGGTTCGCAGCAGTATAAAATGATGAAAAATATTCG
>JAMPGS010000038.1 GCA_023663815.1 Clostridium sp.
CTGAATAATTCTCTCTTTCCGAATTTTCAGGGCTGCATTGCTGTTTATTTGTCAAAGTGCTGATTAAATGCCTTCGCTACGCTCTCACGCAACTGCTCCATGTTACCATGATTGTCTTTCATTGTCAAGAAATTTTTTATTTTTCTTTATCCAATTGAATCATGGGTTTATATTGTAACACTTTTACAAAAAACTTGTCAATATATATTTTTCAAGCCAATCGCAAATTTTACGGTTACAATGCTTTACTTAGCCAAAAATTTAGAAGTATCAGCTTGGATACTTCCAATTCTATTGACGGCTAAACGGAGAAAGAGGGATTTGAACCCTCGCGCCGCGTGAACGACCTACACCCTTAGCAGGGGCGCCTCTTCAGCCTCTTGAGTATTTCTCCATGCTCTGAATTTCACCGCCGCCAATATTTTATTGTGCGCCTCGCAACGCGAATATTATTATACCCAAGTCAATTTTATTTGTCAATGCTTTTTATTGTAATTTCTATCCTCCTTTTGACTTCGCCTGCTATCTCGTTTGTCCTCATATTTTTGTATTCTTCATAGTATATGGGCGGCATATAAATCACCTTAACCGTCACAGGGCGGATTGAATTTTCGTCAAAGGGCTTAAAAGAATCTATTAATGTGCAGGGCACAATCGGACATTTCGCTTTCGTGGCGCTTTTAAAGCTTCCTCCCTTAAATTCCACCAACTGATTGCCCGCTCTGCTTCTCGTGCCTTCGGGAAAAATGAGAAAGTTCTTCCCGTTTTTTACATCCTCCGTCATGGCGTTTATTATCTTCATAGACTGCCTGATATCATCCCTATCCATGGCGTAAGCTCCCAGCGCTTTAATAACCTGCTTTAAAAGAATGATATTGCCGACCTCTTTTTTGGCGACAAAAGAAAAGGGCCGCGGACAGGAATCTAAAAAGACAAGAACGTCAAACATTCCCTGGTGGTTGGGAAAGAAAATAAATCCGTCTTTTTCGGGAAGGTTTTCAAGGCCGTAAGCCTCTATCTTCACTCTTCCCGCGCAATTTGCTTTTTTTGTTACTTTTTGAATTAACGCAAACGATTTTTCATATGAGATTTTATTACTGATTCCGCACCACCAAATTTGTAAAAGATAAAAAGGCGCTTTCCAAAAAAGCCTGATTACCATTAACGCAATTCTCATGACCGCTGCTCCCGTTCCGCCTTGTATGCCTCTGCCGCGGTCTCATAGAGATTTCTCCCCTTAGAATCAATCACGACAATTACCGGAAATTCCTTTACTTGAAGCTTATGGATTGCCTCCGTTCCCAAATCTTCATATGCTATCACTTCGGAGCTGAGAATTGCTTTTGAGAGCAGCGCCCCCGCCCCTCCTACCGCTGCGAAATACACCGCTCCATTTTGAACAATCGACTGTTTTACTAAATCGGCTCTTTTCCCTTTCCCTATCATTCCGCTTAAGCCAAGCTCCAACAGTGCGGGCGTGTATTTATCCATCCGGCTGGCAGTTGTCGGACCGGCGGAACCAATTGGACGCCCGGCCCTTGCGGGAGAGGGCCCCATATAATAAATTACATTGTCTTTCACATCAAAGGGCGGTTCCCCCCCCTGCTCCAAGGTCTCAAACATCCGCTTATGAGCCGCATCTCTTGCCGTGTAAATGGTTCCCGTCAGATATACCATATCTCCGCTTTGCAGCTCCTTTGCCGTTTTCTTATCATAAGGAACGGTTATATGTCTGTCCATCAGCATTTCCTCTTGTCTTTCACCGGTATCAAAGTATTCTCTCGCAATGCCTGTTTACATGGCAGCAAATATTGACCGCCACAGGAAGTCCCGCTATATGAGTGGGATGGATGTTAATATTAACCGCCAGTACAGTTGTTTTTCCTCCAAGGCCTCCCGGCCCTATTCCCAGCTTATTTGCTTCCCTCAAAAGCTCTTCTTCTAATTTCCGAATATGCGAAAGCTCGGAACGCTCATTTACCGGCCTTGTCAACGCCTTTTTCGCCAAAAGCGTGCACTTTTCAAAGGTCCCGCCAATACCGACGCCGACCACCATGGGCGGGCAGGCATTAGGGCCCGCATCGCTTACCGCGGTGAGCACCGCGTTTTTTATCCCTTCAATGCCATCCGCAGGCTTTAACATAAAAACGCGGCTCATATTTTCGCTGCCAAATCCCTTTGGCGCAACCGTAATCTTTAATTTTTCTCCGGGAACAATATCATAGTGGATGACTGCAGGCGTATTGTCCCTTGTGTTCTCCCTCAGTATTGGATCTCCTACCACCGACTTGCGAAGATACCCTTCCTGATACCCCTGCCTTACGCCTTCGTTTACCGCATCGGCAAGAACGCCGCCCTCAATATGGACGTCCTGTCCTATTTCCATAAAAACAACCGCCATACCTGTATCCTGACAAATTGGAATCCTATCCTGCGCCGCAATTTGAAGATTATCCTCAAGCTGCCGCAAAATCTGTTTTCCAAGAGGTGCATCCTCCGTTTCCCCGGCCTCCTTCAAGGCCTGCCTCATATCCTCGGCAAGATAATGATTGGCTTCAATACACATTTCTTTTATATTTTCGGTAATCTCGCCTGCGCTGATGCTTCTCATTCTAAACCATCCCCGCCTGTTTTCTCATCTGCTATAACTTTTCTTATTTCCTCAAGCTCTTTTTTATCAGGATTCCCCGGAACATACTGCAGAATTCCCCCGCCGTCTTTATATCGGGGTATCATATGCATATGGAAATGGAACACTGTCTGCCCAGCGGCCTCCCCATTGTTCTGCAAAAGATTAAAGCCGTCGCATTTAAGCTTATCCTTCATAGTATTCATCATTTTTTTTGCAAGCAAAATGGCATCCGCCGCAATATCGTCCGGCAGCTCATAGAGATTTGCATAGTGGCTTTTCGGCAGTATCAGCGCATGTCCTTTAGAGGCCGGCGCCACATCCAAAATCACCTTAAACTGCTCGTCCTCAAAAAGTGTCTGCGACGGGATATCCCCCGCAATAATTTTACAAAAAATGCAATTGTCCTGTTTCATTATTTATTCTCCTCCATTTATTTTCCCATAAAAACAAATATCTGATCCAGCGAGCGGAGTATCCTAAAATCTCCCTTCATTTTCATTGCGCCCCCCATAAAGGCCCTTTGAAACGTCATTCTGGCAAAGATAATGTCCTCCATGGTTTCTCTGCTCATCTGTATTTCTACGTCGGGATAATCCACATTTCCATAGTAAAAATTATGCTGCGCTCCGTCCACCTCTATAATAAGAGGCTTCTTTTTCCCCTCTACCTGAATTCTGTACACAGCCTTAAGTCCCGGCTGGGGCGTAAAGCATTGCTTGAATTCCTTGACAAACTCTTCTTCGCCCTCCTCC
Organism: Clostridium sp.; assembly: GCA_023663815.1. Taxonomy (GTDB): domain Bacteria; phylum Bacillota; class Clostridia; order Lachnospirales; family Lachnospiraceae; genus Suilimivivens. The sequence continues at coordinate 3,385 of JAMPGS010000038.1, forward strand.
TGCCTGCTGTTTCCCATCATATCCCGGAACATACTGGTAAGCTCCTGTATATCCTGCTTCTGCCTTTTTACATAGCTGTCATCGGCCGCATACTGCGAAAGCTGCTCGGACTCCTGAGGGGTTAAATCTATATTTTTGGTGATGAAAACCTTTTGCTTTACGGCCTGATTGCTTGCTGGCAGGCTTACAATTTTCTGGCTAATCGTGCGATAGAGATTTTCAGCTTTCCTTTCAACCACCTTGACATACTCTTCGTTTTCGTCAAAAACGGAGGGGTCGGCAATGTACCCGCAAAGCCCGCTGCAGGGAAGCCCGCCCAAAATTTCCCATGCCGCCGCAAGGGTGTGTTCACCGTCCCTTTCTCCAAAAGCGGTGGACATTACCACCGGGCACATGTAAGTTTGGGCAATATTTTCCTTATCTCCATAAAGCCAGCAGGAATCAAGAAACTGATACATATAACCGCCAATTCCATACCATTCCACCGTGGTAGCCAGTATAATGCCGTCCGCGGTTTTTATTGTTTGAGGCAGCGTAGTTATCCTGTTTTTCAGCTCGTAAAGGTTAAAACGCTCAACGCTCACACGCAGCTCTTCCAAAACCGCCTGCATCTTGTTGATTACATACAGCGTCGGGTCATCCATCAGCCCTCTGCCGCCATAATAAATATTAATCTTCATCCTGCCTTTACCTTCCATTCCTAAAATCATTACATTAAGTATAAAACCCTTTCGCTTATCTGTAAATAAATTTTAATTTCCCCAAACGAATTTCATCCCCCGGCTCAATCATTTCCGAAGTGTTAGGGGTAAGGCGCATCCCGTTTTTAAAGGTTCCGTTGGTTGAATTTAAGTCCGACACATAAATACTGTTGCCCACCCTTGAAAACTTAGCGTGCATACGGCTGATGCTCTGCTCCTTAATTACCATATCCACCGCTCCCGCCAGCTTGCCCACGGTAAGCGGCAGTTTTCCTAAATCAATGTGGCATTTATTTTTCTTGTCCATGCTGTAAAGCTTATTCTCACAATTTTCCGTCCACGGGATAAAAACCGTATTCCCTGAATCCGCCGCGGATGCAGGCGCATCATACTCGGAAGCATCTATATAATTATAGCTTTCCTCCTGATTCTCCGTATTTTTTTCTTTTTCACGATTTTTTATACGCCCGCCGTATACCGCCCATGCGGAAAACGCCAGAACCAAAGCGGTCATAAATATCCCGCCTGCCACGAGGTAAATATTTTCCCGATAAGTCAATTCAAAGTAATATTTCAAGTATATCAAGCTGCCAATCCCTAAAACCCACATTCCCCAGACAAACAATATTTTATGGAATATATTTTTCTTATTTTCCTTCTCCTCCTTTTCTTTACAGTCCTTTTCCAAATCACCGTTCCCGCTTTCCTCCTCGCTAAAACAAAACTCCTCCCGCGCGGGGACACCGCTGCCCGAAATTTCCTTGAAATTTCCCGCCTCCTTTTTTTCTTCCATACAATCCACAATATCGTCCTGAAACCATTTTAAAACCTCGTCCTGAACAAACTGCTCCCGCTCAATCAAATCCGCCATTTTATAGATAAGCCCAACGGCTTCCATATCCTCGTTATCCACCTTCGATAAAAAGAAGTTTATCAGTTGAGAAAAAGTTCCCTCCTCCGCATCAGGGTAATATAAGAAAAAACATTCCCCGCTTTCCATATCCTGAAAAATATACTCCGGCTGCAAAACCAGACAGCTTCCGTCCAGCAGATACTTCTGCAGGCGGTCGCTGACTCCCTTCAATTGCATAAAAAACTTTCGCAGCTCCTCCATGCCGATATTTTTTCCATCATAAATGCTGAAAAGGCTTTGTCTGGAGGTAATCTCATAATATAGCAGCAATTCTCCGTTGATATGCCGCTCCTGACACTCCAAAAGTCCTTTGATTTTATTTCCCGTCACCATTTTCCTTTGATAAACATTCTCCGTCAAACAGCCGTTGTCCTTTAAAATGAGATAATTATGTCTGTAATCCTTATAATATGTTACGTCAAGCATGTCCTTTTCTCCCTTCTCTGATAATCCCTACAGGATTTGTTTTGTATAATTCTTTTATAATAGGCTTGCCGGAGGCTTTTTGCAGCGTCCGCACTACAATCCTTTCTGCCTGAACCCTGCAATCCCCCTCTGTCGTCGGAAAAAAGGGATAATATCCCCTTCTGCCTGCAACTCTTTCCTTCACATAGCTCTCCGCCGGCCAAGCCCCCGCATCCTTCAGCCCATAGATAACCTCCCCGCAGCCGTTTTCCTCGCCCGTGAACCTCTCCGCGCGCATCCCAAGCAGAAAATCATCCTGCGAAATTGCGCACCGGCAGTATAAAAACAGGGCCGCCAAAATAATCAGCAGATACAAAAACAGTATTATCGGCAAAATAAAGCTTGCCTCAACAGTAAAATATCCTTTCCACTTCTTATGCATAGATAAGCGTCGCCTCCATTCCCAAAAGCAAAAAAGGAACAAAGGGAATCGGCTCCTTTTTCCCTTTTATCAAACAAAATACTCCATAAACTCCCGACAACATAATTCCAACTCCCACCATTGTCAGGATCGACGGTCCTCCCAGCCATAGTCCAAGCGTCATAACAAGAGCTCCGTCCCCGTATCCAATGCTTTCGCCAGTCAAAAATGATAACAGCACAAGAACCGCCCCCGGTAATATGTCGGCCATCATCCCTTTCCAGAAAAATTGGCCGATTACCCTGCGGTAAACTACTCCGCCTAAGGCGGCCGCCAATATCATTCCAACGGACAATTCCTTTTCCCTTATATCCTCCGCCGCTAACCGGCCAAGCAGCAAAAGACAAACAAGCTTTGCAATCACTTAAAATCTCCTTATCCGGCGCACTTACTGCAGGCGCTGCGATTTCCCGCTTCGCTTAAAGGAATCATATACACTGTCCTTTTCAGCGCGGAGCAATCCGACATTCCATGATAACTGCCGCCGTCCTCCGTAATATAAACTATTCCGCCGCCAGCAGGCCGACATCTCCTGCAGGCATAATACTTTCCTCCATTTTGATTTCTCAACAAGTCCAACTGCCTATAATCTACCGCCTGAATCCGCACCCCAAGATAAGTACAGTGATAGGACAAATGATACCTGCTTCCCGTTTCTGTAACGTAAACATAAATCTCCTGCCCGCCGCTTTGTCCTTTCCCGCCGGAATACCCAATCCATGCATGGCTTACAAACCTGTCCATTACCTTAATTTCTCCAATGGGCAGCCAATTGATAAAGGGCTTTAGCCCATACTCCGCCGTAATTTCAATCCGCCCGTTTTGTTCCACAGCGGACAAATCTTTGATAATGACGCCCTCTCTGCCTCCCGCTATACATAAATAAGGAAACAACTGGTTATTTAGGTATTCCTTTGCCCGTTTTACCGCATCTCCTCCCGCTTTTCCCTGATACTTCATCCTATATCCTTCAAACGCGCTTCTGTTTCCCTCTTGGTGCAAGGCCTCCTGAACATTGGACTGAAAGCGCACCGCCTCCAAGCTAAGAAGCACTGTCATCATAAAGAATAAAAAGATGGGGAGTACAAGACTGCCCTCAAGGGCCATGCTGCCTTTTGATTTCCCGGAAGAAAGGAAAAATGCTCTCTTTTTTAACGCTTTATCGATTTTATCAATTACCTTGAGAGAAGGGACCTTCCGTTTTTCATTCATAATCACACACGCCCTGCAAAGAGAGCATTTTTCCTTTCTTCCATTTATATCAAAAATATCCATACTTTCGCTTTATGAAATAATGGCTTCCCAATCCCCCAGCACAGCTTATCTCGGCTTCAAATCTTTCTACACACCAGTCCATGGAAAAATTTTTGCTACCGTCATGAAGCCGAATATCCATCTCCATAATATCCATGGCACGAAGATTTTCTTCTTCCTCACTATTTAACAAAATCATGGCCGCTAGATACTGCCCGTATGTCAGCCCGCTGCTTCCGCCCGCCGCATAGAGGCCGCCGGAAAGCACATGCCTTACCGCCATGGAGTGACCGGACTTCCTAAGGGGAATACTGCCGCCCTCATAGATGCTCCTGACGTCTGAAATACTTTCCAAAAACGCGCAGGCGTACAAAATGCTTTCAGCTACAGGGGCTTTCAGCTCCTCCTTTAATGTGACCGCCAAAAGCTGCCCCGCCGCATCCTCCACTTCCGCCCTTAAGCCCCCGTCCGCCAAAGCTCTTGCGGCATTGTCGGCAAACCGCCATCTGAAAACCGTCTCAGCCACAGCCCGCATATTTGACAAGTCAGAATCTTTCCCCTGAGCAATATATTCTAATTGGCAGGAAAGCAAAGAATTTTCTCTAGGCTTTCCGTAATATCCCATTTTGTCAAAGAGGTAGGAGAGAAAAAGCTCCTTGTCCGATTTATAATCACGGTTTTTGCTACCTGTATTTTGAATCTGTCTATGGGAAATATAATCCTCAAGAGATACCTTTGCGGGACTGATATTGGCGGTATCTGCCTGAGCCAGATAAAGGATATCGCTGCCCGCAAGCGCATACACCCAGTCCGCAGGATTGGACAGCGGTACTTCCTCCCAATCGCCTTTCTCATTTTGAATACGAGGAAGCTCTATCCCGGCCAATTGTTCCATGATTCCTATCCACTCCTCCATGGGAGCGGCTTCGTCCAAAAATTTTACCGTCTCCATCTGCTTAAGGACAGCCCGCTCCTCGCCCGAAACGCCTGTGTCCTCCACATAACAGACGGCTTGGCTTCTCATGGACGCTCCTCTATCCGCAGCAGCCGTCTCAAAAGAGGAGACAACCGTATTTTCAACGGAAAGTGTCCCCCACAGCCCATGGCTTCCATTTAAAACCCCCGACGTGTTTTCTTCTATGTAATAGCGCAGGCGTTCCTCCAAATTGGCAATGGAAGGCTGGCTTCCCAGATAAGACACATCCACGTACAGCAAATCATATCGCTCCAAAAGCTCTCTGTGGAACTCCGAGAGAACCGCGTTCATGCCTGTATCTACGGCACATTCCAGCCTCACTTTCCCGGCATTTCTAACGGCGTTTCCTGTAAGAAGCAGGACAAACCCTGTCATAAAGGAAAGCGATAACGCCAGAAATACCGTCAAGTAGCCTTTCATCAAGCCAAAATCGCGGAGCTGTCAACCGAAATTTTTTCAAAAATAGTTCCAGCAAGCTCCTGAATCTGCGTTTTAAAAATCAGCACAAGACCGATTAAAACCACGATAATCAATATCATTTCCACCGTTCCCATTCCCCGGTTATCCTCTTTTAATATTTTTAAAATTCTTTTTCCCATTTTTCCTCCATTCCGCAGGATTTTCCCGCATTTTATTCTTCAAATTTTTTTCTTCTCTTCCTTCCGCGGGTTTCTCCCGCTCGTTTAATTGCTGGCATATACACCAGTTATAAATACTTTTTTGTTTCAAATGCTCCCAGCCTTCATATACTTCCAAAATCCATATACGCCGGCAGCAGCACCAAAAACATAATCACCACCAGCATCAACATCATAGGAAGCAGCAGCTTCGTCCCGGCCTCCTCCCCGGCTTTTTTTGCAAGGCTCCTTTTATCCTCCTGCGCGCTGTCCGCCTCTTCCGATAGCACCGTTAAAAGCTGGCCGTTTCCCTGCTTCAAGTGCACCGAAAGCAAAAAACCAAGTCTTCGATACCGCATTTCCCCACATCTTCTGCCAAAGTCCTGATAAACTTGCTCTTCAGGAACTCCGTTTTCCAACTGGAAACAAGCAATCTTTATTTCTTCCCACAGATAGCACGTCCCTTTTTCCTCCGTCCGCTCCTTGTAGTCGAGTGCCATTTTAACAAACGCGTTTTTCACCGTAAGCCCGGCGGACAAATACAGACGGAGCTTACCCACAAAATCGGGGTAATCCGCAAGGAGCTGCTTTTCTCTTTTCTTACAGCTTCTTACCAAATCATTTTCCATCCCCTTGCTCACAAACAGGCAGCCAGCCAGTGAAAGTAAAAGTAAAAACCCGCTTCCGCCGCTTCTTTTTTCTGTCCAAACAAGGTGAATCCCATCTATGCTTTCGGGAAGAAATAGTCGGCTTTCGCTTATCCGCTCCGAATCCAGTTTAAGCAGCTCGTCGTCAAGCTCCCTGAAAAATTTCTCTTCCCCGCTTAACAACTCCGGCATCAAAAATACCTCGTAAACGAAGTTTCTCTCCTCCTTCTCGTCCCAAACCCGAACAGTCAGCTCAACCCTTTCCCCTTCCTCCCCAACGCCCGTCCGGTTTACCTTGCCGTCCCTGCGTATCCGCTTACTGTTCCCGCTGCTCCACGCCAGTTTAAATGGATACCCATTTGCCGAGGAAATGAGGTTTAAATCTCCCGTCACATGTTTTAAGTCCTGATTTTCTTTTTTAATCAGTTTCGGCAGCTCCGCCCGCAGCTTTTCAAAAAGTATTTCCTTTTCTTTCTCCGAAAACTGCCTTTCCCTTACCAGAAAGGGAATTTCCCTAAGCCACTCCCCGGCCTTTGCCTGCAATGTCACATTGTAATCTCCTGCGCCCCATTCATTTCTGATTAACTGCGCCCCGTCCGCAAGCTTTCCCTCCGTCCGGCTGCACAGACAGACCAAAGCGGCGGACACTATCCCAAGAATTAAAAGCGTAAACATAATTGTCAATCTGCGTATCTGAAATTTCTCATACGTTTCCTCGCAGTTCTTTTGCGGATAAAGCAGCCTCAAGGCTTTAACTGTCGTGAGATTTTTCTTTTGAAACAGTACCGGCTTTAATTTGGCGTAAGCTTTCTCCGCCAATATATTCAATGGATTCCTCATTCAGCCTCCTTATAAAATTTGTTCTCTGAAGAAAATCTCTTATAGAATATTTCCTATCGAAATATTTTCTTCCTATCAAAATACTTTCTGCGAACCCCTTCTTATGAAACGCTTCTCACGGAAATTATCCGAACGGACATTGCATAAGCCAACAGGTAAACAAAAAGACAAACACTCATAATCAAAGCTCCTTGAAAGGAATGATACAAGCCGCTAAAGTAATTGGGGGACGTGACGCTGATATACAGCATGATAAAAAAGGGCATCAGATTCATAATTTTTTGTTCCAGACGCTTCGCGCTGAGCAAAACGGCAATTTCCTTTTCCGTCTCTATTTTGCGAACGATAATATCGGCTGTTTTCTCCATCACCGCCGCCATATTTCCGCTTCTCGCCTGAGAAATTTCATACACCCCGGCAAATTCCCTGATTTCTGTGATATCCAACTGCCGCCCTATCTCTTTCCACAACTGCGAGAAAGCAATGTTATTTTCCTTTCCCGACTGTAAAATGCGCAGAATACGGCATATGCTGCTGTCTTTCCCGTAAAGCGTTTTTATATCTCCATAGCTGGAAAGAAATGCGTTCTCGGCGGAAAACCCCGCTTTCTGTCCGGTGGATACCATGAGCAGCAATTCCTTAAACTGCTCTCTGACAAGTTCTTTCTTTTTTATTCTCAACGCCTTTTTCTCCATTTGAAAATACAGATAACCAATCCCCGACAGGGGAAGAAACGCCCAGAAAGCCCGATAGAAAAAATAGTTTAAAATACAGACGGCCAAAATACTTTTTATCAGCAATATCCTCTTTTCAGATGAGGTAAATGGCATCAAGCTGTTCTCGCCGTGATTCTCACTGCTGTTGCTCTCGCCACCATTTTTACCCCTGCTTTTGTTGCCATTTTCGCCGCCGCTTTTGCCCACATTTTTGCCTCTGCTTTTGCCGCCATTTTCACCATCGTTTTTGCCTCTGCTTTTGCCACCGTTTTCGTCATTGTCTCTTTTCCTATATTCCCTCATAGACAAATTCTCCCTTTTTCTTAAGCTCCCCCCCTATTTTTCCTGCTTCCCCGGCTTTTGTCCGCTCAAACCGGTAGATAGTTTTCATTTCCACTTCGCCTTGCACGAACCCCGCAGGCTGGGCGATTTCCAGTACCCGCCGGCTGCCGTCCTTAAGCCTTCCTAAATGAATCAGCAGATGAAAGCCGGAGGCGATTTGCTTACGGATAGCGGGAATAGGCATCTCCACTCCCATAAGCACCATCGTTTCCAGACGGCTTATAACGTCCCGGACGCTGTTGGCGTGTACGGTAGTCATGGCGCTGTGTCCCACGTTGACGCTTTGCAGCATGTCGATTGTCTCTTTCCCGCGAACTTCGCCGACAATAATTCTGTCCGGCCTCATCCTCAAAGATGCCTTAATCAAATCCCGAATGGTGATTTCCCTGCATCCCTCCACGTTTGCGTTCCGCGTTTCAAGGCTCACCAGATTAGGAATGTTCCTGATTTGAAGCTCCGCGCTGTCCTCAATGGTAATCACCCGCTCCCCGGCGGGGATAAACCCGGAAAGCACGTTTAGAAAGGTGGTCTTTCCAGAGCCGGTTCCGCCGCTTACCAGAATGTTACATCCTACATGCACACATCGCTCCAAAAGTTCTTTACACTCCATCGTCAATGCTCCCATAGCAAGCAAATTTTCCATTGTGATGGGCTTTGGGGGAAAGCGTCTGATTGTCAGAATCGGGCCGTTGATTGCAACCGGGTCCAGCACCACATTAACTCTGGCGCCGTCCGGCAGTCTGGCATCAACAATGGGGGACGCCTCGTTCACCACCCGGTTGCATCCCGCGGTAATCTGCCAAATTACGTGCCGAAGCTTTTCTGTGGAATCGAAACAAATATTCAGCTTTTCCAGCTTTCCTTCCTTTTCAATAAAGATTCCGCTGGTTCCGTTTACCATAATTTCCGTTATGGCGGGATTTTCAATCAATTCCTGCAAAATCCCTAACTGCCTGACCGACTGGAAAATTTCCCTGCGGAGCCGCTCCCTCTCCGCCACCTCAAACCGGCGTTTCTTGCTCTCCTGCCTAATCTGCTCGTCAATCAGCTCCCTGACTTCCTCCTCGTCCATCTGTCTGGAAAAGTCCATTTTCCCTAAAATCAATTCCTGCAATTGCAGGCTCTCGTCTCTATCCATCCGTTTCCTCCCCAATTAGGTCGGGAAACACCTTCGTCTTGATAAACCCGGCCAGCTCGCCGTAGGTCAGCTCCTCAAAATGCGCGGGAAGCTTTCTAAACACAGGCAGTTTCCAGCGGGTGGACTTGGCCTTAATTTCCCCATAATCCATCTGTTCCAAGGCCTTTTCGTACTGCTCTATTTTTGCCATGGACAGTCCGTCCTCCCTGTAAATGGTGTAGATATTGTCGCACCCTTTCAGCACCTCCCACAAATCCATAATGCCGTCGGTTAAATCCAATATCAAATACTCGTACCCGCTTGTCTTTTCAATTTCCTGAAACAAATCAAGCCATTGACTTCCCCTGATACCGGCAAGATTTTGATAAATTTCCGCCGGAGGGATAAAGTCCAGCCCGCCCACCGTCTCCATCATGCTTTCCATGCGGCAGGCCAGCTTTTCCCGCGCGCAGGAAAAATAGTACATTAAATCCGAGATATCGCTGTCAAAGGTTCTGTTTAACATTCTGCCAAATCCCGAATAAATCTCGAAATTTAAATAGAGGGTTTTATGGCGTCTCGCCAGCATCTGCCCAAGAGTCAGCGAAAAAGTAGTCTGCAGACACCTCCCAATGGGCGTGTAGATACCTACTATCCGCATTTTCCGCTTTCCCGTCCGCATCACAGTTGGCACGTTTCCCGATTTATCCGTATAATATTCCAGCACCTCGTGAAGAATGGCTTCGCAGGATTGATATTTGTTGATATGATGCAGGGCTTTGCTTAAATTTTCCCCGTTTTCGCTGAGAATGATGATGTGTGGAATTTGTAAGGCTTCCACTTCCTGTCTGTAGACGCTTTCTGAGATGAGGAGACACTCGATATCCTTTATACCGGTGTAAGAATAAAATTTATCCTCCCTAGTGAAAACATAAATTTCAAAGGGCAGATTTATTTTTTCACTGATAAATTCCATAAGTCGATATGCATAGCTCTCCTCGCAGTCAAAAATCGCAAGGATTCTCTTGTCCAATATAACCCCCTTTCTAACCGTAAAAACAGACCTAGCTTTATCTGCTAAAAATACTGGTTTTTGGAAAAGATACTTTCCACATGAATTTCAGATAGGACGCGGGCCGGATGCCAGCCCTGCCAAAACTGAGTATACAAAGAATGTTTGTGTATGAAACGAATTATATAGAAAAATATGACGGCTGTCTATTGACAATTTAGACAATTCCGTCTTTTGTACATATGTTACAAAAGCATGTAAAAATTTATTCCGTAAAGCATTGCAACCCCCGGAAATCCAAGGATTCCGGATGTCAAAAAAGTGATTGGATTGTAGCCCAACCCCATTCCCGGCATCAGCTCCGCAAGCAAAAGATTCAAAAAATAAATCGACATCATACCTAGTACTCCGCGCAGCACGAAGTTAATCACCAGCTCCACCCTGCTTTTTGCCGCGCCTATAAGCAGAACCACAATCAGTACCCCGACGATGAACCAAATGCCCGAATGGATATCCATACCCTTCATCCCCCTTCCTTCTCTTCAATATATGTGGGGGTTTTGGGGCTTATACCGGAATAAATAAAAAAATTATGCCTATACTCATAATAAAAGGTAATTATTGGATAATACCGGAATAATATGTAACAGGGACAGCGGACATTACATACTTTCAAGAGCCGCAGACAAGAAATGAGGAATGTTATGAAAATGTATTTCAGCCAAAACTCCCGCGTAAATCAGACGCTTTCGGAAGAAGAAATTGCGCGCAACGCGTTACTATCGGATTTGGAAAAAACAAAAAGAGCTCTGGAAATTGCATACGCCGGTTTTGACAATGTGACGGAACCGGATTTGATAGACTGCTATATTTACGAGGTGAACTCCGTTTTAAAACGCTATAAGTTCCTAATGGAACAGGCAGCGGCTTTGCTTCCGCTGCCTGAAAAAAACACTCGTTCCGCGCCTTTAAACACGGAAACCCCGCTTACTTCCCTCATCGGCTAAATTTTCCGTCAGGCTGTTTTTACCGTAGGTAAGACCTGCGTATACCGCCTGCGTATTTGCCATCACCGGGCCGGAGGCGTCCTGCGCGCTGATTTTTTCATAGGCATCATGGAGCTTTGCCATAACCATCTTTACATGGGAAAGCTCCTGCGTGCTGTTTCGTATATCCGCCAAGGCCAGCTCCTTATTTGCATACAGATAAAGCTGCCACAGATTCATGGCCGGTTCATATTCAAAATGCAGGGACATCATCAACTCTTTTAAGCAGGCCTGCGCTTTCCTCACGCCGTCCCGAAACTCCGCCCTGTTCTTTCTCTCGTGAGCCTCCACGGCATCCTCTAAATAAGTAAGAAGCATCTCATAGAGAATCACCGTAAGCTGCGTCTTATTCGCCTGCGTGATTTTAAGCGTATACTGCTGTTTTAATTCCTTCGTCATGATTTACCTCATTTCTGCGCTTACTGCAATAGCTGCAGCACCTGAGAAGGCCGCTCGTTTGCCTGCGCCAGCATGGAAGTGCTTGCCTGCGTCAGCACCTGAAGCGTCGTATAATTTGTCATTTCCTCCGCCATATCCGTGTCCATAATCCGGGAATAGGCCGCCGTCATATTTTCACTGGTGACGTCTAAGCTGCTGATAGTGTGCTCCAAGCGGTTCTGGTACGCGCCCAAGCGGCTGCGCACGGAGGACACGTATTTGATAGCCACATCGATGCCCTGCCCCGGCGTTATGACATCTTTGGCATCTTTCTGCGTTCTCAAATTAGCGGCGGACAATTCCATATTTTCCAGAGAAATATGGGGAATTCTGATTGGAAGCTGCTGGCCTTCATTTGCGCCAATCTGCATATTCATTGCACCAAATCCTACCAAATCTATGCTTGCAATAATATTTACACCTTTTCGCACATCATCAGAATTATCCATATCAGTAACACGGACTTTTATTTCAAATCCTGAATCATTTCCAAGAGTGACAACATTTCCGTCCCAAGTTTTTACTTCTACATCTTCCAAAGTCCCATTCGGCCCTTCTAATTTGTTCAAAACAGGGGGCTTTAACCTATCTCCCACATCTTTCTCATCTTCCTCGGCTTTTTTTCCGCCTATTCTGCCTTCCTCATTAAACTCAACCGTTAAATCTAACGTATAAGTTCCACTTATTACATCATCGCTATAATACGTAGTCTTAATATTGACATCTGCAGGCGTTACTCCCGCTTTAGTATACCCCTTCAAATCAAAAGACCCGTCCAACAGCGACTGCCCGTTAAACTCCGTCTCGTTGGCAATTCTGGTAATTTCCTTCTTCAGCTCCTGAACCTCGTTATCAATCGTCAGCCTGTCGTCGTCCGTAATCGTTCCGGTACTGGCCTTTACGGAAAGCTCGTTGATTCTCTGCAGCATTTCATGGATTTCCGCCATTGCGCCGTCGGCAATTTCAATGATGGACACGCCGTCGCCCGCGTTTTGGGTGGCCTGATCCAGATTTTCAATCTGCGCGTTCATACGTCTTGCCATGGCTAAGCCGGAGGGATTATCCTTGGCGTTCACCACCTTGAGACCCGACGACAGCCTTGCCAGCGAATCTTTCAGCTTGTTATCGGATTTTGTCAAATAATTGTTGGCAATTACTGCCGATGCGTTGTAATTAATTTTCATATACGATACTTCCTTTCTTCATTCCTGTTTCCTGCACAAATCCTATAAACACCTTTGCCGTCCGGTAAAGCGTCCCGGAATCGTCGCCCGACTGCCTTCCCCCGGATTCTTTCAAGGAAAACTCCGCTAAATCCAGCTTATCTCCTAAAGAAAAATAGATATCTCCCGCCGGGATTCCTTCTTTTCCAAGCTTTTCCTGCAGCTTTGCCTGATTTTCCCTAAGAAGCTCCGCCCCCGGCTGCCTGCTGCAGATACACAGTCCCGAAAGCCCCTGCGCCGTCATCCTAAACTCGGCCGCCGTCTTTCCAAACAGCTCCGTCTCAAAGGCTATTGCAACCTTGCTTTCCTGCCGCCCGCTATGTATCACCTTGAGATTGATGGACGTTAAGGTATCTCCTATTCTTGCGGGAATCTCGTAATTTTCCTCTCCCGCCATATTCCCCATAAAAGTAACCTGCTTGTAAAGCATACTCATAGCTTTCACGTCCAAGGCACCGGCACCGGCGGAAAAGGCCGCAGTCTTTATTTTATCCTGAATGGTCTCCCTAAGGCTCTCATAGCCGCTTCGGGCGCTTTCCCTATCGCCGAGAGAGTTAATCATTTTGTCCCCGGCATTTTCAAGGAATCCCTGCGTGTTTTCAGCCTGCCTTGTATCCTCGTCTTCTTCTCCATCTCTGCCAGTGAGCTTTTCAAAATCCCGCCATATTTCCTTGGGATTTTTCAAAAGTTTCTCAGCGGCAAAGAGATTTTCAGCCGTAACCGGCTGCCCGTAATCGGTCAAGTGCCTGAGCACTTCTTCCTCCGACTTTACTGCCGCCCGCACCTGTTCGTATGTCATTTTGTCAAATTCTTTTTCCGCTTCCTTGTTCCCCGCGTTCTCAAGAAGCTCTTCGACTTCCTCTCCCGCCGGTATATCCCTATTCAAGAAGCCTTTTTCAATCTGACTGGTAATACTCTCGTTTCCGGTCTTTTTCGCCTCCACGCCGCCAAAAGCATCGTCCACGGAGTAGTCCATGCTTCCGCGCCTGCTGCTCCTGTGGGCCCGCAAAAGATTGCCCAGCGTAAAATCCGAACCGGTCTGCCAAAGGGCGCCCACCGCCGCGTCGTCCGCCTTTTCTATCTGCCGCACCAGCCGATAAATGCCGATATACGCGCTTCTTTCCTCCTCGGAAATGCCCTCCTGCTTTTCCATCTTATACAGGAATTTGCTGTAGGACTCCATCTCCTGCGCGGTGTCCTCTTCCCTCCGGTCTCCTAAATAATTCTTTAATTCTTCCAGCGACATGGCAAGAGGATTTACCCCCTCGCGTATCATATTTAAAACCCGTCCCGGCTCCATCTCTCTGACAACGCCGCTTAAAAGTTCGTCCTTTTCCCTAACCTGCCTGATAGCTTCATGGGTAATTTCCAAACTGTTGTAGCCGAGAATCCGAACCGCCCGCCGATTGGTATCCGTAAGCTCCACATTCATGCTTTCCAAAATATCGTCAACATTCCTAAATGCCTTCTGGATAGAATCTCCCATATCCCGCCTAGGCGCGGTCATCATCGTTTCATAGCTCTGCCCGGCCCTCTCGTACTCCCGGCTTCTCTCCGCGCCGTATGCGCGAACCTCCACCAAGGTGCTTGTCACCGACACCTGCGTCACAATCGCCGCGGGAGACCGCCGGATTCCCTGCAAGGTTCCAAGAGTTTCCTCATAGAGAGAAGCCTTTTCCCTTGCCTGCGATTTATCCACCTGTCCGGTGAGCGCCTTTAAAACGCTGTTCTCCGCTTCCCGCAGTTTATCCACCAGCTTCTCCAAGGACGCCGTCTCTATCTGAAAGCCGCTGCGCAGAAGCTTTAGGTTCACCTCCACCGTCATCGTCAGCCTAACTTCTTCTAGCATCCTGCGCCCGTGAACGTTTTCCGCTATCGCCTCTTCCCCGCGGTTAAAAAGTCCGTCGGAGGCGGCAATTAGATTGCGCAGCGTCAGGGGCAAATCCCTTGCCATCAAAATATCCGCCGCCTTATCCTCAATGGCCGCTGTCTTCTCCATAAGCTCTCCGGCCTTTTCAAGATAGGTTTCCTTCTTATTTAAATCCGCTTTTGCGGGGTCAATTCCATCCGCTAAGGCGCTGGCGGCAGAGGCCATGAATTCCTCCGAGCTTACAGGAAAACGGTGCTTTTCTATACTGCTCAACAGGGAAAAAGTATCCTCGTTTAAGGGAATTCCCTTTTCCACCAGCCATTTTGCCTTTTCAAAGTTCTCTTCATCCGCCGGATATCCGGCTTCCTCGATAACCTTTTCCATCTGCGGGCGCAGCTTTTCAAAATCAATTTCATCGGGCTTTCTGGCATAGTAGCCCGCAACGCCCGCTCCATAGTAGCCCATTCCCTGACGGCTTCCGTCCCTGTCCGACGAATATTTCGCCGTATACAAATTTTCCGGGGTAGATTCCATGTTATTTTCAACCATATATTTTATATTGCCGTCGGAAAGCGCCCCCGTCTGCGTTAAGATATCCCACGCTTCCCGCACCGCCGCAATATTTTCGTCCGTCATGGGAATATTTTTTTCCTCAAACTGCCTTTTCAGCTCCTTTGCAAAGGCCTCGCTCCCCGCAATTTCTTTCAAGGCATCGTCGCTGACGGCGTCCGTGTATCCTGCAACCTCGGTTCCGCCTTTCGCCATCGCAACCTTCATCCTGTCGATAATCGTAACTACCGTCTCGATATCGGTGCTTCCCGGATGAAAGCCCTCTCTCTGCAGCTTAGCAAAATCCTCGTCCGACATAGAGTTTGACATAATCGCCATATAATTGCGCTGGGCGGTTCTGTCCTCCTGCGCCGCGGCCTCCATAACGTCCTCTATGCTTTTCCCATGCTCCGAGTACGCAGCGCCGTAAGCGGCGGTATTGTCCATCACCGTGCCGGAAATATCCACCGCAAAGCTGCCGGACTGGGTTTTCTCCGCCCCCTGCCCGCCGCGGGACGGCGATATTCTGCTGTTTGTATCCGCATATAACGCGGCCGCTTTGTTTTCGGCCCCATCTACCAACATACTCATATAAATTCTCCATACTTCCAATGCCTGCAAATTTGTTTCGCCCTTTTGCCGCCGCCAAATCGGATAAGGAAGGTTTCTCTCCCGGCTCGCGCGCCAGCAGCAAATTTCCTTCCGCGCCCCTGCGCAAAAATAAAGGGCAAATGCTTTGCACATTCACCCTTTATTTCGGCACATAGTTTCTTTTTCTTAATATCTGCTAAAAAACAAATATCGCTGCCGCATAGGGCGGCAAATCCAAAGTAATACTGTAATCCCTGTAATCGCAATTTCCCTTTACCGCGGTAATCTCCTTAGGGATTACTCCGCCGTTTCCGCCGAACCGTTCTTCCGTACTGCTTAACAGCAGCTTATATTTCTTTTTCTTGGGAACGCCCAGCTTGTAATTCTCCCACGCAATGGGGGTCATGTTTATGATAAACAACAGGCTGTTCCTTCCGCTGGAGGACTTTCTAAAAAAGCTGTAAGTGCTTCTGTCCTTGTCGTCGCAGTTCAGCCACTCGAACCCATCCCAGCAATTGTCAAACTCATACATGCAGGGATATTTTCTATAAATCTTTAGGAGCTCCTTCATATACTCGTGAAGCCCTTTATTTAAATCTTCTCCCAAAAGATACCAGTCAAGCTCTCTCTCCTCGCTCCACTCTCTCTCCTGCCCGAAATCCTGTCCCATGAAAAGAAGCTTTTTACCCGCATGGCCGAACATATAGGTGTAGCCGCAGCGCAGGTTTGCATACTTATCCACCTGATAGCCCGGCATCTTGTTTACCATGGAGCACTTCAAATGCACCACCTCGTCGTGGGAAAGAGGCAGAATATAATTTTCACTCTCATTATAAGACATTGCAAAGGTAAGGGCGTAATGATTGTCCTTCCTGAAATAAGGATCCAGCTTCATGTACTCGCAAAAATCATGCATCCAGCCCATATTCCACTTGAAAGAAAAGCCAAGCCCGTCGTCTTCCACAGCCCCGGTAATCTTCGGCCATGCCGTGGACTCCTCGGCAATCGTCAAAAAGCCCGGATACGTGCCGCGCACCACGGAATTCAAGTGCTTGAAAAACTCAATCGCTTCCAAATTTTCATTCCCGCCGTACTTGTTGGGAACCCACTGGCCGTCCTGCTTGCCGTAATCCAGGTACAGCATGGAGGCCACCGCGTCCACGCGGATACCGTCAACGTGGAATTCTTTTATCCAAAACAGCACGTTGGCTATGAGGAAATTTTTTACCTCCGTCTTTTCATAATTAAATATCTTGGTGCCCCAATCGGGATGCTCCCCCTTGCGCGGGTCGGGATGCTCAAAAATGCACTGACCGTCGAACCGCCCCAATCCGTGAGCGTCCGTCGCAAAATGCGCGGGTACCCAGTCAAGAATCACGCCGATTTTATTTTTGTGAAGCTTATTAATCAGATACATAAAATCTTCCGGCTCGCCGTAACGGGAAGTGGGCGCATAGTATCCCGTCACCTGATATCCCCATGAACCGTCAAAAGGATACTCCGCAATCCCCATAAGCTCAATGTGAGTATACTTCATTTCTTTTAAATACTCTACAATCCTGTCGGCAAATTCGCGGTAATTATAAAAGCCCTTTTCCTCCGGCCTTGGGTGGCGCATCCAAGACCCGATATGACACTCGTAAATCGCCACCGGCTCCCTGTTGTAATCCTTCTCGGAACGCTCCTTCATCCAAACGCCGTCCGTCCACTTAAACCCGGAAATATCGGCCGTCCGCGAAGCCGTTCCGGGGCGGAGCTCCGCGCTGTTGGCAAAAGGATCCGCCTTATACAGTTTTTCCCCGGAAGGCGTTGTAATCAGATACTTATACAGCTCGCCCACACCCACGCCCGGCACAAAGGCCGTGTGAATCCCTCCGGGGCCGATTCTCTTCATGGGAGCTGCCCCCTCGTCCCAGCCGTTAAAAGTCCCAATCACATGAACGCTCTCCGCGTTCGGAGCCCAGACGCCAAAGAACATTCCCTTCTCGCCGTTTTGCACTGTAGGATGCGCGCCAAGCTTTTTATAAATATCATAGTGCGTCCCCTGCGCAAACAAGTACTGGTCTGCCTCCGAAATAAAAACTTCTCCCTCTGCTCTCCTAACTGTTTCTTCCATCTCTTACCTTAACCCCCTAATAGTGCATAAAATCTTTTTCTCTCAGAACAATCATGTCCTCGTCATCATACCGTTTCCCCAGCAGAACATCGAAGAAATGCTGCGGCGTTTTTTTGTCGGCATAATAAATCGCCTCGTCCACCAGCTCCTCAATCTCTCCCAGCGTCACCTCATGGTCGCTGGTCTGCATGTCCGCAATTCTTGTGTGCAGCGCCAAAACTCCCAGCTCGTCGATAGTATACTCCTGTTCCAAGGCATACTTTTTCGCGTATTTTACAAGCGTCTGGTCGTCCATCGCCTCCACGTCCACCCGAAGATTAAATACCGGCTTTAAATCGGGATACTCTTCCAAAAAATCGTTCATTTTCGGCTTCATATCCTCCAACAGAACGATAAGGCCCTGCTCCTCCTGATTCAGCACTCCCAAAAGCTGTTCCACTGCGGGCTTTTTCATGGAAGCCGCCCCCTCGATTATCAGGGCTCCCCCCGAAAGCTTGCCAAGGGTGGCCGCCACGTCCTTTTTGTTCATGGTGCTGCCGGAAATCTTGGCAACCTTGCCTGAAAAATTGCTGTCGGAAAGCTGAATTTCCTTTACCAGCAGCTTCGCAAGGGCGATAGTTCCGGTTCCTTCCTCCCCGGTAATCACCACATTGCCCGTGTAGGACGCCATGCTGATATTGTCGATTGCTTCCACGATTTGCCTTCTGGTTCGTTTATGATGAATAAAGGGCGCAAATTGTTCTCTCTCGCTTCCCGTCATTTCTCTGGAGGCGTGCTTGTCCTCGGCGTCCTCCTCGGAAGCCGAATCTCCGGTTTTTGCTGTGTTTTCGGATTCCGCCTTCTCCCCAGATTTTGCTGCCTTTCCAGCCTTTGTTGTGTTCCCGGATGCTGCGTCTGCGGTTCCTGCCATTTCCCCGGCTGCCGCTTTCTCTCCAGATTTTACCGCTTTCCCAGCTTCTGCGGCCTTTCCGGCTTTTGCCGTTTTTTCAGATTCCGCCGCTTCGCTTCCTGAATTTCCCGCGGCGGCTTCCTCTGCTGCCTTTAGCTCCTTGAGCCCTGTGCCATTTTCCTCCTGTCCTATTTCAGAATCCGCTTCGCCTGCTTTTTGCTCCTGCGCTTCCTTGGAAATCGCTCCGTTTTCCTTTTGTTCCTCCACAAAAAGCTCTATGGGATTATTCTGCAAAAAGGCCTCGGCCCTCTTTAAGTAGGCTTCCACAAGCCGTCTGTCCAGCTCCGCCTGAGTGAGCTTTCCTTCTTTTGCTTCCTCGGCTTGCAGCTCTTCTTCAGCCTGCGCTTTCTCCTCTTCCTTCAAAGCCTTTTGGCGGGACTTTTCGGCCGCCTCGGCTGCTGCCTGAGCCAAGGCCTGCTTTTCCTCCATAATTTTATCTATGTCTGCAACTTTAACAACCTTAGGCTTATCCTTCTCCGCCTTCAGCTTCTCCTCCCGCATAGCCGCCGACACCATGGCTTTTTCCAGCTCCTCCAAAAGCCCGTTTTTCGTGGCCTCGTCAAAGTCGGCGAAAAGCGTGTTGGTCTGCTGCCTTACCCTCTCGCGAATTTCCTCTCTCCGGCGGGATTCGCTGTCCTGCTTCATTTTTTCCCACTCGGCCATAATATCGTCTATACTTAGCTGGCCCGTAATCTGCTTTTCCACCCGCTCCTGTTCGGGAACCACCAGCGAAATTTGGCCGTCGTAATCCTGCGTGAGAATTTTGTCATAGCCTGAGGGCTTATGAAACGCCTTGATAATATTGGCGTTCCCGTTTTCCGTCCCGGAAGCCGCTTCCGCTCCGCCCTCGCTTTCGTCCGCCAGTTCCTCCTGCTCTTCCAAAGGGGTAAACAATTTGTGTCCGTCATTTTGTCCCGCCAGCTCGGTAACTACATCCTGAATATTGACCTCCTGCGTATTTCCAAAAAAGACCTCCTCGGAATTCTCCGCGTGGACTGCCGGGGCCGGCGCGGAAACGATATCGCCGGAACGCAGCACATCCTCTGGAATATGTATTTTTTCTTCTAAAGAAGCTTCCTTTTCGGCAGGCTGCTCCTCCTTTTTCGGGGGTAATGCTTCCGTATCGGAAGAAACCGCGGCGTCCCCTCCGCTTACAGGCTCATACACCTGCGTTTTTAAGAGGGCTTCCGAATCCTCCGGGGGCTTTTCCGCCAGCTCCTCCGTCGTTCCCAGAATTTCCTTCATGCTCTCCGCAAGCTCTTTTTGAAGGTTTAAGGTGTTGTACTGGCTGACGTCCACGGTTTTTACCTGAATATCCATCTCATCCTTCCCCGGTATTTCTTGGGTGTCGTCTGTAAGGATATTTTCCTCAAGGCTAAATTCGTCGTCGTCCTCCTCCTCTGTCTCGCTCTCCGCCGCCTTTTGAATTTCCTGCTGGTCCACAGCGTAATCGGAGGTGATAAATCCGCCCGTCTCCTTCATCTGTTCATATTTTAACTGCTGTTCCTCGCTTAAAGATTCATGGAGCATCTTAAGCTCCAAGGCTTTAAGGACGTACCTGCCCTCGCCAAACCAGAGAAACATCTCGTCGCACTCTTCAATGCATTTTGAAGCAAGCCCCACCCTGTGATACAGATAAGCAAGCTCGTAAGCCCATTTCTCACGGTAATCCCGCTTCTTAAGCTCCTCTAAAACCTCGATTCTCTC
This sequence comes from Clostridium sp., assembly GCA_023663815.1. GTDB lineage: Bacteria > Bacillota > Clostridia > Lachnospirales > Lachnospiraceae > Suilimivivens. The sequence goes on from JAMPGS010000038.1 coordinate 23,895, forward strand.
TTCCAGACTTACTTCCTGCGCTTCGTATATTTTATATAAAAGAACATATCTCCCGCTGTCCTTCGGCGCAAGCTGAATAAACTCTTTGTAGTATTCAAGGGCCTGAACAAACTCCCCCAGCTTAACCGACAGCTCGCAGAGGGAATAGACAATCAATCTTCCCCCGGCATGTCTCTCATAGGCAAGCAAAAGGATGTCCCTGCTGTCCTCATATCTTCGGTTAATCTTATACAAATCGCTGATAGTGCACAGCATCATGACGCTTTTCACTCTGCGCCAGTCAACCGAATCGGCTATCTTAACGGCATCTGCGTATTTTCCTTCTGAAATTAATGTCTTTATCTCGTCCGCACGTACTTTATATTCATATTTGTCCAAGGGTACTCACCTCATGCTCACCTTTTCACTCTTTTGACAGGGCATAATCTTCCTATTTTCATTTTTAAGTTTACCATATGACTTTTTGTATGTCAAAACATTAAAGCAGATTACAAAACTCGGCAAACTGCTCTAAGGTAAGGGCCTCCCCCCTTATGGTCTGGGCCAGCCCCATCTTATCCAGCGCGCCGCATACCTCCTGCCTTGTAATACTCATCGGCTTTCCCTTATCATCTACAAGCGACGCCGCGTTGGACAAGGCGTTTGCCATGGTTTTCCTCCGCTGGTTAAAGGCCGCCCGTATGATGGAAAAGAGTTTTTCTTCGCTTGCCACTTTTACCGGCGGCTCCTGATAGCGGGTAAGGCGTATCACCGCACTCCCCACGTTAGGCCTTGGCATAAAACAGGAGGCCGGAACCTTCATTACCATCTCAGGCTGGGCATAATACTGCACCGCAAGGCTCAAGGCCCCGTAATCCTTGCTGCCCGGCCCCGTCTGCATCCTATCCGCCACTTCCTCCTGAACCATAATCGTAATGTCCAAAACTGGCGCGCGGCTCTCAAGCAGGCCCATAATAATGGGCGTGGTAATGTAGTAGGGCAGGTTTGCCACCACCTTCACCGGCTTGCCGCCATTTTTTTCTTCCGCCAGCGCGCCGATATCCACCTTTAAAATATCCTCGTTGATAACGGTAACGTTGTCGTATTCCGATAAGGTTTCCCGCAAAACCGGAATGAGATTTTTGTCAATCTCCACGGCGGCTACGCCCCTTGCGCTCTCCGCCAGATATTGGGTCATAGTCCCTATGCCGGGGCCAATTTCTACCACATAATCTTCCTTTGTAATGTTGGCCGCCCTTATGATTTTATTTAAAATATTGGCGTCTATCAAAAAATTCTGCCCGTACTTTTTTTGGAATCTAAAGCCGTACCTGCCAATAATTTCCGCCGTCGCCGCCGGCGTTCCCAGATATGCCATTTTTTGCTCCTTGATTTCTACCTTCATGTGAATTTTGATTTTTATAAGCCTTAAAATTGCAAGAGCTTTATAAATATAGATTGTAAAGGCTTTAAAACTTGCAAAAGTTTTGAAAGTTGTAAAAGCCTTGGAAGTTATAAAAGCCTTAGAACTTGCAAAAACTCTGAAGGTTGTAAAAGTCTTAAAACTTACAAAAGGTTTATAGATTGTAAAATTTTTTAGCGTTCTGCATAGTTTGTTCTAGCACTTCTTCTCTGCTCAACTTCTTAATCTCGGCCAGCTTTTGCGCCACATAATAAATGTAAGACGACTGGTTTCGCTTCCCCCGGTAGGGCTCCGGCGCCAGATAAGGGCAGTCTGTTTCCAACAAAATATGATTCATTGGGATATATTCCACGGCTTCCACAAGCTTTTTTGCATTTTTAAAGGTCAAAACCCCGCCGATGCCAAAATAATAGTCCATATTTAAGTATTCCCTTGCCAGCTCTTTCGTGTAGGAAAAGCAATGAATCACCCCTCCCGTCTTATCCTTCTGCCAATCCTTCAATATTTCAAGGGTATCCTTCGCCGCATCTCTGGAATGTACAATAATCGGCAGATTTACCTTTGCCGCAAGCTGAAGCTGCCTCTCAAACCATTTTTTTTGAACAGTCTTATCAGGCTCCTGCCAATAATAATCAAGTCCTATTTCGCCTATAGCTACCGCCTTTGGATGCCTCGACTTCTCTTGAAGCCACTGTATGTCGGCCTCCGTAAGCTCCCCCGTCTCCGAAGGGTGCACCCCGATTGCCGCGTAAATAAACGAAAATTTCTCCGCCAGCTCCAAGGTTTTATGGTTGGAGGCAAGGTCGGAACCTACGTTGACAATCAGCTCCACCCCGTCTTTTTTCATGTTCTCAAAAAGCGTTTCTCTGTCATTATCAAACGCCTTGTCGTCGTAATGCGCGTGCGTATCGAATATCATTTTAATCACCATTCCGGAGCGTTTACGCGACGGGGCGACGCAAATCTCAAATTTGCGTCTGCCATCAATACAATTTGTGACGCTCCGGCACAAATTGTTATGTGATAAAATCAGCTATCAAGCTGATTTTTCACATTAAGTCCCCGTAATAAAGATAAAATTTCTAATAAGTTTTTAAAAAAATACTTGCAAACTAAAAAACATTATACTATAATAGCCTATGTGCTGTAAATGAGACAAGCGATAA
>JAMPGS010000039.1 GCA_023663815.1 Clostridium sp.
ATAGAAGCGGTTAAGAAAATGGTGGCGCGACATTGCGATTTGCCGGAGGACTTTCATGTGGATGATTATGCGATTTTTCAAGGTATGCCGGCCCAATTATTAAGCGACCATGCTATAATTGACATTGGAGGCAGAAAAATCGAAGCCCTGCATACGCCGGGACACTCGCCGGGGCATCTTTGTTTTTGGGAAAAGGACAGAGGATATTTATTTACCGGCGATTTAGTTTACAAGGGAACTTTGTTTGCAAATTACCCGTCCACCGACCCGGAAGCGTATCTTTCCTCCCTTGAAAGGATTGCAGAGCTGCCGGTAAAAAAGGTGTTTCCGGGGCATCACTTATTGGACATACAACCGGAAATTTTAATTCGTATGCGGGAAGAATTTAGGTGTCTCAAGGAAAATGAAAAGCTTTGTCATGGAAGCGGCGTATTTGATTATGGCGATTGGGCCGTATGGCTGTAAAATCGTGTAATCAAGTATTTAAGGTTGTCTGCCTTTCTCAATGAAAAATAGTTTAAAAAGAGAAAAGGAAGTGCAGTACCGCCGTTACATAAAACAAACAAAGGAGCCGAATATCAACAATGAAAGCAGAATGGATTGAAAAAATTTATGCCGGGTGGCTGGCAAAAATCATCGGCATAAGGCTGGGCGCGCCGGTGGAGGGCTGGACTTACGAGCAGATAAAGGAAGTGTATGGGGAGCTTAAGGGTTATCCGGTGGCATACCGGCGATTCGCGGCGGACGACGACAGCAACGGGCCGCTGTTTTTCCTGCGGGCCTTGGAGGATTCCATGGCAAGGGGAAAGACCATGACGGCCGACGATGTGGGGGAGGCGCTGCTAAACTATGCGCCTTACGAGCATGGATTTTTCTGGTGGGGCGGGTACGGGTGCTCCACGGAGCACACGGCGTATTTGAATCTGCGGCAAGGGATTCCCGCGCCCCAGAGCGGCAGCATTGCCCAAAACGGCAGGACTATGGCGGAACAGATTGGCGGGCAGATTTTTATTGATACGTGGGGGCTTGTTGCGCCGGGAAATCCAGACCTTGCGGCGCAGCTTGCAAAAAAAGCCGCCAGTGTGACCCATGACGGCAATGGAATTTACGGCGGTATTTTTATCGCGGTCTGTATTAGCTGGGCGTTTGTGGAACAGGATATTCATGCCATTTTGGAAAAAGGACTTTCCTACATTCCCGCGGATTGCGCCTATGCAAAGCTGGTGCGGGAAATTATAAAATTCCATGAGGAGCATCCGGAACGCTGGGAGGAGTGCTTTTCCTATATTCACGATAATCACGGCTATGACAGGTATTCGGGCAATTGTCATATACTGCCCAATATTGCGGTGATGATTTTGGCTTTGCTGTACGGAAGGGGAGATTTTTCGGAGACCATCACCATTTGCTGCCGATGCGGCTGGGACACAGACTGCAACGTGGGAAATGTGGCGGCAATCATGGGCGTGCGGGGCGGACTGGAAGCCATAGAGGAACGCTGGCGTCTGCCAATCAACGATTTTTTGGCATGTTCCAGCGTGATTGGCTCGCTGAATATACAGGATATCCCCTACGGGGCCTGCTATATTGCAAAGCTGGCATGGAAGCTGGCCGGGGAGGCGCTGCCAAAGCCCTTTGATGAGATTGTGGAAAAAAGAATCCACGGCTGCCATTTTGAATTTCCCGGTTCCACCCACGCCATGGAGGTACGCGCCGAGTGCAGGGATTTATCTGAGGCGCGGGCTCTGGAAAGCTATCTTTTAAATACGGCGGAAACGGCTTTTACCGGCGATAGGTGCCTGCGGGTTCATGCCTATCCGGTGCGGCCGGGGGAAAGGCTTTGCGTTTATCAACGGACTTACCTGTTTCCGGAGGATTTTCACGATAGCCGCTATGACCCGGCGTTTTCCCCGCTGGTTTATCCGGGACAAAAAATTCACGGGAGCGTGATGCTGCCTGAAAGCGCGCCGGACTGCAAGGCTTTTTTGTATGTGCGGAACGCCCGCACGAAGGAATTATATTTAAGCGGGGAATATGTCTCGGAAAAGGGAAAATGGACGGCTATGGAATATGAGATTCCCGCCATGGAGGGTGTGCTTTTGGACGAGATGGGCTTTGCTTTTGAGCTTTGCGCGGGGAAAGAGGTGGCAAGGTTTACGGCTTTTGTCGATGATTTGTTTGCCGACGGCGCGCCCTGCTACAGCGTTGATTTTCAGGAGGAAGTTATGGAAGCATGGACTTCCGTGCACCGGGAGGTAAGCCAGTTTACCCGCTTGAAAGGGAATTTATATTTAGAGGAAGGAAAGCTGCATTTATCCTGCGCTGATTTTGGGGAGGCCTACACGGGCAGATACGATTGGACGGATTACAAGGCGCAGTTTTTAATCGTGCCCCACGCAGGGAAACAGCATTACGGCTGCGTTCGGGTGCAGGGCGGCGTTAGGGGGTATTTTGCCGGTTTTGGGGAAAAAGAGGAATTTGTCATCTTAAAAAATACCCGGCAGGGGCTTCAAAAGCTGGCTGGCGTTCCTTATTCATGGCGGCATGGACAGGAGTATAAACTAGAGATTGAAGCTATGGGAAATAAGATTATTGCAGCAGTTGGGGACGTAAGTCTGGAAGCGGTTGACGGGACGGAGCCCTATCTGACAGGCGCGGCGGGGCTGGCGGTGCGTCAGGGAAGCCATTTAAGCTACAGGAAGCTTAAGATAGAGGGGAGGACGGATAAATGTTTTTGACGGACAGAAAGCTGGAAAGGCGCATCGGCGAGCTTGAGCAATACAGATACCGGGATATTATTGGACTGGAAAGGTTTGCCGCGGCGGAGGATATGCAGGGGGTTGTGAACCCTAAACTGCCTGAGGCGTTTGAAGGCCAAGGGGATTTGAAAAACGGGGAAGAGAAAAGCAGGGAGAATTTGGCGGCTGGCAGAGTAGAAAGCAAGGATAACTCGGTGGTCGGCAATGTAGGAGAAGGAAGAAGCGGCAATTTGACGGTTGGCAGCGCCGGAGAAGGAAGCGACAATTTGGCAGTTGGCAATACCGGGGAAGGCAAGGACAGCTTGGCAGTCGGTGGCACATGGAAAGGCCGCGACAAATACCTTTGGCTGCACAAGATAATTTCCATTCCGGCACAGTGGAAGGGAAAAAAGGTTGTCGGGATATTTGATTTTGGCAATACCGGGGGCGGAAACAACTCAGGCTTTGAGGCCATGATTTATGTAAACGGCGGCATGTATCAGGGGGTGGACGCAAATCATAAGGAAGTATTTTTTGACGATGGGCTTTGCGGAACCGATGTAGATATTGCCTTTCGGCTTTGGTCAGGGCTGGAAGGGGGCGGAGTTCCCAGGGTTCAGGAGCACCGGATTGCCCGCGCGGACCTTGCGTGGCTGGACGAAAAGGCGGACGACCTTTATTATACGGCGTCCATGGTGTGGCAGGCCTTGGGAGAGCTTGACGATTCCCAGCCCCTAAAGTATGAGCTTCGGAACGCCCTTGACGGGGCCTTTTACCGTATCGACTGGACTTATCCGGGAAGCGAGACGTTTTATGAATCCGTGCATCAGGCGGTCGATTTTTTAAATGAAAGTATCGATGGGATGGATAAACATTCCCTAGTCAACGTGTACTGCGTGGGCCATACCCATATCGACATGGCGTGGCTTTGGCAGTTGAAGCATACCAAGGAAAAGGGCTCCCGCTCCTTTTCAACAGTATTGCGCTTGATGGAGCTTTATCCTGAGTATATTTTTCTGCAGACCCAGCCGCAGTTATATGAATATATGAAGGAGGAGTTCCCGGATATTTACAGGGAAATTAAAAAGAGAGCCGATGAGGGACGCTGGGAGGTGGACGGCGCTATGTGGGTGGAGGCCGACTGCAATTTAACCGGCGGGGAATCCCTCACAAGGCAGATTTTAATTGGCAGCAGGTTTATTAAAGAAGAGTTTGGCAAAGAGGTGGAGTTCCTTTGGCTGCCGGACGTGTTTGGCTATTCGTGGGCGCTTCCGCAGATTTTGAAAAAGGCCGGAATCGACACCTTTATGACTACAAAAATTAGCTGGAATCAGTACAACCGTATGCCTCACGACACTTTTATATGGAAGGGAATCGACGGCAGCGAGGTTTTGACGCATTTTATCACCACGCCGGAGCCGGAGAGGGCGCGCGACAGTTGGTTTTACACTTACAACGGAATGATTACGCCGAGAACGGTTCAAGGAATTTGGGACGCGTACAGTGAAAAGCAGTTGAACAAGGATTTGCTGATTTCCTTTGGCTTTGGGGACGGGGGCGGCGGCGTAAACAGGGATATGCTGGAAAATAGAAGAAGGATTGACAGAATTCCGGGCCTTCCCAATCTGAAAATATCCACGGCGGGCGCTTATTTCCGGAAGCTTCACGACACGATAAAAAATACAAAGCAGTATGTCCACACGTGGGACGGGGAATTGTATTTGGAATATCACCGGGGCACCTACACAAGTCAGGGCTATAACAAGCGGATGAACCGGAAGATGGAGCTGCTTTATCGGAGGACGGAGTGGTTGACGGCGATGAGCGCGCTGCTTTCGGGGGATATCGGGAGCGCAAAGCAGGAGGAATTGACAAAGGGCTGGAAACATATTTTGACAAATCAGTTCCACGATATTATTCCCGGTTCCGCTATCCATGAGGTATACGAGGATTCCAGAAAGGATTATGCCTATATTGAAGAAATTGCTCATGGGGAGGAGGAGGAAGCTTTTGGCGGTATACTGGCGGAGAAGGAAAATACCTACACGGCGTTTAATTCTTCCGGCTGGGCCATGAGCGGGCTTGTTTCTGTTCCCGAAAGCAGGGACGGCGTTTTCAGGGACGGGCAGGGGCACAGGCTGATATCGCAAAAGGGCGAGGGAGTTACCTTTGTGGAAGTGGAAGATGTTCCCGCGATGGGCGTGAAAACTATTGTTTTTGAGGAAGAAGAGGGGGCTGTGGCAGAAAGGTCAGGTAGGTTAGAAGAGCAGACCGAAGAGAAAGTGCGGGAAATGTCAGACGAGACGGCACAGAAGGCGGCCGAGAAAACAGCGCAGAAGATGCCAGACGAAGCAACGCGGGAAATGTCAGAAGAAACAGCGCAGGAAATGTCAGACGAGACGGCCTTTGCGGTAAACGGCCGGGAGCTCGAAACGCCTTTTTACAAGATATCCTTAAATCAATACGGGCAGATTGATAAATTGTACGATAAGACCTACGACCGGAACGTGGTGCCGGAGGGGAGGCGGGCAAACGTCCTTCAGGCGTTTGAGGACAAGCCCCTTGATTTTGAGGCATGGGATATCGATATTTTTTATCAGGAAAAAATGCGTGAAATTACGGAGCTCACCGCATTTGAAATTGCGGAAAGGGGGCCCTTGCGCCTTCGGGTTCACATGGAATGGAAGTACGGCAATTCCCATATCTGGCAGGATATGATACTTTACAGCAATAACAGAAGGATTGATTTTGCGACGAAGGCGGAATACCGCGAGCAGCATCAGCTTTTAAAGGCGGCTTTCCCGGTGGATATCCGCTCGACTTATGGAACCTACGACGTGCAGTATGGCAATGTAAGGCGTCCGAATCATTGGAACACCAGTTGGGATTTGGCGAAATTTGAGACGGTGGCCCATAGGTGGGCCGACTTGTCGGAGAGAAATTACGGCGTGAGTATCTTAAATGACTGCAAGTACGGCCACGATATCAAGGATAACGTGCTGCGCATTTCCTTGCTGCGGGCGGGAACCTACCCGGATTATCTTCAGGACCAAGGAATCCATGAATTTACCTATGCGCTGCTTCCTCACGAGGGCGACTTTGTGGCGGGAAAAGTGGTTCAGGAGGCCTTTGCGCTAAACGAGCCGATGCAGGCGCGGGCAGGGGAAAGCCTTCTTCCTTATGAGAGCTTCCTTTCTTTCGATAACGAGCAGGTGGAGCTTGATGCGGCGAAAAAGTCCGAGGACGGGAAATATCTTGTGGTCCGCTTCCACGAATTTGCGGGCTCCGCCCAGAAGGTGACGGTAAAGCCCGGCTTTGCGTATGAGGCATGGGCGGAATGTGATTTGAGGGAGCGGCCTCTTGCCGAATTTGCGCAGGGAGAGATTTGTCTGCGGCTTCACGCCTATGAGATTAAGACCCTATTGTTTTTGACAGGAAATAAGTTGAGGTGAAGCTTGAGATTTATATCACGAGCCAAAACAGCATGATACAACATAGCAGCGTAAACGGCAGTATAAGATGTAAGCTATAGATGGCGGGGCAAGGTTCAGATATAAAATAGCGAATAAGAAAATTCAATTGTGAGATGAGAGATAAGATACTTCTACTATATGGACGGCAAGGAGGTTCTGCAAAATATGAATACAAACGAAGTCATAAAGGCGCTTTACGGGCGAAAATCTGTCCGCGTGTTTACGGAGGAGGAAATTTCGAAGGAGGACAGAGAGATAATCTTGGGAGCGGCCCTGCAGGCGCCCTCCGCGGGCTGTCAGCTTTTGTATACCATTCTTGACATTACGGACGGGGAGAAAAAGGAAAAGCTGGCGGAGCTTTGCGACAACCAGCCGTTTATTGCAAAGGCAAAGCTGGTTCTTGTGTTCTGCGCGGACTGTCGGAAATGGCTGTCTTTTTATAAGGAAGCGGGACTAGCCCCCAGAAAGCCCGGAGCGGGGGATTTGCTCCTTGCCGTGGAGGACGCGCTGATTGCCGCGCAAAATGCGGTGACGGCGGCGGAAAGCTTGGGGATTGGCTCCTGTTACATCGGAGACGTGATGGAGAACGCGGAGGAGATGAAGGCTCTCTTGGGGCTCCCGCAATATGTGTACCCCGCCTGTCTGCTGGTGTTTGGGCATCCCACAAAGCAGCAGAGGGAGCGGAAAAAACCGGAACGGTTTGCAATTTCCGACATGGTGTGTGAAAATACTTATCAGGATAAGAGCGGTCAGGAGATACGGAAAATGTTTTTGGAGAAAACCGGCGCGGAGGGCTACGACAAGTGGATGGAGGCGTTTTGGAAGCGGAAATACGAATCCGATTTTTCTAACGAGATGAACCGCTCTATGGAAATTTATCTAAAAGATTTTATGAAAGGTTGACATACATACTAATGGTATGATAATATAAACATACCGGTAGTATGTTAAAAGAAAAGGCATGGCGAGAAACAAACATCCGGAGGAGACAGTCAACTTAATATTGGAGGTCGCCTTTCGGCTATTTATGGAAAAGGGCTATGAGCATACGTCCATTCAGGATATCATCGACAATCTGGGAGGCTTGAGCAAGGGGGCCATTTACCATCATTTTAAATCAAAGGAAGAAATTTTAGATATGGTTACGGACAGGATGACGGAGGAATCCAACCGGATGCTTGCGTCCATCCGGGACAGCAAGGGAATTACCGGAAAGGAAAAGCTGCGGAGGATTTTTAAGGAGTCGATATTAAGCCCCGTTCAAAATGAAATTTTTAAGGCCGCGCCGAATCTTGGCAGCAGTCCGGGGCTGTTTTTCAGCGTGTTCCGGGATACGATTGACGAGACGGTGCCCGTTTACATTCTCCCTGTTATCAAGGAGGGAATTGCGGACGGCTCCATCTGCACGGAGTATCCCGCGGAGCTGGCAGAGCTGATTATGATTGCCGCCAATATTTGGATGAATCCCATGATGTTCAACAATACAGTGGAGGATGTCTGCCGCAAATTTATGGTCCTTAGGCAGATGTTGGAAGGGATGGGACTGGATATTGTGGACGACGAGATGCTGGAAAGAATGAGGGAGCTGGCCCTAATTTACGAGGAAAATAAATAGGTAAATTTTTTCTGCAGTCTGATTTGAAAAAGGCGATAAGGCTGCAGAAAAATTTTAAAATGATACATACCGTCATGCGGTATTAAAGAAAGGGAAAACCATGAATTCAAAATTATTTTCAAAGGATTTTACTTTAGTGGTTATCGGTCAGATTATTTCACTGTTCGGCAACGCGGCAATCAGGTTTGCGCTTCCGCTGTATCTGCTGAACCTGACGGGCTCCTCCACGCTTTACGGAACCGTCACGGCTTGCGCTTTTATTCCCGCCGTATTGCTTTCGCCGGTGGGCGGGATTGTGGCGGACAGGGTAAACCGGCGCAATATTATGGTGACGCTGGACTTTTTTACGGCGTTGGTGATTTTAGTCTTTTCCCTGTTGATGGGAAGGGTGAATCTTGTGCTGCTGCTGGCGGCAACGATGATGCTTTTGTACGGGATTGCGGGGGCCTACCAGCCTTCCGTTCAGGCCAGCATACCGGCGCTAATAAGTCAGGACAAGTATATGGCGGCAAATTCAGTTATCAATGGAATCAGCGCTCTTTCCTCCTTAACCGGGCCGGTGCTTGGCGGAATTCTGTACAGCGCGTGGGGACTGCAGCCGGTGCTTTGGCTGTGTATGGGCTGCTTTTTTCTGTCGGCGGTTATGGAAATTTTTATTCAAATGCCCTTTGAAAAACCGGCTTTAGGGGACAGCATGTGGCGGACGGTAAAGGCGGATTTCGGGGAAAGCCTCCGCTTTATTGTAAGAGACAAGCCCGCCATTGGAAAAGGATTGCTGGCCGTCTGCGGAATCAATTTGTTTTTATCCGCAATGATAAACGTGGGATTGCCCTATCTGGTGACGGAGGTGCTGGATTTGCAGGGATTCGATGTAAACCGGCTGTACGGATACGGAGAAGGGGTGCTGGCTGCAGGCGGGATGGCGGGAGGCGTCTGCGCGGGAGCTTTGGCAAAAAGGCTGGAAATTCAAAAGTCGGGGCGGATACTGGTGTGCGCGGCATTGAGCGTGTTCCCCGTGGGGATTTCGCTGTTCCTTTTCCCGTCAGGCCTGCTCAATTATTTTGTGCTGACGGTATGCTGCTTTGCCGTTATGCTGTGCGCTACTATCTTTTCCGTGCAGACAATGTCTTTTGTGCAGGCGGAAACGCCGCAGGCTCTTATTGGAAAGGTGATATCCGTGATACTTACCGTTTCCATGTGCGCCAGCCCCCTTGGGAGCGCGCTCTATGGGATTTTGTTTGAGATATTTGATGGAAGGGAGTTTATGGTGGTTTTGTTTTCGGGGACAGTATCTTTGGGGATTGCGCTTGGCGCGAAAAATATTTTTAAAGAAATACGTTAAAAAAAGGCTTCCCTGCAGAAACACAGGGAAGCCTTAAAAGTTAAATATGTATTTAATTTGTGTAATTATCAAAATAACCCTGAACTAAAATAACGGGCGTTCCCTTATCGCCGGAGCCGCTGGTTAAATCGCAGAGGGAACCAATTAAGTCCGTAAGCCTTCTGGGGGTGGTGCCCTGAGAGGTCATGTCGCCCACCAGATTATCCTTCTTTTCCCGGATACGGTTGGAGATAGCGTCCTTTAAGGCCTCGCCGGACAAATCCTTGAAATCGTTGTCGGCTAAGTATTTTAGCTTTATCTCGTTGGGCGTTCCCTCAAGGCCGGGGGTGCTGGCTGGGGATACGCAGGGGTCCGCAAGCTCCCAAATTTTTCCGACGGGGTCTTTAAAGGCGCCGTCGCCGTAAACCATAACTTCCACATGTTTCCCGGTTCTGCTCAATATTTCTTTCTGGATATCCATTACTAAATCGGTGCACTCTCTGGGGAACAGCTTGATGGTGTTTTCCGTGGATTTGTTGGAGCCAAGGAGGCCGTATTTTTCATTGCAGCCGCTTCCGTTTACCGGGCTGGTGAGAATGTCGTCCATTCCCATCACGACATTTGCGCCGGCCGCTTTCAAAAGCCGCTTGGTGCGCGCCCTTGTGTGGATATCGCAGTTTAACACATTTTTTGTATAAGAAAGGATGCTGCGGCAGTCGTTGGCAAAAATAATTTCAACCTCCGCCCCCGCTTCCCGAATCAGCTCTCCGTAATAGGACACGTAGTCCACGCCGGTAAAGGGGTGCTTATTTTCTCCAAACAGCTCCCGGTATTTTTCCAAAGTGAGGACGTCGCTGTAGGGGTTAATGCCCGCCGCATCCAACTGGTCTAAGGAGACAAGCTCGTTGCCCACCTCGTCGCTGGGGTAGCTGAGCATAAGCACGATTTTTTTTGCTCCCATGGCAATGCCGCGCAGGCAAATGGCAAAGCGGTTTCGGGACAAAATGGGGAAGATAACCCCGATAGTTTCTCCGCCAAGCTTTGTTTTAACGTCCTCGGCAATGGCTTCCACGGAGGCGTAATTTCCCTGCGACCTTGCCACGATGGATTCGGTTACCGCAATTACGTCCCTGTCGCGGAGCTTAAAATTTTCGCTCTCCGCCGCTCCCAATACGCTGTCTGTAACAATTTTTACTAAATCGTCCCCCTGCCGGATAATCGGGCAGCGGATTCCTCTTGATATCGTTCCGACTTTTCTCTCCATAGATACTCTTCTCCCTTGTCTGTATTTCCGGCGGATGCAAAAGTTGACACCGCCTTTTCCATTATAATATAATTATGGGAAAAACAAAAGGGAAATTTACGGCAGGGATTGGATATGGCAGGAGACAAGCGAAAAGTGCTTATGCTTGGACCGGACAGGAGCGTTCACGGCGGCATTTCGGGCGTGGTAAATAATTATTATGAAGCCGGGCTGGAGCGGCGGATAGATTTGTGTTATATCGGTACGATGGCGGAGGGCTCCAAGTGGCGGAAGCTGTTTTGGGCGGTAAAGGCTTATATACGCTTTCTTGCAAAGCTTTCAAGCTATGATATCGTACATGTCAATGTGGCGTCGGATTCCAGCTATTATAGGAAATCTTTGTTTATTCAGACGGCGTTTATTTTTCATAAAAAATTGGTAATCCATCAGCATGGAGGCAATTTCCCGGAGTTTTATCAGAAGGAATTAAGCGATAAGGGAAGAACCCGCGTGAAGAAAATACTTTCTATGGGGGACGCTTTTCTGGTGCTGGGGACGGCGTGGAAGGACTTTTTTGGGACTATCATTGGGCCGGAACGCATTACTGTGCTTCCGGATGCGATTCAAATGCCCGCGGTTTGCGAAAAACGGTACGGCGTTCACAAGATACTGTTTTTGGGAAGGCTGTGCCGGGCAAAGGGAATCGGCGAGTTGCTTGAGGTTATGCCAAAGCTTTGGGAACGTTATCCCGACGTGCACCTGTACCTTGGAGGTATCTGGGAGGATAAGGAGCTGCAGGCGCAGGCGGAAGGGATGAGGGAGTATGTGACCTATCTGGGATGGATTAGCGGCAAGGAGAAGCAAAAATATTTGAGGGAGTGCGATATTTTTGTGATGCCTTCCTATTTTGAGGGGCAGTCGGTTTCTATTTTGGAGGCGATGGCGAATAAATGCGGGATTGTGGCGTCGAAAACGGGCGGGATTCCCGATATGATTGTCGAGGGGGAGACGGGGCTTTTTGCAGCTCCCAAGGATACGGAAACATTGGAAAAAGGTTTGGAAAGGCTGCTGGCCGATTCCAAGCTGTGCCGGACTTTGGGGGAAAACGCCCGCCGGAAAGCGGAGAAGGAATTTTCCATAGAAAACAATATAGAGAGGCTTCTTGCTATTTATGAACAGGTTGGCGGCAGGGGAAATGTCAAGAAATGTTGATGAAAATTCATACAGCGGCTTGAAAAATGATACAGCAATTGAATATTTATATGGTAGATTGACAGTTGACAAATCAAATTTTTTTTTCTACAATCAAGTAAAAATATTCCGCAAGGAAAAACGTGGCGAAGAAGAGGACTAGTACGTTCGGGAAGCCGTCAGAGAAGGAATCCCCTTTGCAGAAAAGCAAAGAAAGTGTGGAAAGGCTTGAAAGCAGAGGGCGCTGAAAGATTCCAAGGTGAAATGTTCGGAACCTGCCTTGGAGCCCTGTATGAAAATACAGCGTAACGCCGGCGATAACGGTAGGAAAAGAGAATGTTTAGGCATTAAGTAGGGTGGTACCGCCGGATTCCGGTCCCTTGTGGGGCGGAAAGGCGCGCCGCCCTTTTGTGATATGGCGGGCAGTCGCTGCTCTGCGGTGCGCTGTGCAAGTCATTGCTTTGAGGCATGATGGCATGTAGCTGTTTTGCGGCGAGAGCTTGACTGTCAAATATGACGGGCAGTCGCCCAGCCCCTGCAGAGAGAAAGAGGCTGCCAGCCCAGCCCGCGCCGATACAAGTTTACAGTAAAAAGTAAAGTAAAACAAATGCTTTAAAAGTGAAGCAAGACAAACGCTGTGAAAGTAAAGCAAAAAAAAACGCTAGTAGAATGGAGGAGAAAAAATGGCGGAGAAAAAGTTAGTGGAGGCAATCACGTCCATGAGCGAGGATTTTGCTCAATGGTATACGGATGTGGTGAAGAAAGCGGAATTGATTGATTATTCCAACGTAAAAGGGTGCATGGTGATTAAACCGGCGGGATATGCTATTTGGGAAAATATCCAGAGACGGCTGGACGAGCGTTTCAAGGCGACGGGGGTGGAGAACGTGTATATGCCTATGTTTATCCCTGAAAGCCTTTTGCAGAAGGAGAAAGACCATGTGGACGGCTTTGCCCCTGAGGTTGCATGGGTGACCCACGGGGGATTAACGCCCCTTCAGGAGAGAATGTGCGTGCGGCCCACGTCGGAAACGCTGTTCTGCGATTTTTATAAGGGGGATATTCACTCCTACAGAGATTTGCCAAAGGTGTACAATCAGTGGTGCAGCGTGGTGCGCTGGGAAAAGGAGACGAGGCCTTTTCTCCGTTCCAGGGAGTTTTTGTGGCAGGAGGGGCACACGGCTCACGCCACAGCCGAAGAGGCGGAGGAAAGGACGGAGCAGATGCTGAATGTCTACGCGGATTTCTGCGAGGAGGTTTTGGCGATTCCCGTGGTAAGAGGACGCAAGACGGAAAAGGAAAAATTTGCAGGGGCGGAGGCCACCTATACCATAGAGGCGTTGATGCACGACGGGAAAGCGCTGCAGTCGGGAACCAGCCACAACTTTGGCGACGGCTTTGCAAGGGCGTTCGGCATCCAGTTTACGGATAAGGATAATCAATTAAAATATGTCCATCAAACCTCGTGGGGACTGTCCACCAGAATCATTGGAGCCATTATCATGGTGCATGGGGACGATTCGGGGCTGGTGCTGCCTCCTGAAATTGCGCCTACGCAGGTGATGATTATTCCGATTCAGCAGAAAAAAGAAGGCGTGCTGGACAAAGCCTACGAGCTGCGTGATAAGCTTGGAAGCTTCCGCGTAAAGGTGGACGACAGCGACAAGAGCCCCGGCTGGAAATTTTCCGAACAGGAGATGCGCGGGATTCCCATGCGCGTGGAGATTGGGCCGAAGGATATCGAGGCCGGGAAGTGCGTTATCTGCCGCCGCGATACCAGAGAAAAGATAGAGGTAGCTTTGGATAAGCTGGAAGAAACGGTAGGGGAGCTTCTTGTAAAGATTCAGTCAGATATGCTTGAGAGGGCGAAAAAGCATCTGGAGGAGCACACCTTTACGGCGGCAAGCAGGGAAGAATTTGAAAAGATTTTTGCGGAAAAATCCGGCTTTGTAAAGGCAATGTGGTGCGGCGAAAGAGAGTGCGAGGAGGCCATTAAGGAAAATATGGCGGTTACCAGCCGCTGTATGCCTTTTCATCAGGAGCGCATTTCCGATACCTGCGTTTACTGCGGCAGGCCTGCCAAGAAGATGGTGTATTGGGGAAGAGCTTACTAAGTATTGTAGAAAAGAGGAAAGGAGAAGCGGATGCAGAACAAAATCGCAATACAATTGCCTGAGAAGGTAAGCTATATTATAGATACGATTATGGAAGCCGGCTACGAGGCGTACGCCGTGGGCGGCTGCATCCGCGACACTATTTTAGGGCGCGCGCCAGAGGATTGGGACATCACCACCTCGGCAGCCCCCGATGTAGTAAAAAAACTTTTCCGGTATACTGTCGATACGGGAATTCAGCACGGGACGGTTACGGTGCTGCTGGAAAAAGAAGGCTTCGAGGTGACGACCTACCGGATTGACGGCGAATATGAGGACGGGCGGCATCCGGAAAACGTGACCTTCACCTCCAATTTGCGGGAGGATTTAAGGCGGAGGGATTTTACCATTAACGCCATGGCCTACAACGGGCAGGCTGGGCTGGTGGACGAGTTTGGCGGTATGGAGGACATTGAAAAGGGGATTATCCGCTGCGTGGGAAACGCCAGGGAGCGGTTTTCGGAGGACGCCCTGCGGATGATGCGGGCGGTGCGTTTTTCGGCTCAGCTTGGGTATGAGATTGAGGAAGAAACGCTAAAAGCAATCGGACAAATGGCGGAAAGGCTTCGGCTTGTAAGCGCGGAGCGGATTCAGGCGGAGCTGGTAAAGCTGGTAATTTCTCCTCACCCGGAGACGCTGCGGACAGCCTATGAAACGGGAATCACAAAAATAATACTGCCGGAATTTGACGCCTGTATGGAGACGGAGCAGAGAAATCCCCACCATTGCTACAGCGTGGGGGAGCATATTTTAAAATCCATGGAGGCGGTGAGGGCGGACAAGGCGCTGCGCCTTGCTATGCTGTTCCACGATATCGGAAAACCGGAAACGTTTACAGTGGACGAGGAGGGGATTTACCATTTTCATGGGCATCCTTTGGTCTCAGAGGAGATGGCCCGGCGGATTCTGCGGAGGCTGAAATTTGATAATCACACGGCGGATACGGTGACAAAGCTGGTATTGTATCACGATTACGGCGTAACGCCGGAGCCGAAATATGTAAGGCGGGCGGTTTGGAAAATCGGAGAAACTATTTTTCCTCTTTTATTTGAGGTGAGAAAGGCCGATATACAGGCGCAAAGCAGCTATCGGCGGATAGAAAAAGAGGAAAAGCTTAAAGCTGTCTATGAGATTTACGAGGAAATTTTAAAGGAAAAACAGTGCGTCTCCCTGAAAACTCTTGCGGTGACGGGGAAGGACTTGATAGAAGAAGCCGGAATGAAGCCGGGCCGGGAGCTTGGGGAAACGCTTCAAAGGCTCTTGGATAAGGTGATAGAAAACCCTGATTTAAATAGGAAGGAAATACTTCTTTCCATTGCAAAGGGATATAGTGGCGGAGTTTAGATTACTGTCTATTAAGGAACAGGCAGAATAACTGCATGAGCGGATGGGGCAACATTTGCGGAAGCTGAAATTGTTGCATAGTATAGATAGGGATATTCTTAATGAATATCCTTATAATTATCTAAAAATTATTCAAAAATATTTGAAAATTTAAGAAAATTTATTTGATAAAAGTTTACATTTGAGTTATAATAAAAGAAAAGTTTTGGAGGTGTTATATGTATAATTTGAAGCTAAACCAAATATATAATTGGTCAGAAATTGTTAAAGAGTATCCTGATTTATGGGCTATAATAACTGATATAAAAGAAGAAGATGGTGAGATAGTATCTTGCAAGCTGCTTGATGTTTGCAAAAGTGGTGAGAGAGCAACATACATGAAGAAATATATTAATTTGGATATGGAGTTAAGGTGTGAAAGAACAACGTTCAATGCGCCTAATGTTGGTATATTGGCATGAATGAATTACTATTTGACATTAAAAGAAGTAAAAGTCATAAATATGATATGACACTTATTACTAATATGTACAATAGACAAAAGGGCTTTACGTGTTTAATAGACACAGGCGCAAGAGTTCCTGTATGGTGCACTGAGGAACAATTACTAAAAACAATATATCCGGATTGTATTAAACAAAATGCAGTGTTCATGCTTAGTGGTTTCGGAAATGGGTTTGAGGTAGCAAATGTATATAAAATTCCGAAATTTATATTATCTGATGGAAAATACAGCATAATGTACAATAATTTAATAGTGGCAGTTACTAACAAAGACAGAGATTTTATATTTGATATGATATTAAGTTATAATATGTTTAATAAAATGAGTTTGAGTATAGATGCTCTTACAGATAAAAATGGCACATATATTAAAACACCTAATGTTAAAATAAAATCAACTAATGATACATATAATGTAAGGTGCATAAAAGCAAATATACCAAATGACACTATAAAAAATGTCATTTCAAAATATGGAGAAAAACATATAATAGATAGCATTTGTATATTTAACCAACAATAAGATAGCGTTAATGAATTTTTATTTTGTTTTTGTTCAAATCATAAAAAACAATAATCATAAAAATAAAATTTTTATGATTTTGAGTGGAGGTCGGAAATGAGAAAGCTCAAGTTCAGGATATTCCCGCCTTTCAAACCTACAATATCACCCGGCTTATAAATTTCCCGTTTTCTATCCGGTATTCCGCAGTCCCGGCATGGTTTTCGGCAATCTGTTCGATGCTTCTAAGCCCCGTGCCGCCCCCGCTTTTTCCCGTGCGGAAATCTCTGGCGGACAGCCATTGCCCCGCTTCCTGTTTTGATTCTGCCAGATACCTGTTTTCGTAGAGAACTTCCTCACAGGTATTTTCCATATAAAGAATCAGCGAGCTATTGATGATACCGGCGTTAAATTTCACAAAGGGCCGCCCGTCGTACCCTTCACATGCCCGCAGTGCGTTTTCCAGCAGATTCCCCACAAGAATCAGCAATTCCGAGACCGGGACAGGCGGCGTGTCAATTCGGATATCCGTTTGAAAGTCAATCCCGGCGTCCAGCATTTTCCCTGTGTAATGTTGAAGGAGGCCGTTTAAAAAGGGCTCTTTGCAGTGATGATATTGTTCGGCAAGCTCAAAACGGTCGCTTTCCTGACGAATCAGCTTTAGCGCCTCGTCCGTCTGCCCGTCGCTTACCAGCGTGCCAAGGGAGCGGAGCAGATACTTCATATCATGCCGGGTGCGCTTGGTGTTTTCAATATCGTTCGTCAGCTTTTCAAACTGAAGCCGCTGGATATTCAAAAAGTGATCGAACTCATTTTGCTTGCGGTTTTGTTCAATTTCCCAGAAAAGGAATCGGTACGTCTCAAAGATATAAAATATGGAAAAAATGAACAGAATAAGCCGAACGGAAAAGGTCTCCGCCGCGTTTTCATAACGGTCGTTCACGCCGACCACGAAGGTTGCGGCCAGATACAGGATGGTAGCAAAGGCAAAAAAAGGCAGATGCCGGTTGATTGTCTCCGGAGGGGTTTCTTTAAAGTAACGGCGCAGCGTCCTATGGAGAAAAACGCCAATCAGCGGAACGATAAGCAAATCCAGCGCAAGATAGCAGACCACGCCGGGAACAGTGAACATATAAGCGTCGGTTGCATATTGGGGATAAAAGGGCAGCAGGTGAAAGAGGAACAGCGACGTCAAGGAATATTCTGTTATAGCGCTGACGGCGCTGACGCCCAGAGCAATGATTTTTTTCACTGCAAGATCCCGGACGGTCAGATAATACATAAAGATGCCGAGCAGAACGGAAAACGCCATGTAGAGCGTGCCGGGAAGCTGGACGCTTTGTCCGTTCGGAAGAATAATATGCAATAGACAAAAGCCTGCCGCAAGGAGCGCCATCAGAGCCGACATTCCAATCCATGCCGCCGCCCTTTCAGGACGGAACGCGCTTTTGTCAAAGGGAACATAGCACAGAAGCGCAAAAGGGGTAATCAGCACAAGGAAGCCAATCCACTGCAAAAAGATACTATTCATATACCATCCCCCTCTAAATTTCTAATCCGATTACTCAGATAACCCTTATATTTTTCCCGGATATGGCTGCGGGCGTCTCTGGAAAGAGTTTCCACCGTCCCGTTTTTTAACGTGCATTTGTCCGTACCCATCCGCTCGATAAAGGCCATATTGACGATGAGGCCCCGATGCAATTTCAGAAAATTCTCTCCCAGCAGCCTTTCTGTTTCCGATAAGGGGCTGCGGGTCGTCATGCGGCATGATTTTGTTATGATATAGGTATTGCTGTGGACGTTGCAGTCGTGGGCGCTTTCCAGATACAGAATGTTGTCCAAAAAGACCTTTACCCGATCTGTCCCGTCAAATATCATGATGTAGGGTTTCAGCAATTCCGCGGAAAACCGTTTAAATACTTCCGCAAGCCGTTCTTTGGTAATGGGCTTTATCAGATAATGCAGCGCGTTCAGGGAAAAGGCGTCTACGGCGTATTCCCGGCTGCTGGTCACAAATACAATCTTGCAGTCCTTTTGCGTGGTTTTAACCGCGCTTGCCGTTTCTATTCCGTTGATTCCGTCCATTAATATATCGATAAAGCACAGGTCGTATTGAACCGGCCCGGTTTTCATGCGCTCAAGCATGGCCTCGCCGCTGCCAAAGATATCAAATCCGCAGCGGGTGCCGGAATTTTTTGTCAGTTCCATGACGCAGGCGCAGATTGATTCCGCGTCCTGCGCGATATCGTCGCAAACCGCAATCCTAAGATTTGTTATCTGCATTTCCTGTTTCGACATAGTACATACTCCCAATTTTACTTTCCGTATTTTTCTATCATAATATATCTTTTTACGGCAGATTTCAATGTAATTCGGGCCCCATGAATGTAGTTCGGGCGTACGGCCTTGCCGCAAAAAAATGGATATGGTAATTTAACAATCAAAATGAAAATGATCTTTAGATCAGGCAAAGGAGGAAATGAATTATGGAGGGTATGCTGGGTTTTATTTACGCGGTTCTGGTACTGGTTTCGGAGTGGAAGGTATATCAGAAGATGGGGCGCAAGGGTTGGGAAGGCATCATTCCAATTTACAACGTTTATGTTCTTTTTAAGGTGCTGTATGGGAACGGCTGGCGCTTTCTGCTGCTGCTCATTCCCATCTACGATATTTACCTTACTTTTAAGGCAAATATCGACTTGGCCCATGGGTTTCATAAGAGCACGGGCTTTGGCGTTGGCCTGACGCTTATCACCCCTATTTTTAATATGATTCTTGGCTTTGGGGATGCGGTCTATGGCGGGGATGAGCAAGCTGCGGAATGACAGCCGGATGCCGGAGTGACAGCTTGATGACGGAAAGACAGCTTGGTTGCAGAATGACAGCTTGATGATGGAAAGACAGCTTGGTTGCGGAATAACAGCTTGGTGATGAAATAGCAGCTTGGTGATGGAATGGCAGGAATGTAGAAGGAGCGGAGAAGATTGGAAGATAACTTATTCAGGAAGAAAAGTATGCAGCGGATTTCTTCACCGGAGCAGTTGGACGACTATATTCATCTGTCAAATCCGGGGGTATGGATGATACTGGCGGCCGTCATTGTATTGCTTGCAGGCGTATGCGTATGGGGAATCTTCGGCCGCCTTGACACGACAATCGACTGCGTGTGCATAGCAGACGGCGGCAAAAGCGCCGTGTACATAAAGGAAGCGCAGATATCCTCCGTAAAAGAGGGGATGGAGATTACGGTGGACGGGCAGACCTATGCCGCTGGGGCGGTAGGCGCGGAGCCTGTTTCTGTGGACGATACTTTTTCGGAATATGCCCTGCATACGGGGAATTTGACGGTGGGCGAGTGGGTATATGAAGTGACGCTTAACGCGGCTTTGCCGGAGGGCGTATATGGGGCGGAAATAGTGATTGAGAGCGTGGCGCCGATGTCGTTCGTGATAGACCGGGAGGGCTTATGAGTGCCATGAGGAAGAAAAACAAAGTCAAGATGCCTGTCACAAAGGGGTTTGCAAAGGTGCCGCAGGTTATGCAGTTGGAGGCCCTTGAGTGCGGGGCGGCTTCCCTTGCGATGATACTGGCGTATTACGGTAAATGGATTCCATTAGAACAGGTTCGGGAAGACTGCGGCGTATCCCGCGACGGCTCAAACGCAAAAAACGTCGTGCGGGCCGCAAGAGCCTATGGGCTTACTGCAAAGGGGTATCGTCTTGAGCCGGAAGACCTGAAAAAGAATGGAAAATTTCCCTGCATTATTCACTGGAACTTTAACCATTTTCTGGTGCTTTGCGGATTTAAGGGAAATAAGGCGGTGTTAAACGACCCGGCAAAGGGCGGCTATCAAATTTCCATGGAGACTTTTGATCAGGCATATACGGGGATTTGTCTGCTGTTTGAGCCGGGGGAAAGCTTTGTGCCGGAGGGGAAGCCGAAAAGTATGATAAAGTTTGCGAGAGAGCGGATGCGCGGCGCAGGAGGGGCCGTTGCCTTTGTGGTGCTGACAACTATCGTCGCTTCGCTCCTTGGCGTTATCCGGCCCGCGTTTTCCCGTATTTTCCTTGACCGCCTTTTGACGGGGAAAAATCCCGGATGGGTGTTTCCTTTTCTGATAGGATTATCTGCGCTTGCCCTTGTGCAGCTTATTGTGGCATGGGTGCAGGCGGTGTATTCGCTGCGGATTAACGGCAGGCTTGCCGCCGTAGGCAATACAAGTTTTTTGTGGAAAGTGCTGCGGCTGCCCATGTCGTTTTTCTCCCAGCGCATGGCGGGGGATATTCAAGGACGGCAGGGCAGCAATGCTTCCATTGCCAATCAACTGGTGAATACCGCCGCCCCGCTTTTCATTGATGCGGTGATGATGGTGTTTTATCTCGCGGTTATGCTGCGCTACAGTCCCATGCTGTCCTTTGTGGGAATTGCCTCCGTTATGATAAATCTGTTTTTTTCCCGCGTTATCTCAAAAAAACGGGTCAATATTACCCGCGTGCAGATGCGGGACGCCGGCAGGCTGGCAGGGGCAACGGTGTCAGGGATTGAGATGATTGAGACAATCAAGGCGAGCGGCGCGGAAAACGGATTTTTTGAAAGGTGGGCGGGTTATCAGGCAAGCGTCAACACGCAGAAAGTGCGGTACGCAAGGCTGGACCAGCTTCTTGGCAATGTTTTGAGATTTACCCCTGTTTTGGCGGATACGGCGGTTCTTTCGCTGGGGGTTTTGCTGTGTATGCGGGGGAATTTTACCGTAGGCATGATTATGGCGTTTCAGGGGTTCCTTTCCTCTTTTACGGCTCCTGCAACGAATCTGATTGACGCTGGGCAGACCCTGCAGGAGATGCGCACGGAAATGGAGCGGTTAGAGGACGTCATGCAGTATCCGGAGGACGTGTGCTTTCAGGAAGAGGAAAAAGACGGGGAGGAAGAAGGAAAAGAATACGGGAAGCTTTCCGGGAAAATTGTCATGAGGAACGTGACGTTCGGCTATTCAAAGCTGGCTGGGCCGCTGATTGAAGATTTTCATCTGGAAATGGAGCCGGGAAGCCGCGTTGCCTTTGTGGGCTCGTCGGGCTGCGGCAAGTCAACGCTCTCAAAGCTGATAGCGGGGCTGTACCAGCCCTGGAGCGGAGAGATTTTATTTGACGGAAAGCCAATCAGGGAAATAGACCGCAGCGTGTTTACGGGCTCCCTTGCCGTGGTGGATCAGGATATCATCTTATTTGAGGATACCATTGCGAACAACATTAAAATGTGGGACAGCTCCATTGAAGATTTTGAGATGATTATGGCGGCGAGGGATGCGCGGATTCATGAGGATATCATGCAGCGCGACAACGGCTACCGCTATAAGATTACGGAGGGCGGGAAGGATTTTTCCGGCGGGCAGCGTCAGAGAATTGAGATTGCCCGTGTGCTGGCGCAGGATCCGACTATTATTATTTTGGATGAGGCCACAAGCGCGCTGGACGCGAAGACAGAGTATGAGGTTGTAAAGGCAATCAGGGACAGAGGAATCACCTGCATTGTGGTGGCGCACAGGCTTTCCACTATACGGGATTGCGATGAGATTATTGTTATGGAGCGCGGAAAGGTTATGGAGAGGGGGACCCATGAGGAATTATATGCAAAAGGCGGGCTGTATACGAAGCTTGTGTCCAATGATTAGGGGGTGCCTTTATGGGTTGGTTTGACGAGCAGATTAGGGAGAGAAAAGAGCATGACCGGAACGTATTGGAAGACTCCTTCCTTTCGATTGCAGGGGCAGTTTCCGGCAGACGTATTTCTCAAATGCTGCATGATGAAAGCAGGAAGTCGCTCACTGCCATTGAGGAAATTTTAAAGTATTACCATGTAAAGCCGCAGGAAATACCGGATAACATAAAGGATCAAAACGAGCAGTTGGAATATCTGCTGCGCCCTTACGGGATTATGCGCCGCAGGGTTAAGCTGGAAAAAGGCTGGCATAAGGATGCAAGCGGCGCGATGCTGGCAGTGCAAAAATCGGACGGCGCCGCGGCGGCGCTGATTCCGACAGGAATGTCAGGTTATTCTTTTACCGACGAAAACGGGAAAAGGGTGAAGGTAAACGGAAAAAATGAAAAGCTGTTTGAAGCGGAGGCAATTTCCTTTTACAAGGCGCTTCCCATGAAAAAAATTGGGACGGCGGACCTATTGCGCTACGGCGTCATGTGTCTTTCGGTCTCGGACTTTATCCTGTTTGGACTTGCAACCCTGGCGTTTTCGCTGGTCGGCCTCCTTTCCCCGAAAATCAGCCATCTGCTCTTTTCGGATGTGCTGGGCTCAAAAAGCATAAGGCTGCTTTTGGCGATTACCGTATTTTCCATCTGCGTATCCGTCAGCAAGCTGCTTTTTTCCTCGATAAAAAGGCTGTTGACGGGAAGGATTAAGACGAAAATGGGAATGTCCGTGGCGGCGGCGGTGATGATGCGCATTTTATCGCTTCCGGCCAGCTTTTTTAAGGACTACAGCGCGGGGGAGCTGGCAAGCCGGGCCCGGTACATAGAAGAATTATGTTATACGTTTATATCGGTGATACTGGGGACAGGGCTGGAATCCTTGATTTCCCTGATTTATATCACGCAGATTTTCAACTATGCAAGGGCGCTTGTGGTTCCTGCCCTGCTTATCATTCTGGCAACGGCGGTGTTTTCCATTCTGCCTACGCTGCTGCAGATGGGGATTGCAAAAAAGCAGATGGAACTGTCGGCAAAAGAAAACGGCATGAGCTATGCGCTGATTGCCGGTATCCAGAAAATCAGGCTTTCCGGCGCGGAAAAGAGGGCTTTTGCCCGCTGGGGAGAGCTTTATGCAAAGGAAGCGGAGCTTTCCTATAATCCGCCGCTGTTTCTGAAGCTGAGCGGCGTAATCAGCATGGCGATTTCGCTGGCGGGGACGATTATCTTATACTATGCGGCAATTGCCGGAAATATCGGCGTGGCGGATTATTATGCGTTTAATACGGCATACGGAATGGTTTCGGGAGCCTTTTTGTCGCTGACCGGAATTACCGTGTCCATGGCGCAGATTCTGCCAATCCTCACCATGGCAAAGTCGCTGATGGAAGCGGAGCCGGAAGTGGCTGTGGGAAAGCAGGTTATTACAAGGCTTTCGGGGGGCATTGAGCTGAACAATGTTTCGTTCCGTTATCGGGAAAACATGCCCCTTGTGGTTGACAATCTGTCCCTAAAAATCCGTTCGGGGCAGTATGTGGCGATTGTCGGCGCAACGGGCTGTGGAAAATCCACGCTGCTGCGGCTGCTGCTTGGCTTTGAGACGCCGCAGCGGGGCGCCGTTTATTACGACGGGAGAGATCTTGCGTCCATTGATTTAAAATCTCTCCGCCGCAAAGTGGGCGTGGTTATGCAGAACGGCAGGTTGTTTCAGGGGGATATTTTCTCAAATATCACAATCTCCGCGCCGTATCTGACGCTGGACGAGGCGTGGGAGGCGGCGGAGCTTGCCGGGATTGCAGATGACATCCGGGCGATGCCCATGGGGATGCATACGGTGATTTCCGAGGGGAGCGGCGGGATTTCCGGCGGGCAGAGGCAGCGGCTTATGATTGCCCGCGCGATTGCGCCGAAGCCGAAGATATTAATGTTTGACGAGGCGACTTCCGCTCTCGATAATCTGACCCAGAAAAAAGTGTCGGAATCTCTGGACAGGCTGAAATGCACCCGCATTGTCATTGCCCACAGGCTCTCCACAATCCGCCAGTGCGATCGGATTCTTGTGCTGGATAAAGGAAAGATTTTAGAGGACGGCACATATGAGGAACTGCTTGAGAGGGGCGGCACATTTGCGGCTCTGGTGGCGCGGCAAAGGCTGGATTAATAAGTGCGCAAAAGCGCACAGAAATGAGGTAAAAAGATGAAAGAAGAAAAAGTGAAAGAAGAAATGGAAAAAGAAAAAATGCAGGAACTGACGGACGAGGGGCTTGAAAAGGTAACGGGGGGATCAGATTTAGAAAAATATCATTTCAAGCTGGTCGAGGGAGATTACCCCCGCAGAATCGCAGGGCCGTATGAGGGGTCGAGTTATTTCAATTGTATGTATTGCGGGCAAAACAGTTGGCGCCGCACAACGCATATGGATATAGGGGATAATTATGTAATCTACTGCACAGTCTGCGCGCAGGAGGACAGGATATCGTTAGCGAGGCCATGTCCTGATTTTGTTTACAATAGTTCCGGGAGGGCATGAGTGAAAGATAAATCTTTCACTCCCCTTGATTTGTACGTGCGCTAAAGCGCACAGATGGGAGCCGTAAATGTAAAAAAGCGTCCTTGGGCGCGCTGAAGAAAGGGATGGAAAGAATGGAAGAAAGAAAGGAGAAAAAAATGGAACCAAGCAAAGAATTGATTGAAAAGGCTAAAGCGGCGGCGGCGCCGCAGGAATTACTGGAACTGGCAAAGGCGGAGGGAATCGAGCTGACAGAGGCGGAGGCGAAAGAAGGCTTTGCCAGGCTTCGCAGCGGCGAGCTGTCGGAAGAGGAACTGGAAAATGTGTCAGGCGGCAGCGAATTTTGGGCTTCCATCAATAGAAAGCCCAAAATTCCTTTTATACACTAGCACAGGATAAGTAGGAGGCCGAAGAGTTTGTGGATGCGCCGCTCCACAAACTCTTCAAGCACAAGAGCTTGGAGCATTATATGCTTTGTGGGTTATATAAGCAGCATAGTAGAAATGAGGAGAGAATGAAGAAATGACAATCAAAATAAAGCGTGACAAAAAGACTTTGACGGTAGAGCTGGAGGGGCGGCTGGATACCAATACCTCGCCGCATTTGGAAGCGGAGCTGAAAAAGAACATCGATCAGGCGGAGGAACTGATTATCGATATGCAAAACCTTGCGTATATTTCCTCGGCGGGCCTGCGGGTGCTTTTAGCGGCGCAGAAAGTGATGAACCGGCAGGGCAGCATGAAAATCATAAACGCAAACGAAGAGATTATGGATGTCTTTGATGTGACAGGGTTTGTGGATATTTTAACGATTGAATGAGGGACGGGGTGGCAGAACTTATATTTGAGACGGCAGGTCTTAAGGATTATGAAAGGATATACCGCTATACGTCTGTTTTTGGGGAGGGCTCCTGCCAACATTCCTTTGTCAGTATGTATTCGGCCGAGGAAAAGTACGGGGACGCCGTATGCGAAGCGGACGGTTTTTTGTATACTTTGCGGCAAAAGCTTTGCGACGATTGCTTTCGAGTATATCTTGCGCCTATGGGTGATGGGAATTTGCGGGAGGCTTTCCGGCGGATTATGGCGGACGCCCATAAGAATCGGAGAAAGGCAAAGTTTGTCACGCTGACGAAAAAATATGCGGCGTTTCTGGAAAGAGAATTCGCGGGGCAGTTTGTGGCGGAGGAGAACAGGGATTTAGCGGAATACGTATATCGGACGGAAAATATGGCCGCCTTTCCCGGAAGGAAGCTAAAAAAACGCAGGGATGAGGTGCATCATTTCTGGAATCTTTTCGGCGGCCGCGCTTTTGTCAGCAGGATAACGCAGGCAGATTTTTCGGAGATATTGGACTTTGAAAGCATATGGGTGCAGGAAAATAAGGAAACCCACGACGGGGAAGCTTTGGAGCGGGAGGAGCGGATGATTAGGCGGCAGTTTGCGCATTTTGACGAGCTTGCCCTTTCCGGGGTTGTGCTGCGGATTGATGGGATTGTGAAAGGCTTCGGATATGGAACGAAGCTGAGCGATACCTGTTACGACGCCATCGTTGAAAAAGGCGACCGCGATATTCCGCATATCTATAAGGTGCTGCGGCAGGAATCGGTAAAGCAGTGCGCCATGGACTGCGCCTATGTCAATATGGAGGAAGACGTGGGGGTGCCGGGTCTGCGCGCGTTAAAATACGCCTACCAGCCGGAGTTTTTGATTTGTAAATATATTGTGACGGAAAGGTAAGGTGCAGAGATGAACAAGCGGAGGCTGGCAACGGCGGGGCTTATAGCAATCACATTTTTATCGGCAATTCAGTATGTTTTTTTGCAGAACGTGCCGGAGACGGTATCCACGTTTGCTTTTATCTGCGTTACCAATATCATTGGCGCGCTCCTGCTTGGGGCCGCGCAGTTTAAAAAGCTTTTTTCCATAAAAGGCGGGACGATGAAAAAGGGCGTGATTCTGGCGATTGAGCTAATCGGCTTTAATTTCTTTACGCTGCTGGGAACAAGAAATATGGATGCCGTGATTGTCTCAAGCGTCATAAGTCTCTATTTTATCTTTATCACGCCGCTGCTGCTGATACTGAAAAAGAAAGTCAATTTCTTTTCCGGGATTGCCACGGTCATAGCGATTATCGCGCTG
>JAMPGS010000003.1 GCA_023663815.1 Clostridium sp.
AAGCTTATTAGCCGGCGCAGCGACAGGGTTTTGTGCTGCTCCAAGAAAATGGCCGCCCTGGTGCGGGAAAATTACGGCTTTCAAAATACGCAGGCCCTGTGGAATCCCTGCGATATTGAGGGCATACTGGCGCAGAGCAGGCAGGAGCCGGAGGAGGACATTGCCTTTTTTAGAACCGGAAGGAAGATTTTGGTTTCCATGGGGCGGGAGGACGATGTAAAGGGTTTCTGGCATCTTTTAAAGATATTTAGGAGGATTTGCGAGGAGGAAGAAAATGTGGGGCTTGCCGTTATCGGCGAGGGAGAATTTGCGGAGTATAAGGAACTTGCCAAGGAATTGGGAATAGAGAAAGACCTGCTTTTTACAGGGCTGAAAAAAAATCCCTTTCCCTATCTGGCGGAAAGTGATATTTATCTATTGACCTCCTTAAGCGAAGGGCTTCCCAACGGACTGGTGGAGGCTCTTGCCCTATCGCTTCCAATTGTGTCCGTCAACTGTATGTCGGGGCCGGCTGAAATTCTCCATGAGGATTTTCGGGAGGCGGAGGCCAAAAGGGAGGTTTTTAAAGGGGACTATGGGATTCTTACGCCCCCTCTTACGCCGGGAAAAAACCTTTCCGTGAGCTGGGAGGAGGCCGGAGAAGGCCAGAGGGTTAAGCTGGAGGAAGCGGAGGAAACATTTGCCGACGCGGTGGTCATGCTTTTGCGGGACGGGCGGCTTTATGAGAATTATCGCGGCAAAGGGCTGCTACGCGCAAAGGATTTTTCAATTGACAACTATATGGAAGGCTTGCTTTCCTGTATGGAGAATTTATAAATGTGCGGTATATGTGGATTTTTCAGTAAAAACCGGGTGACGGCGGAGCAATTGTCTCAGATGAACGACACCATGTATCATCGAGGGCCCGACGATGCCGGAGCAGAGCTTTATCCGGCGGGGAACGGCTACGCGGTGGGGCTTGCCCAACGGCGTCTTGCCATTTTAGATTTATCGCCTTTAGGCCATCAGCCCATGTGTTCGGCGGATAAAAGGGTCAGTATCGTCTATAACGGGGAAGTTTATAATTTCCAAAAGCTTAAAGGAGAGCTTTCGGATTACCCTTTCGTATCTTCCTGCGATACGGAAGTGATTTTGGCGGCTTATTTAAAGTGGGGAATCGGCTGCATAGAGCGGTTAAACGGCATGTTTGCCATGGCAATTTTTGACAGGGAAAGGGACGAGCTGTTTCTTGTCCGGGATAGAATGGGCAAAAAGCCGCTGTATTACTGGACAGCGGACGGGAATCTTGTGTTTGCGTCGGAATTAAAGCCGATTTTTAAGTATCCGGGCTTTCAGGGAGAAATACGGCGGGAAGTACTTCCCCGGTATCTGTATCAGCAGTATCTGTGCGGGCCGGATACCATTTTTCAGGGGGTAAAAAAGGTCTGTCCGGGAGAAATCGTCCGTTTTTCCAAAGGGAGGGTTAAAAAGTGGAAATATTGGGATTTAAGAAAAGTCAGCAGGGAAAAGAAAGCGGATCCTGTAAAAAGCTATGAACAGGCGAAGGAAGAGATGAAGGAGATACTGAAAACCGCCGTGAAGGAAAGGCTTGCGGCGGATGTGCCCATTGGAACGTTTTTAAGCGGAGGGTATGATTCCTCCCTTGTGACCGCCCTTGCCCAATCCGTCAGCGAGGAGCCCGTAAAGACTTTTTCTATTGGATTCCATGAGGAGCGGTACAACGAGGCGGGGTACGCAAAGGAGGTTGCCTCCTATTTGGGCTGCGACCACACGGAGCTTTACATCGGCGAGAGGGATATGTTTTCTTTGGTGGAAAGTATTCCAACCTATTACGACGAGCCTTTTGCGGACAGCTCCCAAATTCCTTCCATGCTAGTGTCGGAGCTTGCAAGGAAAAAGGTGACGGTGGCCCTTTCCGGCGACGGCGGGGACGAGCTGTTTTGCGGTTATAATGTATACGATAAGGTGCGGCAGGCGCAGCTTTTGGATATTCCCGGCGCGGCCGCCGGATTTGTAGGGGATATTTTTCATATTACGGAAAAGTATCCGTTTAAGATGCGGGTGATTGCGGGAAACCGCAATAAGGAGGCAAAAACCCAGTTTATTGCGGGGAATAATATACGGATAGCGGAAAGCATGGCGGGGGCAGGGGAAGGGCAATTGCCCTGCTATTATCCTTTTGAGAGCGCCTATCAGGAGAAAAACTGGCAGGAGCGGCGGATGCTGTTAGATATGGAAACTTATCTTCCGGGGGATATTTTGTGCAAGGTGGACAGGGCTTCCATGAAATATTCGTTGGAGGCAAGGTGCCCTATACTGGATACCAATGTGGTGGAGTACTCTTTTCGGCTGCCCCACAGGTTTAAGTATGAAAAGGGAAATAAAAAGAGAATTTTAAAGGACATTGCTTATGATTTTGTACCGGAAAAGCTCTTGGAGCGGCCCAAAAAGGGATTCAGCGTGCCGCTGGATAAGTGGCTTAGGGGCCCTTTGAAGGAGCAGGTATTGTCCTACGGCAGCAGGGAATTTTTGGCAGGGCAGGGGATTTTTCAGCCGGATTTTGTCAGCAGCTTTCTTGAGCGGTACATGCAAAAGGGAGACGGCGGAGCGGGAAGCGGAGAGAATTATTCCAGAATTTTGTGGGCGTTCCTTGTCTTTCAAAAGTGGTTTGAAGCTTATATGAAATAGGGCTGGTAAAGGCCTCTGCGGGGGAGGCCCTGCGGAAACGGAAAAGCAAAATGAAGAAACGAAAAATTATATTTCACATTAATAGTCTTGGAAAGGGCGGAGCCGAGCGGGTTTTGACGGTGCTGGCCGGGTATTTTGCGCGGGAGGGGAACGACGTTACCATTGTGACCCTCTGGCGGGCGGACAACGAGTACGAGATGGCGGAGGGGATAAAACGGATTAATCTAGGCGATAATCTGGAAAAGAAAGGGAGGATTTCCCTTGCGGTGAGGCGGTTTACCGATTTGAGAGGGGTTATAAAAAGGGAGCGGCCCGATATTGTGATATCCTTTTGCATGAAAGCAAATTTTCGGAGCAGTCTGGCTATGATAGGGATGAAAACGCCCCTGCTTATTTCTGTGAGAAGCGACCCGCAAATTGACTATGCCCCTCACCGGCGGCTGACAAAATGGATGGAGAAAAAGGCTGCGGGCTGCGTGTTCCAGACAGGCGACGCGCAGGCTTTTTTTGGAAAGCGGCTTCAGGAAAAGTCCCGAATTATCTGGAATCCTATCAATGAGAAATATCTGCCGGAGAACAGAAAAGGGAATGTCGGCGGGGGAAAAAAGGAAGAAAAAGATGAAAAAATAAGCGGCGGGGAAAGGGATAAGGCGATAAAAAACTGTATTGTCACCGTGGGGAGAATCACCTTTGAGAAAAATCAAATGCTGCTTGTGAAAGCTTTCGCCAAGATAAAAGATAAATTCCCGGAAATGAAGATACGGATTTATGGGGAAGGAATTGGGGGCGAGGCGTGGAAGGAGCTGGATAGGTATATCCGCCAAAACGCCATGGAAGAAAAAGTGGAATTTATGGGACAGTGCAGCACCCTTGAAAAAGAGCTTAGCGGCGCGGCGCTGTTTGTGCTGCCCTCCAACTATGAGGGAATGTCAAACGCTTTGATGGAGGCCATGGCAATGGGGCTTCCCGTGATTGCCACGGACTGCCCCTGCGGCGGCTCGGCTATGCTGATTGAGGACGGCGCATCCGGGCTTTTGGTTCCCACAGGGGACGAGGAAAAGCTGGCGGCGGCCATGGAAAGGGTTTTGTCCGACAGGGAATTTGCCGGAAGGCTGGCGGAAAACGCGGAAAAGCTGGCAGAGAAAGCAGCGCCAGTAAAAATATGTGAAAAGTGGCGGGATTACGTGGAGGAGCTTATAGGTAATTAAAGGGGATGGAAATGATAAAAACGGTGGCACTGTATATCAGTAGCGCCAGCAAGGGAGGCGCGGAGAGAGTTGTCATGAATCTTGCGGAATATTTTTGCCAAGAAGGCTACCGCGTTCTGCTGGTTACCACAAGAGTGGTAAAAGAAGAATATCCTTTGCCGGAGGGCGTGGAAAGAATCATCTCGGAGCCGGGCCCGCGGGAGCTTTCCGGGGGACGGATTGCTAATTTTACGGCAAGGTTTTGCAAGCTTCGGGGAATTTGGAAGAAGGAGCGGCCGGATGTGATTCTTTCTTTTATTGGAAAAAATAATATGATGGCAATACTGACGGCGGCGGGGCTGAAAATTCCCGTGGCGGTTTCGGTGCGGGGAGAGCCCACCGAGGAGTATTACAATAGATGGCTGCGTCTTATGGCAAAGGGGCTGTTTTGCTTTGCCAGCGGGGTAATATTGCAGACGAAGCGTTGCTATGACTTTTTCCCAAAAGCTGTGAGAAAGAAAGCCGTGACCTTGCGGAATCCCGTTCACGCGAATTTCTTTCGGGAAAGATTTGAGGGGGAGCGGGAAAAGACGATTGTGGCGGTGGGCCGGATTGATGAAAATAAAAACCATAAGCTCTTGATTGAAGCCTTTGGTGGGATTGCCGGAAAGTTCCCGGAGTATCGGCTTGTTATTTACGGCGAGGGGGAAAAGCGGAAGGAGCTGCGGGAGCTGTCCGCCGCTTTGGGATTGGAGGATAGGATTTTCCTGCCGGGGAATGTGGACAATGTTGCGGAGCTTATTTACAAAGCGCAGGTTTTTGTGCTGCCCTCCAACACCGAGGGGATGCCCAATACCTTGCTTGAGGCGATGCTCTTGGGGCTTACGGTGATTTCCACGGACTGCCCCTGCGGAGGGCCCGCGGAGCTGATTCGGCATGGGACGAACGGCCTGCTGATTCCTGCGGGAGATGTGAAGAAAATGGAGGAAGCCTTAGAGCTGGTTCTTGGAGACCTGCGCAGGGCGGACGAGATGGGAAGGGAAGCGGCAAAGCTTAAGGAGGAATATAAGGCGGAGAAGGTTTACGAAAGCTGGAAAAGGTATTTGGAAAAGCTGGCGGGAGAATAAAAGGCCGCAGGGCGGCGGGAGGAAGTATATGTGCGGGATAGCCGGATTTTGTAATTTTAAGGGAAATAGGGAAAACAATATAGAGCGCATGAAAGAGAGGCTGTACCATCGGGGCCCTGACGCCGGGGGAACGTATCTTTCCGAGGACGGACAGGTGGTCTTTGGGCATAGGCGGCTTTCCATTGTGGATTTGTCCGAAAACGGCGCGCAGCCCATGACCTCCCACAGCGGGCGGTTTGTGATTACCTACAATGGAGAAATTTACAACTATAAAAAAATCGCCAAGAAGCTTTTGGACGAGAAGCAGGCCGATAAATTTAGGGGAAGTTCCGACACGGAGGTTCTCCTTGAGGCTGTGGAGGCTTACGGGGTAAAGAAAGCAATTTCCCTCTGCAAGGGAATGTTTGCCATTGCCCTATATGATAAGAAGGAACAGTGCGTTTATTTGATTCGTGATAGAATCGGTGAAAAGCCTTTGTATTACGGGCAAGTGGGGGAAAGCTTTGCCTTTGCCTCCGACGTGGGAGCAATTAGGGTGCTTGAGGGATTTCGGAACGGGATTAACAGGGCCGTCCTCACCCTTTACTTTACCCATGGGTATATTCCGGCCCCCTATTCTATTTATGAGGATATTTATAAGCTGGAACCGGGAACCATCTTAAAAATGCGATTGCCCTTCCGCAGCTTAAAAGATGCGGAGACAGAGAGCTACTGGTCGATGAAGGAGGCGGCAAAAAAAGGACAGTCCCATCTTTTTACCGGGACGCCAAAGGATGCGGCGGACGAGCTGGAGCGGCTCCTAAAGGAGTCCATCTCCGAGCAGATGGCTGCGGACGTTCCCGTGGGGGCTTTCCTTTCGGCGGGGATTGATTCTAGCACGGTGGTCGCCCTGATGCAGTCGTTAAATAAAGGGAAGGTGAAAAGCTTTACCATCGGCATGGAGGAAAAGGATTACGACGAGGCGGTGTACGCAAAGGAGATTGCGGCCCATTTGGGGACGGAGCACACGGAGCTTTATATTACCGACGAGGACGCAAAAGCGGTGATTCCAAAGCTTGCGGGCATGTTTGGGGAGCCTTTTGCGGATTCCTCCCAGATTCCTACCTATCTGGTGAGTAAAATGACGAGGGAGCATGTGACGGTGTCCCTTTCCGGGGACGGCGGGGACGAGCTGTTCTGCGGCTACACCTCTTACGCTTCTGTGGAGCGCATTTGGAATAAAATGAAGGGAATTCCTTATTTTATCCGAAAGCCCTGCAGCCAGTTGATACTTCACAGCCCGTTAGTTCACAAGCCTATTTATCAGGTGAAGGGAAAGCTTCTTGGAGCTAAGGGACCGTCAGATTTGTATATCTGCTCCGGCGAGACGGAACCGCTGGCCGGGCAAATCAGCCTTGACAGGAGAAGCTGCAGCTATAAATACAGCGAATATGAGCCGGGCTATTTAAAGGAGCCCAACCACAATATTATGCTGATGGATATGCTGATGTACCACCCCGACGACATTTTGGTAAAGGTTGACAGGACGGCGATGGCCGTCTCGCTGGAAACCAGAGTGCCTATGCTGGACAAGGATGTGGTGGAGTTTGCATGGAGCCTGCCTATTGATTATAAGAGGCAGATTGGAGCGCAGGGCGGCGCGGGAGGCAGCATGGCGGAAAGCAGCATAGAGGGGTATCATTATGTGGGAAAAAGAGTGCTGAGGGACGTGCTCTACCGCTATGTGCCGCGGGAAATGATGGAGCGGCCCAAAAAAGGCTTCAGCATCCCCATAGATAAATGGCTCCGCCAGACCGAGCTAAAGAGCTGGGCGGAGGAGCTGCTTGACAAAAATGCGCTAAAACGGCAGGGGATTTTAAACCCCGATGTGGTTTGGAAAATTTGGAAGGATTTTATCGACGGGGGACAGTGGCGTATTCAAATTTGGTATATTTTGATGTTTCAGGAGTGGCTCCGGCAGGAAGCGAAATTTAAGTGGTAAAAGAGTGCGGGAGGTTCTGCAGCTTAGCGGTTTTTTGCAGTCTGGGGAAGCTCCTGCAGCTTAGCGGTTTTTGGCGGTCTGGGACGCCCCTGCCTTAATCGTAAATGCCGTCGTAATCGTAGCTGGAATAAAATTCTTTTTCCTGCGCCAGCTTTTCAAGATAGTTTTCTTTTGTGACAAGTCCCGTGTCCTCCGCTATCCAGCCGAGGATGCGGGAATTAATTTCCGCGGAGTAATGGCCGCTGTCGCTGTAGCAGTCGGGATTGCAAATCACGTCGTACTGGTCGAAGAAGTTGTAAAGCTTTACATTGGGATATTCAAGCAACAGCTCCGTCGCGGCCTGCTCCGCCTGAAGCTGCCTTATTAGGATACCTTTTAGGTGGAGGGAATCCCAATAGCAGATACTGTAGGGGGAATAAAAAATATAAAAGGTAACGTCGGGATACCGCTCTATCACACTTGTAACGTTGGCTGTGATAGTTTGTGCGACGGCCTGCGCATGTTCCTCGGTGAAATTAGGGTTTGCCTCCGGCTTTACGCTGTCCCGGTCGTAGGATGCGAGAATCTGCTCCAGCCCGGTTTCAAATTGAAAGGAAGAATACTCGTCCATGGTGGTGCCGGGCGAGCCGGAAAGGGTTAGCGCAAGGTTGGGCAGGACGTTGTGGTAAAAGACCGACTTGTTAAATAAATAAGACACGTCGTTAAATGGATTATCATCGTATAAATAAACAGGGTAGGATTCATATTGGGCCCAGTCATAGTCCCGAAGCAGCCCGTTGTAATCCAGCGTCCAAAGAACGGCGGTAATATTTTTATTTCTGGAAAGGGCCCTATTTAGGTTATCTGCAATCTCCTGATAGCCTGCGCCGGAGAAGGCTTCCTTTACCGAATTTGTGCCGAAGAGGGCGTCCATCTCGCTGGGCTTAAAATTCTGCGCCATGGAGGTTCCCGTTATCAGGGCGTCAAAATCAAAATGTCTGGAGATGCCGTCGTTGGTGTAGCGTTCGTCGGACATGAGGCAGGATAAAAAGGGATAGGGCTTGTGATAGTGAAAGTAAGGGTCCACAAGAAAGACGATAAGGGCCGTAAGGCACAACAGCCCCGCCAGCGTCAGTATGCAGTTTCTAAACCATTTCTTGGCCTCCATTTGTCTCATAAATCTATCTAGCCTTTCCTAAAAATTAAAGTACAAAAATTCGCTTATCTCCGATAAGGACATAATGCTCCAAAACAGGAGGATGGCCACGGTAAAAAGCTTTTGGCGGGTAAGCTGCAGACCTTCCGTTTTTTCCTGCGTATGCTTCATGGTAAAGCAGCCCGCCGCGCAAAAAACTGTGAAAGCCGTCGCCGGAAGCCATGGGAGACGTTCCAAAAAGGCTCCCAGCCCGGCCATGCGGAAAACCCGGTAGAGAAAGCTGACCTCCACAATCTCCTGAAATTTTTCTATGACCTGCGGGTGGATTCCGCCAAAGCCTCCGCAAAAAAGCCGCGTCCACAAAGACACCGCATCCCTTGTGCTGTCCGCCCGGAAAAGGCTCCATGCAAAGGTTACCAAAAGAAAAGTAACGCCAATCTTGATAAATTTGGGGATATTTAACGCGTCAATCTTTGTGATTCTCTCAAAAACTTTTGCAATTCCGTGCATAAGCCCCCACAGAATAAACGTCCAGTTGGCGCCGTGCCAGAGCCCGCTGAGCAGAAAGACGATTAAGATATTTACATAGGTTTTAACCGTCCCTTTGCGGCTCCCCCCTAAGGGGATATAGACATATCTTGTAAAAAATTTCGTCAGGGTGATATGCCACCTATCCCAAAAATCAGAGATAGACTGGGCCTTGTAGGGGGAATTAAAATTTAAGGGGAGTTTTATGCCCAGCATATAGCAGACGCCGTAGGCCATGTCGCAGTAGCCGCTGAAATCAAAGTAAATCTGCAGGGAGTAGCCAACCATCACAAGGAAGGCGGTGGGCGAATTTAAATGCGGAATATCGGTGTACCCCGCGTTTACAATTCTGGCAAAATTATCCGCAAGGAGGACTTTTTTTGCAAGGCCAAGGGAAAAAGCGTAGAGCCCTCTGCAGAGGTTTTCAAAATCAATCCGGGCGCATTTCGTCTCCTGAAGCTGGGGGAGCAAATCCTTGTGGTAGACGATGGGCCCCTGCGTCAGCTTGGGGAAAAAGGAGATAAACAGTACGTATTGCAAAAAGCTGTAATTTTCACATTCGCCTCTGTAGGCGTCAATCACATAGGACAATTGCTGAAAGGTGTAAAAGCTGATGCCAATTGGCAGAAAAAGATTTAGCAGAGGAATTTCTTTGTGAAATATCCCGTTAATGTTTTGGATGAAAAAATTACAGTACTTAAAATAAAACAAAACGCCGATATTGAGAACAATGTCGGCCGCTAGGAACAGCTTTTTCCGCCTGCCGGAAGAAAAGCGGACGCCTCTTATGAAGCCGTAATTTACTAGGATACTGACAAGCAAAATAGCAAGATATTGAATATTATTGTAGCCGCAGAACCAAAACGACACAGCCGTCAGAAAAAAAAGGACGGCTTTCGGCTTATTTATATGGTTTAATCCGTAATAGCAGATAATTGCCAGCGGAAGAAACAGGAAAATAAAAAAATAGGAATTAAACAGCATGTTTTCTCCAAATTATATGTGATAGGAAATAATAAAAAATGTAATGCTATTATAAAGCCGGGCAGTCGTCAGGTCAAGAGCAGCAAAAAACGCAAAACCTTGTGATTAAAAAGAAAGTGTGGTAGAATAAGTCAATTTAACGCGACGGAAAATGAGGAAAACCATGAATATAATCAGGATGTCAGGAGGGCTTGGAAATCAAATGTTTCAGTACGCCCTGTATCTGAAGCTCCGCTCTATGGGGAAGGAAGTAAAATTCGACGATATCAACGAGTACCGAGGAGAGAACACACGCCCCATTATGCTTGCCGTATTTGGAATCACGTACCCTAGGGCTGCATGGGATGAAATTATAGAGTTTACGGACGGCTCTATGA
Organism: Clostridium sp.; assembly: GCA_023663815.1. Classification (GTDB taxonomy): domain Bacteria; phylum Bacillota; class Clostridia; order Lachnospirales; family Lachnospiraceae; genus Suilimivivens. The sequence goes on from JAMPGS010000003.1 coordinate 10,008, forward strand.
GCCTTTTAAAGCGAATCAGAAGAAAGCTTTTTGGACGGCGGGCCGTGGAATATCGTGAGAAGGGATTTTACGACGAGCAGGTGCTTAGCTTTGATTCCATGTATCTGCGGGGAGATTTTAAGAGCGAAAAATACTTTGAGGACGTGAAGGAGGAAGTGCGGAAGCTGTATTGTTTCCCAGAATTGGAAGCGATGCATCTGCCGGACAAGCTTTACAGGAACACAAGGGCCTGTCTGGACGCTATAGAGAGCACCGAGGCGGTGGGGATGCATATGTACCGCAGCGATTCCCGGCTGGACGAGGAGCTTTACGAGGGAATCTGCACGGAAAAGTATTACGAGGGGGCCGCGCGGTTTATTCAGGAAAAACACCCGGAGGCGTTCTTTTATATTTTCAGCAATGAGCCCAAGTGGGTAAAAAAATGGGTGGAGGATTTGATTACAAGCCAGATATCGGAGGACATGGACAGAGAGGAAATTTTAAGTCTGGAAAAACGCTTCGTGCTGGTGGAGGCCAACACCGAGTACACGGGGTATTTGGATATGCTGCTTATGAGTAAGTGCAGGCATAACGTTATTTCTAATTCCAGCTTTAGCTGGTGGGCCGCGTGGCTTAACGATAATCCCGATAAGCTGGTGGTGGCCCCCGACAGATGGGTGAACGACAGGGACAGCGCCGACGTTTACACAAAGGGCATGATTCTGGTAAATGCCAAGGGAAGGGTAAACAGGACGGTAAAGGATTAATTATGAATATCATCAGAATGACCGGGGGCATGGGAAACCAAATGTTTGCGTATGCCCTTTATTTAAAGCTTTGTTCTATGGGAAAGGAAGTAAAGCTGGACGACGTTTCGGAGTATGACCGTCCAAACGTCCGGCCTATTGTGCTGTGGGCTTTTGATATCGATTATCCGCGGGCCAGCAGGGAGGAGATTAACGAGATTACGGACGGCTTTTTGAAGCTGTCCCACAGGATACGGAGAAAGCTGTTCGGCAGAAAATCCAAGGAGTACTGCGAGAGGGACTGTAATTTTGACCCTCAGGCGCTTGCCAAGGAAACCGCTTATTTGACCGGCTATTTCCAAAGCGAAAAGTATTTTAAGGATATCGAAGCTCAGGTGAGAAGGGCCTTTACCTTTTCCAATAGGATTTGGGAGGGCTTGGATGAGGAACTGGGGCGGAAAATGAAGGGATATCTGGACAGGATTCAAAGCAGCAGTTCCCCGGCGGCTGTACATATGCGCAGGGGAGATTATCTTGAAAAGGACGAGATATACGGCGGCATCTGCACGACGGAATATTATAAAAGGGCTATAGCGTTTTTGGAGGAGAAAAGCCCCGATACCGTTTTTTTTCTGTTTAGCAACGAGCCTTGTTGGGTGCAGGATTGGGTTTGCGATAATTACGGGGAGGATAAACGGTTTGTGGTGGTGGAGGGAAACGGGGAGGACAAGGGATATTTGGATATGTTTTTGATGAGCAAGTGCCGCCATTATATTATAGCAAATTCCAGCTTTAGCTGGTGGGGGGCGTGGCTTGGCGGAAGCGGGGACAAGCGGATTATTGCCCCGGCAGCATGGTCGAGAAAGCAGCATTTTACGGATATTTATACGGAAGAAATGATAAGAATTACTGCAAAGGGTGACTTGGCTGTATGAAAAATAAATTGATTTCCGTGATAGTGACCGCTTACAATGTGGGAGATTACCTTGAGCGGTGTCTGGAAAGCCTATTGAAGCAAAGCTATGAGCATATAGAAGTGATTGTGGTGGACGACGGCTCCACCGACGGTACGGCTGGTATCTGTGAGCGTTACGCCGAAAGCTGTAGCAAAATCCGCGTGGTGCGCCAGCCTGAGAACCGGGGGGTTGCGGAGGCCAGAAACGCGGGGCTTGCGGCCGCAAAGGGCGATTACATTGGATTTGTGGACGGGGACGACTGGGCGGAGCCGGATATGTACCGGGCTATGCTTGGAGCTTGCGAGGAGACAAATGCGGAGATAGCAATCTGCTCTTACCGGCAAATTGGGGCGGAGCAGGGGCAGGAGGATTTTTCCGGGGAGCGGTATGTACTTACAAGGGAGGAGGCTCTTGAGGTTTATATCTGCGACCATAGGCCTTGGCATATTTATCATTCCGTTTGGAGCAAGCTTTTTAGAAAGGGTATCGTTGCGGGGCTGAAATTTCCCCGTGGAAGAGAGTCGGAGGATATCATGTACACCACAAGGGCGCTTTTGCGGGCAAGGACCTGCGTGTTTTTGGATACGCCCTACTATAATTACTTGACGAACCGGCAGAGCAGCATTATGAACCACAAGCTGTACGGGCGCAGATTTCACGATGAGATTCCCTTTTGGAAGGAGCAGGCGGCTTGTCTTTTGGAGGAGGGCTTTGAGGAGCTCTCGAAAAAGGCGTCCTATCATTTTTACCGGACGATGCTGTTTTACTATGTGGATTTCAGAGACAGGAAAATGAAAGCGGCGGGCCGGGAGCTGATTGGACTGCTGCGGGGAGAGAAAAAAGAAATTAAAAGGCTTTACGAGGAAGAGTTTGTCACGGCGGGGGATAAGGCAAGAATGAGGCTTGCGCTTATGTGGCCGTCGGGATATTACTGGATAGTTAAGGGGTACGATAGGTTTGTGGTGCCCTTAAAGCAGCATAGAGAGAGTTTTACGCGTAAAGGAGTTTCATGAAAAAAGTAAGCTTACTTGCCAAAATCAGTTATATATTTGACCGGAAACAAAAAATTCAACTGTTGGTTCTCGGCGTGATGATTTTTTTTGGAGGCCTTTTGGAGACCTTGGGAGTGGGGGCTATGATTCCGCTGGTGAACGCCCTTTTGATGCCGGAGAAGCTGCAGGAATATATTGAAAAGTATGATTTTTTGCAAAAAATCTGCAATGCCATGCACATCGAGAGCATGGGGCAGGTTACCATGGGACTGCTCATAGGGCTTATGGCAATTTATGTGATTAAAAATTTGTATATCCTGTTTTTGATTTATAGGCAGAATTCCTTTATCACCCGGAACAGAAACAGGATGATAAGCCGGGTGATGGCGGAATTTTTAAACAGGCCCTATGAAAAGTATCTCGGCGCGGATATCCCTACGGTGTTCCGCATCACGGACAGCGATATTCCTCAAACCTTTTCGCTGATTTTGGCTATGCTGCAGCTTGCCAGCGAGGTAGTGGTGTCCTTTTTGATTTTTATGGTGCTTTTGTGGCAGGACGTTGTCATGACGCTGTTTATCATCGCCATTTTCGGCCTTATGACGCTGTTAATTATCAAGGTGCTAAAGCCGAAGCTGAATAAAATCGGGGCCAAAAATCAGGCCATACAGTCCCGGATTGCCAAGTGGAGGATTCAGGCAACCTACGGCCTCAAGGACGTGAAGGTGCTGAACCGGGAAGAGTTTTTTGTGAGGAATTACTATGAGACTGGCAAGGTGGGAGCCGACGTGGCAAGAAATTACGCGGTTTTGAACAATACCCCAAGGCTGCTTATCGAGACGGTGTTTATCGTCAGCGTTCTCCTGTTTATTACGGTTTACATTAACGGAGGCGGGGAAGTGGGGGCTATTATGACGACCATAGCGGCCTTTGGCGTGGCGGCAATCAGGGTTCTGCCCAGCGTCAACCGCATCAATACCTATATTACGGAGATTGCCTACACCCAGCCCAGCCTTGATTTTGTCTATGAAAATCTTCAGGAGGGTATGAAAACGGACGCTATGCTGGCGGAGCGCAGGGCCAACTCGCAGGTGGAAAAGCTAAAGCTTGAGGATAAAATCGAGCTAAACCACATTAGCTTTCACTACCCGGATTCCGACAAATATATTTTTAAGGACGCCCACATGGAGGTGCCTAAGGGGAAGTCGGTAGGGATTATCGGAGCATCCGGCGCGGGGAAATCGACTATTGTGGACGTGCTTTTAGGGCTTTTGCACGCGCAGGAGGGAGAAATTACCTGCGACGGCGTCAATATTTTTAAAAATTATGAGTCATGGCTGGCTCAGGTGGGCTATATTCCGCAGGCAATTTATTTGATTGACGAGTCAATCAGGGACAACATTGCCTTTGGAATCGACGCCGATAAGATTGACGACAAGAGAATATGGGAAGTGCTGGAGGAAGCTCAGCTAAAGGAGTTTATAGAGGAGCTGCCGGAGGGGCTTGACACCACCATTGGAGATAGGGGAGTGCGCCTTTCGGGAGGTCAGCGGCAGCGCATCGGCATTGCAAGGGCTCTCTACAACGACCCTGAAATTTTGGTGTTCGACGAGGCCACCTCCGCTTTGGACAACGATACGGAGGCGGCGGTGATGGAGGCGGTCAACAGCTTCCACGGAAAAAAAACCATGATTATCATTGCGCATAGATTAAATACCATTGAAAAATGTGATATTATTTATAAGGTGGAAAACGCCCATCTGGCGGAGACCACTTTAAGATAGGAGAGACGATGGTAGGAACGGAATTTATTAACGGGCAGGGGCTGGGAAATCAGTTGTTCTGCTATGTTACGGCCAGAGTGGTAGCGGAGGAAAACGGCTACGAGTTTGGGACGGCCGGGCAGGAACGCTTTGCCGTGAATATTCACAGCAGCCGGGGCATGTACTTTATGGATGTAGATTTGGGACATGCCATTTCTGAGGAGGAGAAGAAAAGCTTTCAGGTTTATCAGGACGCCGAGGAGCGTCTGTATATAGGAAATTCCAAGCATGATATGAACCACGGCTGCTACATTGCCGGCGCCGACAAGGGGATTTGCCATGTGGAGGACAACACGCTGATTTACGGGAATATGCAGGATGAGTCCTATTTTATAGGGCATTTGGACAAGGTAAAGCAGTGGCTTAAGGTGAAGCCGGAGTATGACAGCAGGGAGTACAGCAGGGAAAATTTGTGCATCATCAATATGCGCGGGGGCGAGTACACGGGAAGCCCGGAGCTTTTTATTGATAGAAAATACTGGATTCACGGCATCAAAGAAATGCGGAAAATCAGGCCGGATATGGAGTTTATGATTGTCACCGACGACGTGGAGGCGGCTGGGAAGGTGCTTCCCGGAATACCGGCGCACCATTTTGATATTGGAAAGGATTATGTGACCTTAAAAAACGCCTATTATCTGCTTTTATCCAACTCTTCCTTTGCCTGTCTGCCCGCCCATACCAGCGACGTCCTTAAGTTTGCCATTGCCCCTAAGTACTGGGCAAGGCACAACGTTTCCGACGGCTATTGGGCTTCGGAGCAGAATATTTACAGCTTATTTCACTATATGGACAGAAAAGGCAGGCTGTTTAGCGCTAAAGAGTGCAGGGAGGAGCTGGCGGCGTATAAGGCTCGTTCCCGCAAATACGCAAGGAAAAACTTAAGGCCGGGGAAGGCGGGCCTGTTTTATCAGAATATCAGAAGGAAATGCGTGTACGGGTGGTTCTACATGAAAAAAGTGTGGCGCGCCCTGATGAGGAGAATCAAAAAGAAAACGGGGGCCGTTTATGGATAATGCAGGCAGATGGCGGGACGGAAAGCTTCAGCTGCCGGAGGTGACGCTGGCGGCCATAACAAGCGTAAAAATTTATGAGACCATTAAGGCGTTAGAGTACAGTATGCGGGGGATTGAGTTTGGCGAAGTGGTATTGATTACCCACAGAAAACCCTTAAGTCTCCCCAAGACGATTACCTATAAGCACACCTCGAAGCTTACGGATATCGACGCCTTTAACTATAAAACGGTCTATGAGCTGGGGAAGTACATTCAGACGGATTATGTGCTGCTCATACACTATGACGGGTTTGTGGTGCACCCCGAAAAATGGCGGGAGGAGTTTTTAAACTATGACTATATCGGTTCTCCTTGGCCGATTCCCGCGCCGGGGAAGCGGCACTGCTATCATGATATTTACGGGAATTTGTGCAGGGTGGGAAACAGTGTGTCCCTGCGCAGCAAGCGGCTGTTGGATTTTCCGGCAAAAGCTAATTTAAAATGGGAAAAGGATGAGGACGGCTTTTACAATGAAGATATTTTTTTATGCTGCATGAATAAGCACAAAATCGAGGAGGCGGGGATGACTATCGCGCCGGTGGAGGCGGCAAAGTATTTTGGACATGAGCATCCCGTGCCTGAGGTTTTGGAGGTGGACGCCCCTTTTATTTTCCATAAGTGGTGGGGGAGAAACGAGGCCTACCCTAAGTTTGAGAATCCATGGACCAAAAGATGGTTAAAATTTAAGGATATAGTAAGGCCCTTTCTTTTCTGGCGGCGTCTCGCGGGACGGGGAGAAAAGGACGGCGGAAAAGCTTAAGATAGAATTGCTGCTGGAAAGGCGGAAAAGATGGTATATGATTGTATTCCTTTTTTTAATGAACTGGATATCTTAAGGCTGAGGCTCCATATTTTAGCGCCCATTGTGGATAAATTTATCATAGAGGAGGCCACAGTGACCTTTTCCGGGGAGCCCAAGGAGCTGTGCTTTGAAAAGAATCGGGAGATGTTCCGGGAATTTTTACCAAAGATTAAATATATCGTGGTGGACAATTCCCCTGTGAATACCACCACCCATTTGCGGGATAAGTTTCAGAAAAACGCTTTGGTAAAGGGGCTTATAGATGCCACGGAGGAGGATATAATTTTGTTGAGCGACGTGGACGAGATACCCAATCCAAAGACCTTGATGCAGGTGATAGAGAACTTTGATTCCAGCAAGGTTTACCATTTGGCCCAGAGAATGTTTTACTGTTATCTTAATATGGAGGAAATGTCGGGAAATCTGCTTTCCATTACCGGGGAATTTCCGGGGGTAGAGAGGAGGCTGTGGCTTGGCACCAAGGTTTTTGGGAAAAAGAGCATCCCGGACAACGGAATTATTGAGCTCCGCGAGGCGTCCGTGACGGCGGCGAACGCGGTGCGGGTGGCGGACGGCGGCTGGCATTTTGGATATATGGGGAGCAGTAAGGAGAGGGACGTGTCCAAAAGAATCGGCACGAAGGTAGTGGCGGCGGCCCATCAGGAGTACAACAATCAGGATACCTTAAAGGAAGCTGAGGACAGGCTGATACTGGGGCAGGATATTTTTGGCAGGCAGGCGCGGTTTGAGCGCGTGGAGGTGGATGAAAGCTACCCGGAATATTTGCTTTCCCATTTGGACGAATACAGCTATTTGATTATGCCGCCGGTATCCCGGAGCAGGCGGATTTATACGAAAATTTCTATGCCCTTCCGGCGTTTTTTCCGAAAGGCGCTGCGGAGGCTGAAGCGGATATTGAAAGGCAAGGGATAATGAATCAGAAAAATAAAATTGTTGAGGTTTATGGCCTTTGGTTTGCCGATTTGGTGGCGATTGGAATTTCATTTATCCTTGCAACCTATATCCGATTTGGAAATTTTAGGGATATGGGGGATAAGGGAATCCACTTTCAGGTTTGTTTGGTTTTGCTTTTGTTCTGTACGGTCTACACCTTTTTTATCGACTGGAACAGAAATTTTTTAAAAAGAAGCCTGAACAAAGAAATTTATGAGATACTAAAATATCATGTGATTATGCTTTTGGTAGTGCAGATGATTATGTACTTCCTCAAGTGGGCGGATGTGTTTTCCCGTCTGGTGATGATTTATTTTCCCATCATCAACGTGCTGTTGACGCTGGCCCTGCACCTTTTTATAAAAAAGGGCCTTCAAATACATTACCGCTCCGAGATGTCCAGAATAAAGGTGCTGGTGATTACTCAAAAGGCAATGGCGGACCAGGTGCTTGAACGGCTTCAGGATACGCTGGACATTAATTATCAGATTGTGGCGATTGCGTGTCCGCAGGAGCGTATGGAGGAGAAGGAAAGCGGCGGGGACAGTAAAGCTTTTCAAAAAAATAGGGAAGTGGACGGGATTCCGGTGATGACGATAGGCGGGGACTTTATGGAAAAGGTGACTTTGATGGCCCTTGACGAAGCCTTTATCTATGCGCCGGAATTAAAGCAGAAGCAGATTCAAAGGATATTGAATGGGTTTGACGAGATGGGGGTAGACTGTCATTACTGCCTTGAGCTTCCCGGCACCCGGCCTGAGAGGAGCAAGATAGAAAGCTTTGGCGGCTATTCGGTCATCACTTACACCAGATTCCAGAGCAGCTATAAGAGGCTGTTGATTAAGAGAGTGATGGACATTGCGGGCGGTCTGGTGGGGCTTGTAATTACGCTGGTGTTTTTCCCCTTTGTGGCGCTGGCAATCAAGCTGGATTCGCCGGGCCCTGTGATGTTTTCCCAGATAAGGATAGGCCGCAACGGCAGGCGGTTTAAGATTTATAAATTCCGTTCCATGTATGTGGATGCGGAGGAGCGGAAAAAAGAGCTGGAAAAGCAAAATGAAATACAGGGGCTTATGTTTAAGATAGAAAACGACCCCCGGATTACAAAGGTGGGCAAGTTTATCCGAAAGACAAGCATCGACGAGCTTCCGCAGTTTTTTAACGTGGTGAAAGGGGACATGAGTTTGGTAGGAACCCGGCCGCCCACGGCGGATGAGTTCGAGAAGTATAACCAGTACTACAGAAGGCGCATCAGCATGACGCCGGGGCTTACGGGCTTGTGGCAGGTCAGCGGGCGCAGCGAGATTGAGGACTTTGACGATGTGGTGAAGTACGACCTTGATTATATAGACAGTTGGTCCCTAACCCTTGACGTGAAGATTCTGCTTCGCACGGTGTGGGTGGTGCTTGCGGGGCGGGGGTCCAAGTAAAACCTATATTGGCAGGAAGACCGTCATGAGGCGCGGAGGTTTTGGCTGTCAGGCATGGAGATTAGCATGGAAAAATATAAAATCAGCATCATTGTTCCAGTTTACAACGCAGAACAATATTTAGAGCGCTGCGTGGATACATTGCTTCGTCAGAATTATGAAAATTTGGAGATTCTGCTCATAGACGACGGCTCAAGGGACGGAAGCGGGCGGCTCTGCGACGAGCTTGCGGAAAAAAATAAAAAGCTCCGGGTTGTCCATAAGGAAAACGGGGGGCTTGTCTCCGCATGGAAAAGGGGCGTCGGGGAAAGCAGCGGGGAATACATAAGCTTTGTGGACAGCGATGATTGGGTTGATTTATGCATGATAGAGGAGATGGCGGTTTATCTTTCAGGAAATCCAAAGGAAATCATTGCCAGCAATTATATTATCGAGCGGGAAAGGGGCGGGCAGCAGGTACGGCAGGAGCTTCCCGCAGGGGAGTATGACAGGGAAGCGATAAAGAAACAGGTGATTCCCAACCTGCTTGGGCGGGAGCATCGATGCGTAGCGGTGTCAAGATGCATGAAGCTCATCAGCCGCGGGCTGCTTGAGGATAATATGAAGTACAGCGATGAAAAAGCTTTGATAGGCGAGGACATGACGATAATGGTGCCGTCGCTCATAGACTGCCACAGACTGGTAGCTGTGGACAAGGCGTATTACCACTACCGGTATGTGACAGAGTCCATGGTTCACAAGTACGATAAAGATTTATATAAAAATATCCAGTTTTTAATGGGGATTCTTTTTCAGATTGTAGATGATAAATTTGAGGGAGAGGAACGGCAGAAAATGCGCGGGCAGGTGGAGCGGGAGTATGTTCTTACCCTGTTTTTAGCGTTAAAAAACGAAGCTAGAGGCAACCCAAAGGGCTACCGGGAAAATATTTTTGCCCTCTGCAAAGCAAGGGAAGTCCGGGAGCTTGTTAAGAGAGCTCCGGTGAAGGTGAAGGACAGCTCCAACAAACTGCTCTATTTAACCCTAAAAAGCCCAAATGAGATTACCGTGCGCCTGCTTCGGCTGGCGATGATACTGTACTACAAAAAGCCCCGGACAGCGGCCAAGTGAATGTGCAAGCTTGCTTGCACAGGCACTTGGCCATTGGCCGGGCAAGGCTGTATGAGCAAGAAGGGCGATAGCCCGGATTGCGAATACGGGCGGCGATTGCGAGAGCGGAGCGAAGCAATCGGCTTTTTGTTATGCGCAGACCCGTGCAGGTTCAAATAAACAAGGAAAGGAGACCGGAATGAATCGGGACGAGAAGGAAAAACCGTTAATCAGCGTGATTGTTCCGGTTTTTAACGGGCAAGACTGCTTGGAAAGCTGCATTGACAGCATCGAAAAGCAGACCTATGAAAATCTGGAAATCATTATCATCAACGACGGCTCCACTGACGATACGGCGGCAATCTGCGTGAAGCTGCGGGAGGCCTATGAAAATATCCATGTGATTACCATGGAGGACGAGGGGGTTTCCGCCGCCAGAAACGCGGGGATTGAAGCGTCAAAAGGGATTTTTATTACCTTTGTGGATGCGGACGACAGGCTGCGGCCTAAAATGATTCAGGTTCTGTATGACTGCATTATGGCAACCGGGCAGGACGTGGCGGGCTGCGGCTTTTTTACATGGGAGACCTCGGAACAGTGGGAACAGTTCCTTGCGGACAGATACCGGATTCACAAGGCGGACAAGTACAAGCCCTCCGAGTATCTGCGGCAGCAGCTTTTAAAGGGAAACAGCAGGTGCTGGAGCAAGCTGTACCGGCGTTCCACCGTGGGGAATCTGCGCTTTGAAAGCGGCTTAACCATCGGGGAGGATATGCTGTTTTTGCTGCATTTGCTTCCCTACCTGCGGGGCGTTGCGGAGACGGATTATCCGGGATACGGATATTATCAAAACCCTGCGGGGGCCATGAACAGGGAATTTACGCCAAAGTATATGGACCAGATTACCTGCTGGGAGCAGGCGCGGGAGGAAATCCTTAAGATGGACAAGACCCTTGAGGCGCAGGCGACCTCCCTTCTCATTGTGGGAATCATGCTGACGGTGGGGAAGCTGGCAATGCTGCCCGGCGCGGAGAGAAGAAAGCAGAGGGAGTATATACAGCTTTGCCATGAGAAGCTGAAACAGGAAATGCAGGTGTGGAACGCGTATCAGGGGCTTTCCAAGGGCTATCAGTTTAAATCCCAGCTATTTTTGGCGACACCGGGGCTTTATCTTCTGCTGTATCATTTCAGAAAATATAAAAAGCGGTAAAGGCCAAATAGTAAATGTAAAATAGTGAATATAAAATAGTAAATATAAAATGGGAAATAGAAAACAGGAAATATAAAATGGCAAATAGGTTGGAAATGTGGACGGGAAAGCGGACGAGGGAAGCGTATGAAATCGGATAAATTGGTGGTATACATGCACGCGGGCAGCGGCAACCATGGCTGCGAGGCCATTGTGAACAGTCTTTGCGGCATGATAAAGGAAAAGGTTTTGCTGGTGAGCTACTATGGGGAGGAGGACGAGAGGTACTCCTTAAAGGATTTATGTGAAATTAGGAGCGAACGGCGTTTCGAGCGGCACAGGGCGGCCCATGTGCTGTACTATATTTATCGGAAATTGACGGGGGATAAGGAAAGCTTTATCCGATACCGCTACGGGGATATTTTTAAGGGAAAAACGCCGTGCCTTGCCATATCTATAGGAGGGGATAATTATTGTTATGAAAATATGTTAAGCGACCTTCGTCTGGCAAACGGGGCCTTTCATCAAAAGGGAACGGAGACGGCGCTTATAGGCTGCTCCATTGAGCCGGAGCAGCTAAAGCGGGAAGAAATTTTAAAGGATTTGGGAAGCTATCATACTATCATTGCAAGAGAGAGCATCACCTACAAGGCGTTGAAGGAAGCTTTTCCCCAAAAGCCGGAAATTTTTTGTTTCCCGGATCCGGCCTTTACCCTTGCGGCTAAAAAGCTGCCTCTTCCAAAGGGATTTGCGGAAGGAAATACCGTGGGCATAAACGTAAGCCCCATGATTCAGGACAGTGAAAGCCGTCCCGGCATTACCATGGGAAATTATAGGGAATTGATTCGTTATATTATTCACAATACGGATATGCAGATTGCACTGATTCCTCACGTAATCTGGGACAGGAACGATGACAGGAAGCCGGTGCATACCTTGTATGAAGCCTTTGCCGATACGGGGCGGGTGGTGGAATTGGGGGACGGGAGCTGTCAGGAGCTGAAAGGCTTTATCGGCTGCTGCCGGTTTTTTGTGGGGGCAAGAACCCATGCAACTATTGCGTCCTACTCTTCGGGCGTGCCCACCTTGGTAGTGGGCTACTCCGTGAAGGCAAGGGGAATCGCGCGGGATTTGTTTGGAACGGAGGAGCATTATGTGCTTCCGGTGCAAAGCCTTCGGGATAAAAGTGATTTGACAAAAGGCTTTGAGTGGCTTTTATCTCACGAGGAGAGTGTGAGGGAAAAATTGGCGGAAGTGATGCCCGGTTATCAAAAACAGGCGCTTGAGACAGGGAAAGAAGTAGACAGGTTATGGGAAGAGTTCAGTCGGCGGCAAAAAATATAGTATTTGGGCAGGTGGGGAATCTGGTGACCCAGATTCTTAATTTTGTGCTGAGGACCATCTTTATCAGCCATTTAGGGGACACCTTAAACGGGGTCAACGGCCTGTACGCCAATATCCTTTCGGTGCTTTCCATGGCGGAGCTTGGCGTGGGCACGGCGATGAATTACAGCCTGTATAAGCCTGTTGCCCAAGGAAATATTGAAAAGGTAAAGTCCTACATGAGCCTGTACAAAAAAGCGTACAGCGTGATTGGAATTGTGATTGCGGTGATTGGGCTGGCCGTATCCCCTTTTCTGCCCTATCTGGTGAACCAGCCGAAGGGTGTCAGTACGCGGGATTTGACGCTGTATTATTTTATTTTCCTGTTTAATACGGTGAGCACGTATTTTGTGGCGTACAAGTACAGTTTAGTGAACGCCGAGCAGAAGAATTATATTCAGACCAATATTTTAACGGTAACAAAAATGATTACGGTGGTTTTGCAGATTGCCGTGATTCTGCTGACCGGCAATTATTACGCGTATCTTCTGACCGCCGCGGCCGTGGAGCTGATACAAAAAATTTTTGTGAGTATTTATCTTGATAAGCGGTATCCTTACCTGAGGGAAAAAAATGTGGAAAAGCTTTCAGGGGAGGAGACGGGAGAGATTGTAACAAAGACAAAGGCGTTGATGTTTCACAAAATCGGCGATGTGGCAAGGCTGCAGACGGACAGCATGATTATTTCGGGGTTTATCAACGTTACCTTGAGCGGCTTTGTGGATAATTATAATTTGGTTTTGAACTCCATTGCAAACGTGGTGAATATCGTCTTTAATTCCGTGTTGTCTAGCTTTGGGAATTTGTTTGCCACGGAGACAAAGGAAAAGCAGTACCAAATTTTTAAGGTGTACCGCTTTGCCGCCTGCTGGATTTATGGGTTTACCGCCGTGGGATTTTCCATGCTGCTTACGCCTTTTGTGGGGCTGTGGCTTGGGGATACGGGAAAAACTCTTGCCTTTTCCGTGGTGATGTGCATTTTGGTTGATTATTATTTTAAAGGTGATAGAATTGTACTATCTAATTTTAAGACGGCGGCGGGGGTGTTCGAGCAGGATAAGTATTTAGCGTTGATACAAGGAGCGGTAAATTTGGTGATTTCCATTGTGCTGGTGCAGAGGATAGGGCTTGCGGGGGTCTATGTCGGAACCATCGTGTCGGGCCTTATCGCCAATATAACGAAGCCCGTTATCATTTACCGGGTGATTTTAAGCCAGCCGGTAAAAGGGTATTTTGCGGATTCGTTGAAATACCTGCTGGCAGTGCTTGCGAATTTCGGACTGCTTTTGGGGATTAAGGGACTGGTGATGCCGCAGGTGACGATTGGCACCTTTGCGGTCATGTTTGTGATTATCTGCGTGGTGTTTAACGGAAGCTTTCTAGTGCTGTTTGGCCGGACGGAGGAGTTTGGGTATCTGGCCGGGCTGGTGCGGGGGAAGATGACGGGGAAAAGAAGGAAGTAGGAAGATAAGAAAACAGGAAGGCCGAAAGAGTAGTATTGGCAGGGAGGACGGAAGGAGGAAAAAATACGCTGTTATGAAGCTAAAAAAAATCACTGTGGTGAGCATAATAATTTTTTTCCTTTTAATGCTGCCTGTTTTTTATCTTTCTTTCATAAATAGGGCGTCCGGGGACGATTATGGATATGGAATTTATACAAGGGGCGCGTGGGTGAGCAGCCATTCGTTTGCGGCTTTGGGCAGAGCCATAGGCCAGACGATTAAGCAGTACTATTCAGGATGGCAGGGCACCTGGTTCAGCGTACTTGTGTTTTCCCTGCAGCCGGAGGTATTCAGCGACAAGGCGTATGTTTTGGTGGCGTTTTTAATGCTGTTTTTGTGGATAGGGAGCACGTTTTATCTTTTTTATGAGATTTTATGTAAAAGCTTAGGGTTAAATAAATGGGAATATCTGTTGATTTCCGTATGGTTTTTGATAATCAATATAGAATTTATTCCCAGCACAAAATCCGCTATCTATTGGTTTAACGGCTGCGCCCATTATATGCTGCCATTTGCTATGTGCCAGATAGCGGCGGTGTGGCTGATAAGGTATGGCAAAACTTATAAAAAGAGTACGTTTATCGGTATTGCAGTTTTTATGACGCTGCTTGGCGGCTCCAATTATCAGGCGGCTCTGTTTGCCTTGATAGCGGCGTGTTATACGATTGCGGCCGTTTGGTTTTTAAAAAAAGAAAAACGGATTTTGACCTTGCTTATCCCTGTGTGTATGGAGCTTATAGGGCTGATTATCAGTATGAAAGCGCCGGGAAACAAAGTACGGGGCGGGGAAGAATTTGGATTTTCCGTGAGCAAGGGAGCGGAGACGATTGCCAAATCCTTTGTGTATGGACTTAAAGACTTAAAGATGTATCTGCAGGAAAGGCCGCTTATTTTTGCAGGATTAATTTTATTGTTTGTTATTTTTGTTGTGATTTTTTGCAATAAAAAAGAAGTTGTCAATTTCAGGTATTCCCTTATACTTTCTGCCATGCTGTTCTGCCTTTACAGCGCTATGCAGGCGCCGGCAATTTACGCGGGGGTAGATGTTTCCGGGGGCGTGTACAATATGAATTTTCAGATGTTTTTGCTGACGGCCTCTGGAATGTTGCTGATAATAGCGGGGAATTTGGTGAAGCTTGCAAGAAACAAAGGGGGAGAAGCGGCGGTGAAGACGCTATGGAAAAGCAGTTTGATTTGCGGCTTGTTCCTTTCTTTGGTCCTCGTGGCAGTTTTTAGAAGTAATATAAAAACCAGCACCTCCTATATCTGCCTGCGCTATATTGTCAGCGGGGAAGCGGGGGATTACAGGGAGCAAATGGAACTGCAGACCCGTCTTATGGAGGAGGAAGAGGTAGAAAATGTAGTGGTGCCCTTTATCAATGACGTGCAAGGGCCCTTAATGCAGATGCCGGTTACGGAGGATGTAAGCGCTTGGACAAACACGGTAACGGCAGGGTTTTACGGGAAAGACAGTGTGGTTGCAATGGAGCGTCCTAAATGGATGGAGCTTTACGGAGAAGAATAAACGATTGTCAGCGGTAAAAAGCTAAAGTATCGGCAGGAAGACGGAAGGAGGAAACGTATGCTGGAGATGGTAAGGGAAGCGGAGAGGGAACTTTTAACTTATCCCGAATGGAGTGCAGGGTACAAGATAAAACGGCGGATAAGAGCGCTTATGGGACAAAGCGTGGCGCCTTCCGACAAGTTTAACTGGCCGAACGGACTGCTGGCAAAGGGGCTTGCGGATTACTACGCAGGGCATAAGAATTCCGACGAGGCCGAAGAGATATTAAACTGCTTAAAAAAATACTGCGATAATTGGATTCAAAAAGGGTGCAAAATGTATTATCTGGACGACGCTTTCAGCGGCATAGCCCTGATAGAGCTGCACCAGTATGTGAAAGATGAAAAATATAGACAGGCGGCGGAGAAAATTGCGCAGTATCTTTATCAGCATGAAAGGGATGGAGCCGGGAGCTTTTATTACCGTCCGGCCCAGCCCAGCCAATATGTGTTTGCAGATGGGATTGGTTTGATCTGTCCTTTCTTGTGTAAATATGGAAAAACATACGGGGATAAGCAGGCCGTCAGCCTGGCGGTTTCCCAGATTCAAAATTTTTTTGAGTTTGCCATGGACGGCAGGACGGGCCTTCCCTATCATGGGTATCAATATGAAAGCAGGATAAAATACGGCATTATCGGCTGGGGAAGGGCAGTAGGCTGGCTTATGATTGGCATGGCGGAAAGCCTTGCCTGTATGGAACCGGCGGATGCAGGCTATGAGGAGGTAAAGCAGGCCTATAGGCGTCTGGTAGATAAGGTGGAGGCATACCAATTGGAAAGCGGCTTTTACAACTGGCAGCTTGGCGCGAAGGAAGGCCCTATAGACACCTCGGCAACGGCCATGATTTTATATGCCATTGCGCTGTCTTTAAATACCGGCGTGCTGATAAGGATTCACAAGTCAAGAATGATGCGGGGCAGGGAGGCTCTCTGGAATTCCGTGAAGGACGGAAAAATCGGGAACTGCCTTGCGGAGTGTCAGGGCTTTTCCCAGTATCCGCAAATTTACGGCGCTTATCCATGGTCTTTAGGGCCGTCGCTGTCGTTGTTTGCGCTTACGGAGGAAGAGCAGGGCTTTGCGCGGCATACGTGAGCTTGATTCCCGCCAGCAGAGGGCCAAGCGGCTGCTAGCGGTGGGGCTTGACTGGAAATGAGGAGAAATATGATTATTATACAAGTGGCCGGAGGGCTGGGCAATCAGCTACAGCAATATGCATTATACAGAAAATTTGTGCGTCTGGGAAAAGAGGCAAGGCTGGATGTGTCGTGGTTTAACCAAGGGGGAAAAAACAGCCGCGGCGGTATGGTTACGGAGCGCAAACTGGAGCTTGATTATTTTGACAGGCTGGTATATAAAACGTGTACGGAGGAGGAAAAAATAAGGCTGATTGGCTCTGAAGGTGCTTCCGGTAAGCTCCGGAGGAAATTATTGCCCTTCACGGTGCGGCGATTTCATGAAAGCAAAATGTACCACCCGGAGCTGTTTGAATTTGAGGATATGTACTTAAGCGGTTATTTTGCCTGCGAGAAGTATTACGGCGACATTTTGTACGATTTGCGGGAGAAAATTCAGTTTCCCAAAAGCGGCAATCCCTTAAACGGGCAGATGGCAAGGGAGATGCAAAACTGCGCTTCCGTCAGCGTCCATATAAGGCGGGGAGATTATTTAAACGCGGAAAATGCGGAAATGTTTGCCAATATCTGTACGGAGGCGTATTATAAAAAGGCTATAGAGCTAATAAAGGAAAAGGAGGAGAACGCCCGTTTTTACCTTTTTTCCGACGACGTTCCCTATATTCAGAAGAAATTTCAAGGGGAGGAATACACGGTTGTAGATATCAACCACGGCAGGGATAATTTTTATGATATGTGGCTTATGAGCAATTGCAAGCACAATATCTGCGCCAACTCCACCTTCAGCTTTTGGGGCGCAAGGCTAAACAGAAACGAGGGGAAAATTACAATCAGGCCCACCATTCACAAAAATTCCCAGATTTTCCATAAGGAAGAAATGGAGGAGCTCTGGCGGGGATGGCGGTTTGTGAGCCCGGAAGGAAAAGAGATGTGATGGACGGTAAAAGAGAGGAACAATATTCAAAAATTGCATATGGCAGTTTTTATGCCGGGGTTGTCATCGAAGTGCTGATGGTGCTGATTGATAAGAGCGAGTATATTAATCCTATAGAGGGGAGATTATTTCAGTTCACCTTCCTTTTGTTTGCGGTAAAAGTGCTTTTGACAAAATATTCTCTTAAAGAATATGTGACAATTATTGCTTTTGGCGCGTTGGGGCTCATTTCTTATTTTGTAACGGGAAGAAATGAGATTTTAAGGCTGGTGATGTTTGCGGCGGCCTGTAAGAATGTTGATATAAAAAGATGCTTGAAGCTGGTGTTTTATTTGACGCTGTCAGGCTGCGCTGTGCTTGTTATGCTTTCCCTTACAGGGATTTATGGGGCGGCAAGCCTTACCATGGATTATGGCAGAGGGAGCGAGGAGACAAGGTACATGCTGGGTCTTGGGCATCCAAACGCTCTGCAGTGCATGGTTTGGGCGCTTACCGTGCTTTTCTTGTATTTGTACGGGGAAAAATTAAAGTGGTATGGATACCTGTGCCTCTTAGCGGTAAACGGGTTTTTCTTTTATCTGACGGATTCAAAGACAAGTCTGCTGGTGGCGGTCTTTGCTATTGTGTACGCGGGGATTTTGGCGTTGGTGAAGAACGATATTTTTAGAAAGCTGTGTTGCGTTTGCGGCGGCTTACTGACCGTTTTTGTCATTGTATTTTCTGAGGTGATTGCGGCGAACGCGTACAGAGTGTATTATTTCCATTGGCATTGGGATTGGTCGGAGGTTACCGAGATTTTTTTGAGGTTGGACGATGCGCTGACGGGCAGGATTCACAGTCTGGTAGGCACCGAGAGATGGGAGGGGACGCCGCAGACTTGGAGCTTGTTTTCGGAACCGGCAAACAATTATTATTTTGACTTTGGCTGGATTAGATTGATTTACTGGTATGGAATTATTCCAGCGGTAATTTTTATTGGTGTGATGCTGATTTTGATGTGGTACTGTGCAAAGCGGAAGGAGTACATGGCCTTTGTCATGATAACGGCTTTTGCGGTGTATTCCTTTTCGGAAGCTCATGGGATATCGGTGTACCTTGCCAGAAATTACGTATTCTTTTTAATGGGCGCTTACTGGAACGAGATGTTTCATGTGCGCTCTGATAGGGAGTGTTATTGGTGGCAGATGCCGGGGCTGATAAGGGAAAAAGTATGAAAGTATTAATCTTAAATCCTATTTTATATACCTCGGAGACGGATAGTATCCCGAAAGTGGCGTCCATAAAGGACACTATGATTTACGCGCTGTGCATGGGATTTGTCAAAAACGGCGACGAAGTGACGCTGGCGGCGGCGGAGCCCTATAGGCCTGTCTGCGAGGAGGAATATCCTTTTCCAATTTTGTGGTTTCCCTGCAAATGCGCCGCCATATGGAAGCCTCGGTGCCTTCCCCTGCTAGGGGGGCTTGGCGGTTATCTAAAAAAGCATAAACAGGAGTATGATTACATTATCAGCAGCGAGGTCTTTTCCATGCTGACCCTGTCGGCGGCTGTTCATGCGGGGGAAAAGCTGATTATCTGGCATGAGCTTGGCGCGCATAATAATCTATTGAAGAAGCTGCCCTCCAAGTTTTGGTATCATGTGGTAGCAAGATTATTTATGAGAAATATTCCGGTGATTCCCCGGTCCGAGCAGGCGGCAAGGTTTATCGGGCAGTTCTGCAACAGGGTTTTGCCGGTGAGAATTGACCACGGGGTGGATTTGGACAAGATTGCCTGCAGCAGAGAAAAGGAAAAACATTTTGTAGTGCTTTCGCAGTTGATTGAGAGAAAACATATCGACGGCATCATAGACTGCTTTGCGGCATTTTTGCAGGAGACGGGAAAGGGCGGCTGGCGGCTGCAAATTATTGGGGACGGTATCTTGCGGGAAAAGCTGGAAGGTCAGGTAAAAGATTTGGGGCTTGAGGACAGTGTTTTATTTTTGGGAAAGCTGAACCATGAAAAGCTGATGCCGATACTGGCAAAAGCCTATGCGCTGCTTGTAAACACCAGCAAAGACAACAGTATGGTATCCATTGTGGAGAGCATTGCGGCGGGGACGCCTGTTTTGACGACGGAGGTTCCCTTTAACGCTTCTTATATTAAAAAGGAAAAACTGGGTATAGTAAAGAACGGGTGGAGCGTAAAAGAGCTGGAAGAAATTTGCCAAAATAACGGAAAGTATGTTATAAATTGTATAAATTACAGAGAAAAACTGAGCAATCAATATCTGGCGGAGCAGTTTAACCGCGTGGGAGGGCAGCTTGGCAAATGACGAAAATAGTGTTTGTCCTGCCGGATATGGCGGGAGGCGGTACGGAGCGGGTGGTGGCCCTGCTTTCCAATGAATTTGTAAAAAGAGGTTATCCCGTGGCGGTGCTTTTGTTTGCTGGAAATCACACGGAATATCCTTTAGATAAGCGGGTGGAAATTTTTGTGGCGGGTAAGACCTCCGGGGGAAAGCTGTCAGTTCGGATAAAGAGGATTGGGGAAATGCGGCGGTTTTACAAGGAGAACAAGGGCTGCTATCTATTTGCTTTCAGCGCTATGGGAGCCGTTTTTTCGGCTGTGGCGGCTTTTGGGATACCTCACAGGATGCTTGTGTCGGAGCGCAACGACCCTTCCCGCTATGAACATTCCCTGATTCGCAATCTGGCTTACAGGAAAGCGGAAAAATTGGTGCTGCAGACGGAGGATATGCGCGGGCTGTTTCCAAAAAGCCTCCAGAAAAAGGCGGTAGTGATTCCCAATCCGGCGCCGGATGGCGTCAGGGAGCCTTTTACGGGCGAACGGAAAAAACAGGTTGTTTCCGTAGCCAGACTTCAGCCGCAGAAAAATCACAGGTTGCTTATAGATGCTTTTGCGGAATTTTTAAAGCAGTATCCAGAATATGAGCTTCACATATTCGGCGTTGGGGAGCTGGAGGAGGAGCTGCGCCGGCAGGTTCATGTCCTTCAGATAGAAGATAAAGTAGTGTTTAGGGGATTTTCCTCAAGGGTAAAGGAGGAAATATGGGACAGCGCCATGTTTGTGCTCTCCTCGGATTATGAGGGAATTTCTAATTCGATGATAGAGGCCCTTGCCATGGGGTTGCCGGTTATCTCCACGGACTGCCCTGTGGGCGGCTCGCGGGCCTATATTGAGAACAATGTCAGCGGAATTTTGACCCCTGTGGGCGATAAGGAGGCTTTGGCGGCGGCTATGCGGAAGGTGGCCGGGGAGCCGGAGTTTGCAAAAAAACTTTCAGAAAACGGCGCAAAGATAAAAGAAACTTACGGGCTGGCCCAAATTGCCGACAGGCTGTTAGAGGAAGCGGGAATTTAATGGATTATTCGGAAAAAAAGTATTGTACCATATTAAAAACAAACATCAGCGTTACGGATATGCGGCGGACGGTGGCTTATCTTTCTGATAATTTAGAGCAGCTTCGGGGAAAGTATATTTGCGTCTCCAATGTACACACGACAGTGATGGCTTTTCGGGACGAGGAGTACAGAAATATCCAAAACAGCGCGGCCATGGCCCTGCCGGACGGGAAACCGCTTTCTATCACCAGCAGAAGAAGGGGATATACGGAGGCAAAGCGGGTGCCGGGCCCCGACGTGATGCCTGAGATATTTAAGCTGTCGGAAGAAAAGAAATACCGCCATTATTTTTACGGCGGAACGCAGGAAACGCTGGACAAGCTTCGGGATAGGCTTCACGCCGATTATCCTTATTTACAAATTGCAGGAATGTATTCTCCGCCCTTCCGCCCCATAACGGAAGCGGAGGATAAGGAAATTGTGCGGAGGATTAACGAGACAAAACCGGATTTTATATGGGTGGCCTTGGGGGCTCCTAAGCAGGAAAAGTGGATGTACGCCCACATGGATAGGGTAAACGGCGTTATGCTGGGGGTGGGCGCCGCCTTTGACTTTATTGCGGGCACGGTGCGGAGGGCCCCAAGTTGGATGCAGGAGCTGTGTCTGGAATGGCTGTACAGAATTTTTCAGGATCCTATAAGGCTGCTGCCCAGATATATAGGCACAAACTTTTCCTATCTGGTGAACGTGGGAAAGGAAACAAGGCTTCTGGAAAAGGAAGCGAAGAGGAAAGCGAAAGAGAAAGCAAAAGGCAAGATAAAGATTGCAATGATTGGGCATAAGCGGATTCCCTCAAGGGAAGGCGGCGTGGAAGTGGTGGTGGACGAGCTGGCAACCCGGCTTGCCGCGCAGGGCTACCAGGTGGAGGCTTACAACCGTTCAGGGTATCATGTGTCCGGCAAGGATTTTGACGGGGGACGGAAGAAATATTACAAGGGCGTGCGCATTATTATTACGCCCACCTTTGAAAACGGCAAGCTGAACGCTATCGTGTACTCTGTGCTGGCAACGCTGCGGGCCTTGTTTGGCAGGTACGACGTGATTCATTATCATGCGGAGGGACCCTGCGTTACGCTGCTTGCCCCAAAACTGCTTGGCGTAAAGGTGGTGGCCACCATTCATGGCCTTGACTGGCAGCGGGCCAAGTGGGGAAATTTTGCATCCAGGGTTTTAAAGCTTGGAGAAAAGATGGCGGCCAAATACGCGGACGAGGTAATCGTCTTATCTAAGAATCTGCAGGAATATTTTCTTACCGTTTACGGGCGGGAAACTCATTATATTCCTAATGGGGTGTCAAGGTCGGATATCTGCAGGGCGCAGGAAATCCGGGAAAAGTATGGGTTGGAGAAGGATGGATACCTTCTTTTTTTGGCAAGGCTTGTGCCGGAAAAGGGACTTCATTATTTGATAGAAGCCTACAGGACGATTCACACGGACAAAAAGCTGGTGATTGCAGGGGGCAGCAGCCACTCCTTTGACTATATGAAGCAGATACAGGAGATGACGGCCAGCGACGAGAGAATTATTATGACGAATTTTGTGCAGGGGCGGGTGTTGGAGGAGCTTTACTCCAACGCGTATCTGTTTGTGCTTCCCAGCGATGTGGAGGGGATGGCCCTCACGCTTTTAGAGGCCATGAGCTATGGAAATTGCTGCCTTGTCAGCGATATACCGGAGAATTTGGAAGTGGTGGAGGACAAAGCGGCGGCCTTTAAAAAAGGCAGTGTGGAGGATTTAAGAAAAAAACTTGTTTACCTTTTGGAGCATCCTGAGGCGGCGGCTGACTATAAAGAAAAGAGCGCGGATTTTATTTGCAGTAAATATAATTGGGGCGATATGGTAGAGCGGACAAAGGTGTTGTATGAAAATATTAATCGTAAATAAATTTCTCCATGCAAACGGCGGTTCGGAGACCTATATTTTTCAGGTGGGAAAACGCTTTAAGGAGCTGGGGCACGAGGTTCAGTATTTCGGTATGGACCACCCGGATAGGGCGGTGGGAAACGACTGGAACTGCTATACGGACAACATGGATTTTCACGAGGGGAAGAAAAATCTTTTGAGGCAGATAAAGTATCCTTTTCAGATTATTTACTCAAGGGAAGCTTATCGGAAGCTTACCTTTGTGCTTGAGAGATTTGACCCGGACGCGGTGCATTTCAACAATTTTAATTTTCAGCTAACCCCCTCCGTTTTGTACGCGGTTAAAAATTACAGGAAGAAAAAGAGGAAAAAACTGCCCATAGTTATGACCGCCCACGACTGCCAGCTAGTGTGTCCCAATCATTTAATGACGATTCCCTCAAGCGGAGAAATTTGCTTTGCCTGCGAGGGAGGAAAATTTGGGAACTGCATTAAAAATAAATGTATCCATAACTCCACGGCGCGGAGCGCGTTAGCGGCGGCGGAGGCATATCTGTACCGATGGCTTAGGGCCTACCGCTATATTGATTTGTTGGTTTGCCCCAGTGATTTTTTGCGGGAAAAGCTGTCAACCTATCCGCTTTTGGCAAAACGGGCTGTGACGATTCACAATTTTGTGCAGATGGATGCCGGAGGCATAGCAAATAATGTAGAGAAAGAGGATTATATTTTATATTTTGGAAGATACTCAAAGGAAAAAGGCGTGGAGACCTTGCTAAAGGTATGTGAAAATCTACCGGAAATTCCCTTTGTGTTTGCGGGGACAGGGCCTCTTAAGGAGAAGGTCTCTCAGGTGAAAAACATCAAGGAGAGAGGATTTTTGTCGGGGCGGGAGCTGTACCAGACCATTGCAAAGGCCCGCTTGGCGCTGTTTCCCTCTATATGTAATGAAAATTGTCCCTTTAGCGTGATGGAGGCTCAAATGTGCGGTACGCCAGTGCTTGGGAGCAGGTTGGGCGGAATTCCTGAGCTGATTGAGGAGAATGTCACGGGAAAGCTTCTTCCCGCTGGGGATGCGGAGGTTTGGACGAAAGAAGTTGAGAAGCTGTGGGAGGATAAGGCCGCGCTGAAAGCTTACGCCGACAACTGCCGGAACGTGTCTTTCTGTACAGTTGCCGGGTATTGTGATATACTTCTGAATAAAATAAAAGAATTTTTATAAGTTTGGAGAAAAAATGAGCAGGAGAACTCTTTACGGGACGGTGATAGTAACCTATAGATGTAACGCCCGCTGTAATATGTGCGATTGTTTTAAGGATCCCACGAAGCCCAGCGAGGAAATCACCTTGGAGGAGATTAAAAAGCTTCCAGAGATGGCGTTTACCAATATTACGGGCGGGGAGCCTTTTGTGCGTCAGGATATTCCTGAGATTGTCAGGGAGCTTGAAAAGAAATCTGACAGAATTGTCATTTCTACTAACGGATATTTTACGGATAGGATTATTGCTCTTTGCAAGGAATTTCCCAAGGTGGGAATTAGAATCAGCATTGAGGGATTAAAGGAGACAAACGACAAAATCAGGGGAATTCCCGACGGCTATAATAGAGGCTACCAGACGTTAAAGACGCTGGTGGAGATGGGGCATCCCGACGTGGGATTTGGCATGACGGTTCAGGACATGAATTGCGAGGACTTGGTGCCTCTTTACCACATTGCCAACGACATGGGAATGGAGTTTGCCACGGCGGCCCTTCACAATTCCTTTTATTTCAGGAAAACGGACAATAAGATAGAGGACAAGCGGAAGGTGGCGGAGAATTTTGAGAAGCTGATTAACGAGCTGCTTGCAAGCAAATCCCCCAAAAAGTGGTTCCGCGCTTACTTTAACCATGGTTTGATTAATTATATTTACGGAAACAAGCGCTTATTGCCCTGCGATATGTCCCGGAACGCGTTTTTTATAGACCCATTCTGCGACGTGATTCCCTGCAACGGCATGGAGAAAAAGGCGGTAATGGGGAACTTAAAGGAGCAGAGCTGGGACGAGCTTTGGAATTCGCAGCAGGCGCAGCAGGTGCGGGAATGTACGAAAAGCTGCGACAGGAATTGCTGGATGATTGGAAGCGCCTCCCCGGCCATGCATAAATATATCTGGGTGCCGGGCTGGTGGGTGGTAAAGCATAAATTTTTGAAGGGCGGGCGGTATAGCCTTAGGGAGAATCGGTTTATTAATGATAAATAAGGTATGGAAAAGCAGATGAAAAACGCCGAAAAGGTGAGCGTTCGCGCGGGAGAAATTTTATATTGGCTGTTTTTTGGCTCCCTCCTGTTTGCAAAAGGCATTGGGCTGTATGACGGACAGGCGGTATTCAAGCTGGTGCTGGTTTTTGCAGCGGCTTGCCTTGCGTTGAAAATTGTGAGCGAAAAATATACCGCCGCAGAGCTGGCATGGATGTTTTTGATTATTGCATTGACTTTTGCCGCCTATTTAATGTCGGGGGAGAAAGGACTGCTCCTATACGGTATGATGATGGTTGGGTTAAAGCATGTGGATATAAAAAAAGTTTTTTGCTTGGGCGGGATACTGTGGGCAGCCGCATTTTTTGGAATAACCTTAACGTCATTGTTTCATATGGGAGATACGGTATATAAGGTACATTCAAAGCTGGGAATGGGACATATTTTCAGGTGGAGCCTTGGTTACCCCCATCCCAATGTGCTGCAGGTATCCTATTTTGTGCTTGCTGTTTTTATAATTTATTTCTTAGGGGACAAATTTAAACTGCGCCATGCTTTTTGGCTGTTCGCGGGGAATTGCTTAGTGTTTTTATACTCGGTCAGTTATACGGGATTTATTATATTTATGTGTCTGCTTCTTGGCAGACTGTATTTGCTTTTTAGAAAAAAATTCTGCTTTTTGGAAAAGCTTCTCCTGCAAATGATATTTCCGGCGTGCGTGCTGATATCTTTAATCGTACCGGTGACGATCGATGTAAATGGAAAGCAGTTTAAATTTCTGAATAAGGTATTCAGCCAAAGGCTGGAGCTGGGATGGCTGTATCTGCGAGCGGAAAATATCAGTCTTTGGGGGCGCAGGCTTTCGGAAATTACCAGCAGCTCAAAGACTATGGATAACGCTTACCTATTTGCGTTTATTACCTATGGCATTATCCCCTTTGTATTTTTATGCGCGGCAACCATGTATATGCTTTATAGGTATTTGAAGGAGGACAAGCAGCTGGAGGCGCTGATGATTGTCAGCATCATTGTAGGAGGGATAACGGAGCCGTTTTTGTATAATACTTCCTTTAAAAATTTAAGCTTCCTGTTTATGGGAGCCTTGCTTTTTAGCGGGAAGGCAGGAAGAAAAGAATGGAGCCTCATTCCTGAAAGAATAGGTTTAAATAAAATTTTAGGGCGGCAGATTGAAATAAAGACGCATAAAATAGATGTTTTTTTAAAAAAAGCCAGAGCGGTTTTTTGTGCGGATAAAAGAAGGATATTTGCCGGTATTTTGGGCGCGTTATTGCTGGCTTTTGCGGTAAACCGGTTAATTTCTTATCCGGAAGGCTATGTGGTGTACCGGGCTGACTGTTCGGATATTTCTCAGGAAAAACAGTATTATGATGAAAACAACCCTGATTATGCTTCCTATAAAAAAATGCATTCTTTCAGCCAAGGGGAGGAAATAGAGTATTTCGGCGGAAATATTGTAGTGATGGAAAAGGTAAGAAACAACATTATGGGCCTTGTTATGGGCTGCACAGCGGGCTATGCAGCGATGGGGATATGGATAATGCTGCGAAGCGGGGGCGGAAAAACAAAAGAGGCGGCCAATGAGAAGTGATATAGGGCGGAAAATAATGCTGGCTGGTTCCGTATTGTTTTTAGGCTTATTGTGCCTGAGGGCAAAGGAGAATCTCTTAGAGGCAGAGTATTCTGCCATTTCGGAAGAGGAAAAAGAGCCGGGAGTTTGGTTGGAAACAAATAGGGAAGGAATCAGCGTTAAGGCGTGGTATAATGAGGAAGATGCGAAATACTATTTTTTCCTGCCTGATTACCTAAAAAAAGAAAATCAGCAGAAACAAGCTGTGCAGCAAGCCGAAACGGAACAGATTGTGCTGTCGAATATTCCTTCAATTTTTATTTCACTGGAAACGGGGACAATTGATACGATAAAGGAGTCGAAGGAAAATAAGGAAAAGATGAGTTTTTCTTTGTTTATGGAAAATGGGGGGGCATTAAAAAAGGACTAAAGGGAACTATTAAGGCAAGGGGAAACGCTTCCTTTAACGCTCCCAGGTATAAAAAGAGCTATACCTTAAGATTGGAGGAAGAAACGGGGCTTTCAGGGATGCCAAAAGGCCGGGAGTGGGTGCTGTTGGCGCATTATTATGACGATACGCATTTGAGGGATTATCTTACCTTTGACATGGCGCGGGTTCTTGATATGGCGTACGTGCCGGAGGGGGAATTTGTCAATTTATATATAGAGGGAGAATTTCAGGGAATTTACTTTTTGTGTCAAAAAATAGAAATTTCGCCTGAGAAAGTAGCCGTGACGAATTTAGAGCAGCAAACGCTGGAAAAAATGCCGAAGGAGGCGCTTGCAAGATATCCCTACGCGCGGGAAGGCACGCGGGGCGGTCAGGAGGTAATTGTTGAGAAAGGCTATGCGGCGGGCGACGATTCCTTTGATATAACCGGAGGATATCTTTTGGAGCTGGAATGGCTGAAGGACAGATATAACGAGGAAAAAAGCGGATTTACCAGCGACGCTAATCAGTGTGTGGTGATTAAAAGCCCTGAATATGCCACAAGTAATGAGGTTTCCTATATTAAGAACCGCTATCAGGAGCTAGAGGATGCTATAGGGCGAAGTATTGCGGAGGGCTCCGATGAATATTTGGCGTATATGGATTTGGACTCTTTTGTGAAAAAATATCTTGTGGAGGAAGTGTCCAAAAATATGGATGCAAATTTGTCCAGCCAGTATATTTATAAGGACAGCGATGCAATTGACAGCAAGTTTTATGCGGGGCCGGTGTGGGATTATGACAGAGCCTACGACAATAAGGTGGGAGATGTAAATAACCGGGGAGCGGCTATGTTTTGGGTAAATCAGGGAAGCGCGGGATTTGATTTCTGGAAAAAGCTGTATGAAACTAAAGTTTTTCAAAAGCGGGTGCAAGAAATTTACAGTGAAAAGCTTTCGCCTGTTTTAACAGATTACGCGGATAATAAATTGTGGGAATGGGAAACGCAGATTCATGACTCGATTATTGCCGATATGTTCCGGTATCGGAGCGAGTATGAAGAAGAAATGGACGAGGAAGTAAGGCTGTCGGCGGAGATGCGGGCTTTGACGGGGTTTATTGGGGAGAGAAAGGCATTTTTAGATAATCAATGGATAACAAAGTAGCGGTTTACACAAATAAAATATGCATGGTAACGGTAAAAATTATCGGAGCAGTGTTAATGACTTATTTATTTCTGCTCAGTATTTTCAGTACCAGCGTAAGGTCTGTCCGCAATTACGGAACGGCGGAAAATCCGGAGTGGGGGAGATATACTTATTTTTTGCCGGATAATCCTATAAAGCATATTTTAGTTATTGTAATAGTTATTGCCGCTTTGTGGGTGATAAAGAAGTATGGTTTTAAGTGGAAAGAAAGTAAGAGGCGCAGCAGTTTATTAAGAAAAGCAGCTCCAAAGATTATTTGTGGAATTTATTTTCTGTTAGCGATATTATATATTTTAAATACGCAATTTTTACCTAAAAGTGATCCTGCGGGGGTGCTTCGGATTGCTGAAGAAATTTTGAATCAGGATTTTCATGAATTTGAAAAAGAGGGATATATGTATCGGTATCCCTATCAAAGTGGATTTGTTTTTTTGTGCATGGCGGCAGTAAAATTGTTTGGCAATCAAGCATATCTTGTGCTGCAAGTAGTTAATGCTATGGCAATTACAGTGTTTTTTTATTTGCTTGGGAAACTTGTAATGCTGTGGTGGGGGTATAATGAAAAGCAGGTATTGTATTTTATGTTTGCCAGTATGGTATGTTCTCTCCCAGTACTTATGTATACCAGTTTTATTTATGGAAATTTGCCGGGAATGGCATTATCGGCAGCGGCAGTTTATGAGGAACAATTGTTTTTACGGGAAAGAAAAATCAGTAATATGTTGAGGGCAGCCGTTTGTATTTCAATTGCAGTTGTGCTTAAAGGAAATTGCTTGATATCGCTTATTGCAATGCTGATTATCTTGATTTGGGATATTTTTAGAGGAGATAAAAGAAAAAGTACTCTTTATGCAATTGTGTGTATCCTATTTTGTCATGTTTTGTTTAATCAGGGAGTGCTTTTTGCAATGGGGGCAATAACGGGGCAAAAGCTTTCAGAAGGAATGCCTAAAACAGCGTTGATTGCAATGGGATTAGAAGAAAGTGCGGCAGGACCAGGGACAGAAAGCGGAGAAAGCAATCGAATTTACGAGGAAAATAATTATGAATATGGGGCATCAAATAATGCCGCTAAAGAGAAGATTTTTTTTAATTTAAAGCGGTATATGGACAGTCCGGCATCGCTTATTAGTTTTTTTGCTAGAAAACAGGCGCTCCAATGTAATGAACCTACTTTTCAAGCGTTTAGCATTACCGGAGGCAGGGAAACGCATATTACGGTTCCAGCTTGGCTGAATTACCTAATTGCAGGAAAGGGAAGTTTACTTTTAATAGAAATGATGAATATTATGCATACGTTTATTTTATTTGGCGTGTGTATAACTATTTTTAATATAGATGCAAAAAAGCAAAATTTAAATGAGTTATGTTTTTTGATTATTTTTATAGGGGCGTTTATTTTCCAAATGTTTTATGAGGCGAAAAGCCAGTATATGCTTATTTTCTTTTTCCCGTTGTTGCCTTATACGGCAGAGGGGTATAACATATTGATAGGAAATTTAAATAAGCTGAGGAAAAATAGAGATATAATTATTGGTTATATAAAAAGAAATAGAATTAAGTTAAGTATTGTAACAGCATTAGTTTGCATGATACTAGCGGCAGGCTGTAAAACGGGTCTGTTTGCACATACGATATGTATTCAAAGCAGCGATGAATTGATCGAAGAATACGAGGAAGTGATTCGCACAAAAGAAAATCCTAACGGATAGGTTTGGAAAGGAATTATATGCTGAAAAAATTAAATTTTATATTTAAAAAACAGGATAAAATTAAAGTACTATTATTAATGATTGTAGTAGTTATAGGAAGTTTTTTTGAACTTTTGGCAGTTTCTATTTTTTCTCCATTTATTAATGTAATTATGGATCCTGAGAAACTATATGAAAACGCCTTAATAGCTTATGTTTATCAATTGTTTCATGTGCGGAGCTTTGAATATTTTCTTGCCATGATTGCCGGTGGAATTATTGTAATTTATATTGTAAAAAATATTTACATTATGGTGGAAAAAAATGCGATTTATAAATTTTCCTATCGGATACAAAGGAATATTTCCACAAATCTTTTGAAAGCATATATGCATGAGCCCTATACTTTTCATTTGAATAAAAATATTTCGGTTTTGCAAAGAAGTATGCAGGAGGATACGGATCAATTTACCAAAGGGATTATCCATGTTATGGAGATGGCGGCGGAAGTATGTGTTTGTGTGGCCCTTGGCATTTATCTTTATATAGAAAGCCATTCTATTACAATCATTGTGGCCGGTCTTTTGGTGGTATGTCTTGCTTTTTTCTCCTTTATCTCAAAAAAATATTCCAGTGCGTGGGGGAGAGAAGGACAGGAATACAAATCCAAAATATATCAATGGATGAATCAATCTTTGGGAGGGATCAAGGAAATTAAGGTTTTAAATCGGGAAGAGGATTTTATTGAGCATTATGATGGCTATTTTGCAAAATATGTCAGGGTTTTGCGGTTAAACCGGCTGATTGGCGCGCTTCCTAAATATGTGATTGAAATGGTGAGTATGACCGGGCTTTTATTGGCGGTTATTTTTAAAATATTTTTTGGGCAGAGAGATTCAATTGATTTTGTTCCACAGTTGGCGGTATTTGCAGTTGCTGCATTTAGATTGCTTCCGTCTGTGGGACGGATTAACGAACATTTATCGGCGGTGTTATATGCAGTGCCTTCTCTTGATTTAATTTATAATGATTTAAAGGAAATTGAAAAGTCGGAAGAAAGAAAGCAGAAGTGCGACGTTTCTTGGAAATTTAAGGATAAGATTGAAGTGAAGCATATGACATATAGATATCCTGATGGTGATGTGAATGTTATTGAGGAGGCCAGCTTTACGATTGAAAGAGGACAAACAGTTGCTTTTGTAGGCGCTTCGGGAGCGGGGAAATCTACAATGGTTGATGTGCTGCTTGGACTGTTGCCTCCCCGATGCGGGAAAATATATGCGGATGGTATGAATATTTATAAAAATCTTTTAACTTGGCAAAAGGAAATAGGTTATATTCCTCAAGCAATTTATTTGTCAGACGATACGATCCGAAATAATGTGGCGTTTGGCATTAAGAAAGAAGAAATCGACGAAGAGGCTGTAAATCGTGCGTTACAGCAGGCTCAATTGTATGAATTTGTGGAGGAACTTCCAGAGGGGCTAAACACTTTCGTAGGAGATAGAGGAGTGCGGCTGTCAGGAGGGCAAAGGCAGAGAATTGGTATTGCAAGGGCTCTCTATCATGATCCGGAAATTCTCGTGCTGGACGAGGCGACTTCCGCGTTAGACAATGAAACGGAGTATGCAGTTATGGAAGCGATTGAAAAGCTTCAAGGACAAAAAACAATCTTAATTATTGCCCATAGGCTGACGACAATTCAAAACGCCGATGTGATTTTTGAAGTGGGGAATGGTAAGGTGGAAGTAAAAAGCAAACAGGAAGTGTTAGGATAAGCAATGAAGCAGTTGATAAAAGATATATTTGCGCAGCTTAGTTATATGCTGTATCGGAGCAATATAAAAAAGAATGTAATTAAGGTACATACAGTAGATGAAACAATTAAGGAATTGTTGCGTACAGAAAAAAGCATGATTAGGTTTGGCGACGGGGAAATTGTGGTAATTGGAGGGAAAAATCTAAAGCTCCAGAAAATGAGCCCTGAAATTTCAGAGGGATTAAAACGGATTCTTAAATATGAGCATGATGGTTTAATCGTCACTATACCGGAAATTTTTGGAGACATGTCGCTGTATCGGAAAGAAAGCAGGCAGTTTTGGAAAGAGCATCTGCTGATTTACCGCGGGATATATGATAAATATTGCAATTTGGACAGAATATATTACAGTACTTCGTTTTCAAGATTTTATTATGCATTTACGGATAAGAGAATTTGTGAAAGATGGGCTGAGCAGATGAAACAAATTTGGAAGGATAAAGATTTGGTGGTGGTAGAAGGAGAACGCACTCACAATGGCGTTGGGAATGATTTGCTTTCTACAGCCAAATCAGTGGAAAGGATTATTGGGCCTGCCAGTAACGCTTATGATAGATTGAATGAAATATTGGATTGCTGCAGAAATTATTCTAAGGATAGGATGTTTTTGGTATCTCTTGGAGTGGCGGCTAAATTTATTGTGGAAAGGTTGTTTTTGGAAGGCTATCGGGCATTAGATATCGGTAATTTGGATATGGAATATGAATGGTATATTCGGAGGGAAAAGAAAAAGACAACGCTTCCCAAGCATGAAATAATTGGCATAGAGGCAAACAAAAATGCCGGATATGAAGAGTATTTGGGAGAAATTAAATTTCAAATATCCTAGAAAGGAATTTACATGAAAATTATGTACATTGCCCCTAGATTTCATACGAATCAGGCAGCGGTGGTTAAAGGATGGCTGGAAAGAGGCGATGAGGTACTGTTTATCAGCTATTATACGGCGATTATTGAGGATTATTCGTGTATTCATCCAGTGGTGCTTGGATTTTCACCTTTGTATCTTTTGATAGATAAATTATATATGGAGGTGCTGCACCGTAGGGATGTGGCGGCTTCCGCATTTAAAATTAATCATGGATTTCCACCGATTTTAAAGCTTCATAAAATTATAAAAGAATGGAATCCGGATGTGATAATTTTAAGAGACAGAACTTTGTATACAATTGCAGGTTATTTACTTGGAAGGAAAAGTAAATGTATTTTATATAATCAGAGTCCTTTGTGGGATTATCCGCCTAAGCGGGATTTTAAGCATAGATTAGTCATAAAAGTGACGCCCAAGTATAGAATGACGCCTGTTATGGGAAGAAAAGACAAAGAAAAAATTATTACGGAACATTCCTACTTTATTCCGTTTGTGGTTGAACCGCGGATTGCGCCAAATAAAAGACAATATTTTAACAATGATTATATCAATATTTTATGCATAGGAAAGTTTGAGCCGCGAAAACATCATATGATGTTGATGGACGTAGTAAGTGAATTGGCAGAAGAGACAAAAGAAAAGTATCACTTGACGGTTATCGGAGAGGCAACTGGGAGATTACAAAAAGAATTTTTAATGAAAGTGCAGACGCATGTAAAAGAGCATCATTATGAAGATATGGTTACGTTGCTGACAAATGTGCCAAAGGAAAAAACCAACGAATATTTTGCAGGGACAGATGTGTTTGTAATTCCAAGTACGGACGAAATGGCCTCCATTTCACAATTGGAAGCTATGAGTTTTTCTATTCCGGTTATTTGTAGCGATGAAAATGGTTCAGCCTGTTATGTAGTGGAGGGAAAAAACGGATATCAATTCAGAGATTGCGACAGAGAGGATTTGAAAAAAAAGCTGGAAATACTTCTTTCAAGCAGAGAAAAGATTGTAGGTATGGGAGCTAAAGCTTATCAATCTGTGCTTGATAATAATTTATTCCAAAATTATTATGATGGTATTCAAAAAATAATCAAAGATATGGATAGGGTATAAGGAGCTGTGAGAAAAGAAATAAGAAAGAATATGATAGAAATAGCGTTTTGCTTTGACAGTAAAATGGCGGCGGCAGCTTGCGTGGCGATTGCAGGCTTGTTAGATTTCAAGCGGGATGAAGAAATTCATTATAGAATTTCTTGTATTTGCTCAAAAAAAGCGTTTATGTATAAGGAGAAGATAGAGAATATTGTCAAGAAAAGAGACGGGGAAAGCCTAATAGAATTTTATTTGGCGCCGGAGAAGTTTAATAAAGCCTATGAGGTTAGAGGTATATCTGTAAGTGCATATCTCCGTTTACTATTACACAGAATATTATTAGATAGAGAAAAGGTGATTTATGCCGATGTAGATATATTTTTTCAGGATAATTTAAAACCTGTTTGGGATAGCAATATTTCTAATTTTTTATTTGCCGGTGTGAAGGGTGCTACGAATTTTACGGATACATGGGATAAATGCATGGAATTAGATTATGCGGTAGATTTGGAGAGGCTGAAGGGCAATTATATTAATTCCGGTTTGCTGTTTATGAATCTTGAAAAAATTAGAAAATGGAATCCGGACGAAAAATGGGGTAAAATGGCAGAAAAAAAATATTATTATCAAGATCAGGATATTTTAAATATTACATGTGCAGGTAAGATTAAATACTTGAATTTACGTTATAATGTACAAGCGCATCTTACGGATAGAGAATTTATAAGGTTTGCCGAGGAAAAAATTTATCCAAAAGAAATATGTATGGAAGCTATGCAAAATCCTGCAGTAATACATTATACAGGCCCCAAACCGTGGGATAATCGGGGAGTAAACAGGGGAAAGATATGGTGGGACTATGTAGATGGGCAGGAAGATTTGAGCTGTCTTTTTGATAAAAAAAAGATACCTAACAGGAAAACGACGGGATTACTTGGAAAAATTAACAGGCATTTACCTTTTTAAGAATAGCGATAAGGATAAAAAAGATAAATGAAAGAAAACAGGAAGCAGGAGATAATTACATATAGTATAATGCTGGCTATGGGAATAATTTTTTATTTGCTTCCCGGAGAGTGGACTAGTATTGAAGCAGATACCGTCAGATATTTGGAGGAAGGCGGAGAGGGGGTTTTGCCGGGATACCCTGCCTTTCTAATGGTTTTTAAATCAATATTTTCAGAAGAATATTTTTTAAATGCAGTTGTAATTGTCCAGAGCCTGTTAGCGGTTGTCTGTACATTTTTGTTTGTGCTGGTTTTAAAAAAGGAATTTGCCTTAAAAGGATGGGAATGTATTTTATTGTATTTATTAAGTATGCTTCCTTTTTCTATTTATCTTCCGGAAGTGGGAATCACGCATCAGATTTTAACGGAGGGAATCAGTTATTCTATTTTTTATTTGTTTTTTATTATGGTGATGAAAACGATATGGTCGTTGCAATATAAATGGTATGCCGGCAGCGTGTTGACGGCGATTTTGCTGGGGTTAATCAGGATTCAAATGTTATTTTTGATGATAATTTGCGCGATCTTGCTGGGCTGGATAATTTTCAAACGGTTTGGAGGGAAGGCGCTATGTAAAATCGGGGTGTGTTTTTTGGCCTTAGCGGTTGGATTTATTTTGTTACTTGGACAGAAAATATTAAATGGATTTTCGCAGTTTAGTACGGTGATTATGGCGCGGGGATTTTATGAAGCGGATGAGGAGGATATTAGTTTATTTGATGATGCCATGATGCAGGAAATTTTTGCGGAAACTTATAAGCTTGCGGATGAAGGTGAGAGCAGATATGTGTATGCGGAGCCCGGTTTATATATATGGCAGAGTTTGGTTCATGATAGGATGAATATATACGCGCTGCAGGCTATAGAAGGATATGACGAAAAGCATCCTGAGGAGAGGATCAGAGCGCAGGAGTCCATTTTTTTTGAACTTGGGTTTAAGGTGATGTTAAAGCATTTTGACAGATATTTGTATCACACGATAAGATTGATGTTACCCTCTTTTATTGCCACCGTGTTTTTCCAGATAAAGCCGATTTATCTTTTATGTCATTTTATTGCGTTGTTTATTTATTTGTTTGCAATTTTTGGAAGCGTTATTGTGGGAAGAAAAGGCGGCGACAGAAGAGTAGTAGAAATGTCGTCAGCAATTGTGTGTATATTAATAGTTATGGTAGTGGGAGTTAATATGCTTTTTATTGGACTGCAGAGATATATGGTGTATGGAATGGGAATATTTTACTGTGCGATGTATTTACTTTGCAAGGAGATGGGGAAATGCTTGTTGCAAAAAAGCGCTGGAAAAATAAAGAATTTTATGTAAAAGTTTTCAATAAATTTATTTGCTGTTTTTCGTAAAAAATATATTGAGCAAAAAACGGAGAAGTATGGGTAAAACAGATAGACAAGAATTTTATAAAATATGTGGCATTTTTTTGTTGGCTCTTGCAGTATATGGCGTTATTATATCCTTTTTTACAGCTACGGTTTATGTGAATGTGGATGAGGAATTGTATGTTGCGTTGGCGAAATCATTTCATTACTCCGGGCGTTTTGAAGTAGAAGGGGAATTGGCGGACTACAATTGTGTGCTTTATTCAATGCTGCTTTCTTTGGCTTATTTTGTTTATTCCCCGGAAAGCATTTTATTTGTCATGCGGTTCATTGGAGCAGTATGTATGTGTTCTTCCGTATTTCCTATATGGCTTTTGGCACGGAAACTATTGGCAAATACAAAGGAAATACTAATAGTCAGCGGATTATCCATGTTGATGCCGTATATGTTTGATTGTGTATATTTAATTCAAGAGGTATTAAGTTATCCTTTGTTTTTGTGGAGTTTGTATTTTTTGTATCTTGCGCATGAAAGGTTTACGGCCGGGCGGCCGGGCGGATTAGAAACTATAAAATGGTTTGTGGTGGGGGCCGTATTTTCTGTCCTCTGTTTTTTTACAAAAACTTATTTGTTTTTTATCCCGGTAGTATTTAATTTCAGCTTGTTTTTAGAGGCATGGGGAAAGAAGAAAATAAAAAATGCATTGTGTGTCCTTAGCGTGTACGATGGCGTTTATTTGGCAGTAACAGGCGCATTATATCTGTTTATTTGGACCGCTAATGGTTTTGTGAAAGGAAGTAATCACTATGCGGGCCAATTTTTATGGCTGTTTCCCATCACAAAATGGACAATTATTTCAGGAATTGCCTGCCTTATAATATACTTTACTCTGTTAGTAATTAATATGGGCGTCCTGCCAATTATTTCTGTGTGGTTTAGCCGGGGAAAATATGAAAAAACGGCGAGATGGTGGTGTGATTTTGTTTTAATATCTATTGCCTTTTTGTTGGTTGAGATTGTTGTGTTAATTGTGCTGACAGAAGAGGGAGTGCCGACGGTTCCCCATAAATTTTTATTTCGCTATTTTCATATACTGGCGCCACCTGTTTTGATTTTGTTCATGAAAAACAGGGGAGAGCCGGATTTTTTGGAAACAAAAGAATTTAGCTTGCTGTCGGTGGGGAGCTGCATGATTACATTTTTTTATTTTTTGTGTATGCAGGGAAATACGAGACAGGCAATTGCGGACGGCTATTTATATTTGTTGCTTGAGAATGTGACGAAAAATATTTTACCCTACGCGGATGCTATTGTGATTTTTCTTGCAGGCTGTATATTGGCGGGAATGTCAGCGCTTGCCAGAAGAAAAAAAGAAAGTATTATGAAAGTATTTATCAAGTTTGGGATTATAGGGATTGCTTTTTTATGGCTGATTAACTGCGTGCAGCTTCCTGTTTATACCAACCTGCTTACAGGAGGAAAAGCTACCCAGAAGGACAGCGTTAAAGTCGCAGAATATTTAAATGAAAATGAGTATGAATTTATTTATTATGTTGTCACATCAATAGAGGAATCCGATAGTTATGCCAGAAACTTTTATGGATATATGAAACAGCCCCATCGGGTTGTTTTTCCGGAAGAACTGGAGCAGATATTAGAAAATGGTGGAAAAAGAAAAGCGGCGTTTCTTGCCCCTACAATTAATGCGGAACAAGAACTGCAAACATTTCAGTTAAAAAAAGCGGAGTTACAATTGGAAAAGTATACCGTATATTATCAGGAATTTTGACTATTAAAGAGAATATGTGTTATACTGCAAAAAGCAGAAGTGAAAATAAAAGTAAAGTGTGGCAATAATGGTAAAGTGCTTAATTATTATTCCAGCTTTTAATGAAGCTGAAAATATTGAGAAAGTAGTAAGTAATCTGATAGAAAATTATCCACAGTATGATTATGTCATCATCAATGACGGTTCTACTGATGCAACAAAAAAAATTTGCGAAAAAAACAATTATCATACATTGAACCTTCCCATTAATATGGGAATTGGCGGAGCAGTACAAACGGGATATCGGTATGCAAGGGAGAATGATTACGATGTAGCGGTTCAAATTGACGGTGACGGACAGCACGATGTAGCATTTCTTGGGGATATGCTTGGGCTGATGGAGACGGCAGGCATCGATATTGTGATTGGTTCTCGGTTTGTGGAAAAAGCTGGATTTCAGTCTTCCCAAATGCGGAGGTTTGGCATTGGCTTTTTAAGCGTGCTCGGATGGCTTTTAACAGGTGTTCGGGTTAGGGATATTACCAGCGGGTACCGGATTGTTAATCGCAGGTTTATTCATATTTTTGCCGAGGATTATCCAGCAGATTATCCGGAACCGGAGGCCATGGTTATTGCGGCGGTATATGGCGGGAAGATTAAGGAATATCCGGTGATTATGAAGGAACGGGAAAAAGGGGAAAGTTCCATAACGCCGAAAAAATCAATTTATTATATGGTAAAAGTGACATTAGCAATGCTTATCCGGCGTTTGAGCTTCGGTGTCAGGAGGTAAAAATGATTCCTTACGCATTACGCATTACGCTTTCTATAGCAGTAGTCTGCTATTTTGTTATTATATTATTTTATTTAAAAAGAAAAATGCTGGAATTGAAATATACGCTGATATGGCTGGCGGCTGGGGCAGTGATGGGAATTATGATTATATTCCCTAATCTTTTGGAATGGTTCAGGGAACTGCTTGGCATTGAAAGTAATATGAACGCCTTGTATATTCTTTGTTTTGCATTTATTATTATGATACTTATGACATTGACATCAATTGTATCCAGACAAATGCTTAAAATCAGAGTGTTAATTCAGGAAATCAGTATGTTAGAAAAACGTATCCATGAGTTGGAAATAGGTACTGCCAATGCAGGGATGGGGGCTTCGGAGGATATCCAGCATTGATAAAGGGAGTAAAGCAGGTTCAAATCAATACCGTATGCAATGCCAGCACAGGCAGACTTATGGGTGATATTCAGCGGGAAGCGCTTAGGCAGGGGTATCAAGCAATTTCTTATGTGGGGAGACGGCGTGTATACCCGGACATGCCCTGTGAAAAATTTGGAAATCCAATTTCTTTTTGGAATCATGTTGCAATCAATACAGTTTTTGATAGACAAGGATACGGCTCTTTTTTTCCTACGAAAAAATTAATTAAAAAACTTGAGAGAGAAAATCCGGATATCATACATCTGCATAATCTACATGGATATTATTTGAATATTCCTCTTTTGTTCCGTTATTTAAAGCAGGATTTTGCAGGGCGGTTATTTTGGACTTTTCATGATTGCTGGCCCTTTACAGGCCATTGCCCTTATTTTACAATGGCGGGATGCGAAAAATGGAAAGAGCATTGCCATCATTGTCCTAAAAAAAGAAGCTATCCCATCAGCCTTTTTTTTGATGCATCAAGAAGGAATTATAAGGACAAAAAGGAAATGTTTGGAAGCCTTCCCAATTTGACGATAATCACTCCTTCTATGTGGATGGCGGAGCTTGTACAGGACTCCTTTATGGGGAAATACCCTGTGAGGATAATTCCTAACGGCGTTGATTTGGAGACATTTTCTTATGTAGGCGATAGAGGTATTTGCCGCAAATATAAAATCCCTGAAGACAAAAAAATTCTTTTGGGGGTAGCAAATATTTGGGATAAACGGAAAGGGCTTAATGATTTTCAGGAGCTTGCTAAAATATTGCCGGAAGAATACAGGATTTTATTAGTAGGCTTGTCTAAAATTCAGATTAGGAAGATGCCGGAGAATGTGATTGGTATAGAAAGAACTGAAAATCAAAGAGAGCTGGCGGCGCTCTATTCGCTGGCGGAAATATTTATCAATCCATCTTTGGAAGAGTCGTTTTCTCTCGTAACGGTGGAGGCTTTTGCCTGCGGAACACCGGTTATTGTGCTTAATACCAGCGCGGTTGGAGAGCTGGTAAATAAGGAAAATGGCATTGTACTTAACGGACATAGTGCAAAAGAGTATTTGGAAGCGGTTAAAAAGCTGGAAAAAATGGGATTAGACAGAAAAAAAGTAGCAATGACCGCTGAAAAGTATGAACACAATAGGACGGCGAAGCAGATAGTAAATTTGTATAAGGAATGTTAATGAATAAAGATATTAGCGTGATATTAGTAAATTATAATGGAAAAAAATATAATGATAAATGTATTGTTTCTATTTTAAATAGCACGCTTAAGGAACGGATACAGGTGGTGGTGGTAGACAATGCTTCTACTGATGATTCGTTGCTTGAACTGGAGAATCATTGGAGAGATAATGAGCAGGTGTTTATTTTGCCTTTGAATAAGAATTATGGTTTTTCAAAAGCCAATAATGAAGGTATTAAATGGGCGATTGAACAGAAGAGTACTTATTATTTACTCTTAAATAATGATACCGAAATAGAAGCAGATGCGATTGAGAAGATGCTTAATTGCTGTCGGCAGGCGGAAAGCATTGTGGTGCCGAAAATATTATATGCGGATAAGCCTGATAAGGTTTGGTGTGCCGGGGGGGCGTTTTCGCCAGTTATCAAAAAGCCGTTTCAACGAGGAGATGGGGAAGTAGATTCAGGGCAGTATGATAAAGATGAAAAATGCGATTTTGCGAACGGCTGCTGCATGTTGCTCTCAAAGCAGATAATAGAAGCGCTAGGGTTTTTGGAAGAAAAATTTTTTCTGTATTACGAGGATACTGAGTACAGTCTGCGCGCCGGGGAGAGAGGCGTTCCTATCAGGTATTGCGCGGGGGCAAAGGTGTATCATAAAGTAAACGGCTCTACAGGAGGAAATGAAAAACCGGCGAATGGTTACTATATTACAAGGAACTGGCTGTTGTGCAATAAAATGCACATGAAGCGGAGCCGCTTTTTTCTGTTTTGTTTTTATTTTTTGCTAAATAGACTTGCTTGGATATTGATTTGGGGTGTTCAGGGAAAAAATAGCATGGTGAAAGCTGTTTTTAGGGGAATCAGCGATTTTAGGAATAATAAGTTCGGAGCGTATATAATGTGATGCTCTGGAATGGAGATTAATATGAGAAGTTTGCAATCATATGGTATTTTTGGTATACTCAAAATGGATGTATGTGGAAAATAGAATTATCGGGAATGGGCAATGAAAAAGGGATATTACATTCATTTTGATGCAAAGCTTACGCCGGGCGTGGGGAAAAAAATTGATATGCAGATATCGGAACTGCGTAAGTTTTACAAGGTGGCGGAAATTAATATACGGGGGGAAGAGGTACCTATATTAAAAAGGGTACGGCGTTTATTGCCCGGCGGCGCAATAGAGAGGACCTATCAAGAGGCGCTGGCGCAGATGGAGAATCCTTCGTTTGTTTATGTGCGGCGGGCCACCGCGGACAAGAATTATGTTAGTTTTTTTAAGAATATCAAGGAACGATGGCCGGATTGTAAAGTTATTATAGAAATTTTCACATATCCGTATGACAGGGATGAATTTTTAAAATTTTTTGCATGGCCGTATTTTTTTAAAGAGATTTATCATCGTAAAAA
Organism: Clostridium sp.; assembly: GCA_023663815.1. Lineage (GTDB taxonomy): Bacteria > Bacillota > Clostridia > Lachnospirales > Lachnospiraceae > Suilimivivens. The sequence goes on from JAMPGS010000003.1 coordinate 51,659, forward strand.
TTTAAAAAAATATGTTGACAGATATGTGACGTATTCGGAGGATGAAAAGATTTTTGACGTCCCTGCAATACCCACGGGCAATGGTATTTTGGTGGATAACGTAAAATTGCCGCAGATTTGCGGGGAGAAGGAAGATACGGTTCGGCTGATAGCCGTAGCGTTTATGCAAAGACATCACGGATATGAGAGAGTAATCGAGGGGCTGCATAAATATTATCAAAAAGGAAACACAAGAAAAGTAGTCTGTTACTTGGTGGGAGATGGGCCTGAAAAGAGCAGGTATCAAAAGCTGGTTCGGAAATATGGACTTGAGGAGCGCGTTATATTTTATCCAACTTTATTAAAGGAAAAGCTTGACGAGGTGTATGAAAAAGGCGATGTTGCGTTGTCCTCTCTTGGCTGGTATAAGGATGGGATTCAGATGGAGAATACTTTAAAAAGCAAAGAATATATGGCGAAAGGACTTCCCATGGTTTCATGCTGCAGGCTGTATGGCATTGATAAGGATTATCCCTTTGTCTGTCAGATGCCAAATGATAATTCCCCAATTGATATTGAAAAAGTATTGCGTTTTTATGATGAATTGTCCAAGAGCTATTCAAGGAGAGAAATGCAGAATTTTATTAGAAATTATGCGAAAAAAGTGGTGGATATGTCGGTGGTAATGAAACCGGTTGTAGATTTTATTGAGGCTTGAAAACATCATGAAACCTAAGCTGTATTTAATTACAAAAAATTTCCCGTACGGGCACGGGGAAGATTCCTTTGTAAAACCGGAGTACCCATATTTATGCAGAGAATTTGACGTGACAATTATTACGGCGGAGTTAGGCGAGCCGATAGAAAAGAAATTTTTAAATGAAGCATCAGCTGCTATTATCCCTGCCACGCAGGGTATTTTTGAAAAGCTTTTTTCGTTGTTTTGTTTCTTGTGTGAAAAAGACAGTTATATTGAAATAAAAAACATACTTAAAACGAAAACCAAAGTGTTTAGACGAATATACAGAGCGCTTATGTTTGGAACAGCGGCCGAAACTTTTTATTGCCGTTTAAAAAAAATAATAGGATTAAACAAAGATACAAAAGCACTTTTTTATTTTTATTGGTTTGATTATAAATGTTTTGGACTAACAATGCACAAGGACAGATATCCTTACGTTAAAATTGTGGCAAGAGCTCATGGATATGAATTGTTTGATGAGCGGGAACTGTATGGGAAACAGTTTTTTAAGCCTCAAATGGATGATAAGCTGCAGCGTCTTATTTTTGCCGCTCAATATGGAAAAGAATATTATTTGAGCAGATATCAAAAAAGAGATGGAGATAAGTACCCGCTTCATCGTTTGGGAGTGCCTTCAAAAAAAGTGACATGCGCACAGCGGAGAGAACATTTTGAAAAAGAAATTTTTTTATTGCTGAGCTGTGCGAGAATGGTAGATATAAAAAGAATCAATCTTATTATTGATGGACTGTCAGCGATAGACGGATGTAATATAAAGTGGGTGCATATCGGAGACGGCGATGAGATGGATTACCTGCAGGGATATGCAAAGCAAAAGTTAGGTGGTAAGATAAATATTGAATATGAATTTATGGGAATGATGCCAAATGAGCAGGTTGTCCAGTATTATTTTGAAAATTATGTAAGCTGCTTTATCACAACAACACAGACAGAAGGCGGTTCGCCCGTGTCCGTTCAAGAAGCGCTGTCTTTTGGGGTTCCGATTATTTCCACTTCAGTGGGAGAATTATTACAAATGGTCGATGATAACGGAATTTTGTTATCCAAAAATCCGCCTGCAGAAGAGATAGGGCAGGCAATTGAGAAAATATTTGATATATATGGCAAAGAAGAATATTTTTTAATGTGTCAGGCGTCTCTTACAATATTTGAAAAAAAATTTAACGCTCAAAATAACTTTGAGAAATTTGCGTATGAGCTAAAAATGCTGGATAACAGTGAAGGGACAATCTGACGATATGAGGGAGCAGAAACATGCACGGTTTTTTAGCGGTAAAAGATTTAAATATTGAGTGTTTAGGAAAGTTCCGGAAAATGGGCAGATGCAGGCAATTTAACAATTTGTTGAATAAATTTCCCGCGGACCAAATTTTTTTGGAGGATGAAAAAAAGATTAGTTTTCTGAACGGATATATTCACAATAAGGCAGATTATATGCGGGAAGTCGAAAGCTGGCCGGAAGCATTTACAAATGCACTACAGCAGGATGTTGAAAACAGCTTAAAAAAACTTCGGGGAGGTTTTTGCGGATATTTTTTTGATAAAGAAAAAGATCTATTAATTGCTTACACTGACCAAGTAGCAGTCAAGCCGTTATATTATTATATTAATGATAATAAATGGATATTGTCCGACCATTTGGACTATATGGTGGAAGTACTGAAAGCAAATAAACTTGCCTGCGACTTTAACCCATTGGCGGCAAAGTATATGCTTTCTTACGGATATATGATAGATGACAGCACCTTTGTAAAACAGATTCACCGTTTACTGCCGGGAAAATATTTGCGCGTTGAAAATGGAAAATTGACAGTTATCCGATATCATTTTATTAAAGACGTGGAAGTGAAAATGTCTGAGGAGGAAGCTGTAGAGAAGATTGACGCATCATTCCGGGAAGCTGTAAGGCGGGAGTTTGAAAAAGACAGAGAATACGGATATCGGCATTTGGTGGATTTAAGCGCGGGGCTTGATACGCGTATGGTATCTTGGGTAGCTCATGATATGGGGTATTTAGATCAGGTGAATATTACTTATAGTCAAATGGGATATCTAGATGAGACGATATCAAAAAAAATAGCGGTTTATTTAGGGCATGAGCATCTTTTTAGATCGCTGGATGACGCAAAATGGATGTATGATTTAAAGGAAACAACCTCGCAAAACAATGGCGCCGCCTTATACATGGGAATTACAGGAGGACGTCGAATGTTGGAAGTGCTCCGCACAGAACAATTTGGAATTGAGCATACAGGAATGGCGGGAGGTTATATTATTGGTACAGTGTATCAAGATAAGGATTTCAGCCATGGTAAACCGGTGTTTGGAAAGAATTTATATTCTGAGAGACTAAATTATCAATTTGACGAAGAAATTTTAAAAGAATACCCTAATCAAGAAATGTTTGCCGTTTATACAAGAAGTATGTTAGGAGCTTCGTCAACTTATATTCTCAGACAGCATTACGTGGAAACAGCCTCTCCGTTTATGGATGTTGATTTTCTTGATACTGCGTTTTCTATTCCCTTTGACTATAAAAAGCATCATCATATTTATCTAAGATGGATGAAAGAAAAGTATTTAGAAGCAACGAATTTTGGATGGGAAAGATGGGGAGGCGTGAAACCCAAAGAAAATCATATTTTGTTCCGAAAGATGAAAACAACGCAAAGGCTGTTATGGCAGTTTATTTGTTCAGTATTTCACATTAGCAATAGAGATATTATGACGCCGGTTGATTACTGGTATTATAAGGATAACGCAATTCAAAAATATTTGACAGAATTTTATGATAGTGTAATAGGGGTTCAAGTCATAGATGAAAGTCTAAGAGAAGATATTAAGATAATGTTCCAAGAAGGGGATGTTATGGAAAAAAGCATGGCGCTCACAGTACTTGCTATGGTAAAAAAATATTTTGCCTGAGACGCAGATTAAGGAGTATAAGAGTGAAAGATAAATCTTTCACGGAGGGGGAGTTTGTGTCTGCGCTACATCCACAAACTCTGCAAGCATTCATGCTTGTGCAAAAAGTAGCGCAGAAATGAGGAAAAATGGTAAAATATAAAATGGAAGAACTGGATTTCATGTTCATCTATGAGCACAAGGTGAGGGAACTTGAAAATCTGTGTCTGATGAAATATGAATTGGATAAAAGAGGATATAAGACAAAAATTATCCATATCGAAGATGCGGAAGCGTTGAAAGCCATGCGTCCCGCTTACCATGCAAAAGTGGTTGTGATGATGGCTTGTTATCAGAATGCATCCATTGAATGGCATACCAAAAATTACGTAAAATTTGACAAAATTATTGATTTGCAGTGGGAAAATATTGTATTTCCCATGGATGAAAGAGATACAAAGGCGTATAAAAATTATTCCGGCGTTGCCAAAGATGTGGTGAGGGTTTCGTGGGGAGAAATGAACAGAAAGCGTATGCTGGAAGTGGCGAAAATGGATCCCAGAAAGGTAAAGCTTATCGGCCACGTGGGAATGGATTTTTTGAGGGAGGAATTTAGCGATTATTATCGCTCCAGAGAAGAAGTGCTAAAGGAGTATGGGCTTTCTGCAGATAAAAAGATATTTCTTTTTATATCGCCGTATTTTTCTGATTTTCATACGGAAGAGTATTTGAAGATGATGTGTAGACGTTTTGGGGAAGGGTGGAGATATTATTATAAAGACTGTATGCTTCCCTCCAAAAAGATAATTCTTGACTGGATGA
>JAMPGS010000040.1 GCA_023663815.1 Clostridium sp.
TCACTAAATCTTATATCGGTTTTTTGAGTTTACACAAAACTTGAAACGGTCTCCTCATTAACCCTAAAATCTCCAATTCGATTTATCTATAATTAGAATTTACTTTAAGTAAGCGCACAATACAAAAGCAAGAAGCTTTAAACGCGTTTCCGATAACAGTTGACAACCCAAGCAATGCCTCTTGCGGTGCGCAGCTCCACATCTTTAAAATGATTTCCCGGATTCCATTCTAAAATACAGTTTACATTTTGTGCCATCAATATCCGGTATTCTTCATTGAGACGCTCGGCGACGGTTCGCATAACGGGATTTTTTGTATGCGATTCCTTATCCCCAAGGCTTAAATATACATTTTCGGCCTTGACGGCCTCTTTTTCGGAAAATTCGACAAATCCTGGAAACCAGACGGACGGCGACACGGCCGCGATACCTGAAAAAAGCGTTGTTTGAAAACCGCTCCACAGCGCAAAAAGACCGGCAAGGGAGTATCCCGCAAGAATATAGTATTTTTCATTTGCATTGTCGCAGCTTTCTTTGAGAGCCGGTATCAGGGAATCCGTTATAAAAGAAAGCGTGTTTTCGGCTCCATTGCCAAATTTGTCCTTGCCAAATACCGGCGGCGCTGACCATGGAGACAGCTCGTCATTCCAGTTGGATATAATGATTGCGATAAAGAAAAAATCGGAATTGCCCGATAGGCGCGTTATTTCCTGTAGTTCCAAATCAATCTGCTTTAGATAATTTTCGTCCACAGGCTGGATAATCCAAAGGTCTGCGTTAGGATTGCCGTATATGAAAATAGGTTTGTTTTCTATTGTGATTTTATGATTCATTTACCGCACCATATATTCATAGAGGCAATCTTCTTTTGCAGTACCCTCTATAATGCGGATTTTTCCGCTGTTAATAAATCCGTTGGCTTCATAAAATTTTCTGGCTTTCACATTATCCTTTATAACCCATAATATTATTTTTTGGACCCCTCTCTTTTCCGCTTGCTGAATCATATATTTTAATAGAAGCGTTCCTATTCCTTGTCTCATAAAAAAGGGCTCTACATAAAAATCTGTGATTTCAATAGTATTATCCTCTTGAAGATGACCGTTTATCACACCCTTGATAATTCCGTCGTCATATAGCAACATCCCGTTCAGATAGCGCGGGTTTTCTTTATATTTTTCATACAAACCAACTACTTGTAATTCGTTAAAGGATACGGAATCATTTTTGAATATAGGTCTGTAGGCAACCCTTTTGCCAAATATAATAATCTCGGCAATTCTGGGAATATCCTGCGTTGCGGCTGGTCTAATCATGTGTAGGCTTCCTCATTTTTATTGCGCTGCCTTTTGCATAGGCATAAATACTCTTTCCGTTAATTTTGTTTAATGGTATCACATCTCCATTTTAATATCAACATTCCATAGAGATAGAAAATTTGAAATTACACTTGATATGCAACCGCCTCTTTTGTTTACAGGCAGTTTGTGGTAAAATAAAAAATATTTTATGCAGTAATCACAATAGAGATATGCCGTAAAAACAGCGTGCAGAAACGAGGAGAAAATGAATCTAAAAGATTTATGCAGTAAAATTAATATGCCGGAGGAAGTAACGAAAATTGTCCTTGACTATGAATGTTCATTTGATTATGAAAAGGCGGCCCCAGCCATGGATAAGCTGTTTCACAAGGAGACTTGGAAGCAGGGGGAAGCGGAGCTCAAGGAGCTTATTGGGGAAGATAAGGATGGTTTTGGTATTCTTGCCTGCGAGCTTATCTGCGCGCTGAAAACCTTTGAAGTATATAAGGAGCATGAAATTTCCGAGCAGATTTACGTGGACACCATGAAGTGCTTTAGTCGGTTTGTGGGGGAGCATATGGAAAGTTACGGGTGTTATGGTTTTGACCGGGAGTGGTGGACGCCCCGGCAGCTTTCGGGATTGCTGTATCGAATCGGTGAATTAGAATATGAAATGACAGCGGAGGAGGATGGAAAACGTGTTTATCTGCATATTCCCTCCGACGCCCGATTAACAAGGGAGGAGATAGAGAAGTCCTTAAAGCTTGCAAAGCAATTTTTTGAGGAAAAATTTTCGGAATATGCCTCCGCTGATATTTTGTGCGAATCGTGGCTTCTATCTCCCACTTTAAAGGAGACGCTTTCGTCGGGCTCCCATATTCTGGAATTTCAAAAATATTTTGAGATAAAAAGCTCTGAGACAGAGGAGTGCGAATTTATGACATGGGTCTTTAAAAGGCCGGATTTGCCGCTTGCGGACTTGCCGGAAAATACTTCCCTGCAAAGGAAGCTGAAAGCTTATCTGCTGGCAGGAGGAAAGGTGGCGGCGGCCGTGGGAAAGTTGCGGAAGGAATTGTGGTTTCCCCGGTAAAATATAGAATTACGATAAGCTGAAACAATGAAGCGGAGATTAAGATGGCGAAAGGCTAAGAGAAATAACGGAAAAACTAGAAAAACAACAAAAGACCAAATAAAACGGCGAGAAGCCAGAAAACCAACAAAAAGTCAAATAAAACAGCAAGAAACCAGAAAAACAACAAAAGACCAAATAAAACAGCGAGAAACCAAAAAACAACAAAAAGTTAAGTGAAACAATAAGTAATCTGAAAAATAACAAATTGGAACAAGACAATGCAAACTAAAATAAGACAAAAAACAAGATAAAATTGCAAAGAGAAAAATAAACCGACGAAGAACAAGATGGAACGAAAAAGAAAATTAATTTTAAATTTAATATTAACGGGCATTTTTTTCGCATATTTGATTTTTAACGGGGTATTGTTGATGCGCCACGAGCTATGGCGCGACGAGGCGAACGTGTGGCTGATAGCAAGGGAGCTTTCCCCTGTGCAGTTGTTTGCGGAAATTAAGTATCAGGGCCATCCGTGCCTGTGGTACTTGATTGTGATGCCCTTTGCGAAGATGGGGCTTCCTTTTAAGACAATTGGGGTTATCAGCTATTGCATTATGGCAATAACGGCTGGAATTTATTTATTTAAAGCTCCGCTCTGCGCGCCGGTGAAAATTGTCAGCTTATTCAGCCCTGTTTTTTCCTATTTTTATGCGGATATTGCGCGGAATTATTGCTTGATTGCCCTTATTTTGGTATTATTGGCAGTGTGTTATCCGAAAAGAAACGAAAGGCCTGTTTTGTACGGCCTGCTTCTGGGGCTTTTGGTGCAGGCGGACACGATTGCGCTGATGGCGGCGGGAATGATATCGCTGATGTGGCTTTGGGAGAATGTGCTTTGCAGTATCAGGGAAAAGTCCGGGCGGGCGTTTCTTGGAATCCTAAAGGGGATTTGGATTCCGCTGGCGAGCTTGTTTTTGTGGATAGCGCAGTTTTATCAGGTGTCGGACAGCCCCGAATTTCAGCTAAGAGCCATGGGCGCGGGAGAATTTCTTGGCGAGATGCGCCGTTATTGCCTTTGGATTTTGGAGCGTTTGTCGGGAATGGGAGAGGGATTTTGCGTTTTTATGCTTTTGGCATTTTTGCTGCTTTTTTTGGCGGCTTCTATTTGGCAGAAGAACGGCTGGGCAATGATAGTGATGACGGCGGCTTACTTGTTTGAGGCGGCTTTCAGCATAGTAGTGTATCAGCTTCACATTTGGCATTTTATTGCGCTGTGCTTTGTGCTTATCTGGGCCCTATGGATTTTGTACAGTCAGAAAAAAGACAAGGGGCCCTCAGGCAAAGGAGGAGCTGGGATATTAATAGGAATACAGACGTTATTTTTAATGCTTGCGGTGTGTATGTTTTTCCACTGGAACTCCGAGGAGGAGGCCTCCAATTTGGATAATGCACTGCACGGGCTTTACTCGGACGGAGAAGGAGCGGCCAGTTATATCCGGGACAATATTTCCTCAGAGGAATTGATTTTATCCGACAATGTTTCCATGGCCTCGTCGGTTTTGGCCCATTTGCCGGATTACGAGTTTTATTATGCGGGAAACGGGCAGAAGGCGGTATATGCCGATTACGGCGCGGAGCAGAGCAGGGAGATAAGCTGGGACGAGACGCTTTCATGGGTGGAAAGAGATTTCCTCGACAAGGAAGAATTTTATTTGCTGGGCACGGAGGGCTCCTGTATCACGGATAGGGAGCGGCTGTCGGAGTATGAAATTTTGTATCAGACCGGGCAGGAAACGGCAAGAGGGGAAGAGTATCAGATTTATCGAGTTAGGTTAAGGCCGTAAAGAGGGCGGGAGCGTTACAAGCTGCTTTGGCGGCGGGCGTAAATTTGAGATTTGCGTTATCTTGTCGTGGAAACGTTCTAAAATGGAGGAAGAGTGAAGGATAAATCTTTCACGGGGGGAGTTTGTGTCTGCGCTGCCTCCATACACTCCTCAAGCATTTATGCTTGTGCATTTATGCTTGTGCAAAAAGCAGCGAAGAAATGAGGAAAAATATGCGGGAGCAGTTTGATAAAATCATTATTGGCGCGGGATTATACGGCTTGTATGCGGCGGCTTTTTGCGCTAAAAGGGGTCAGCGGGTATTGGTGCTTGAGCATGACGACGCGCCTTTTCAGCGGGCTACTTACATCAATCAGGCTAGGGTTCATATGGGCTACCATTATCCCCGGAGCCTCACGACGGCGGTAAAGTCCGCAGGATATTTTAAGCGGTTTGTACAGGATTTCGGCTTTTGTATTCATGATAAATTTCAACAGATTTACGCTACCTCGGACAAATTTTCGTGGACCAGCGCGGAGCAATTTCAGGAGTTTTGCAGGGCGGCGGAAATTAAGTGCGAGGAGGTGGCGGCTTCCAAATATTTCAATCCGGGTATGTGCGACGGGGCTTTTCTCACGGAGGAGTATACCTACGACGCCAAAATCCTGCAAAAATATTATGAGGAAAAGCTGGGAGAAGAGCCCGGCGTAACCATGAAGTTTGGGGCGCGTATCCGCAGAATTTTGAAAACGGAAAAGACCTATGTGGTAGAGCTTGAAGATAAAAGTCGTTGGGAAGCCCCTTATTTGTTAAATGCGACTTACGCCTCCGTAAATCAGATTATTGATAAAATAGAGATAGGGGACATGACAGAGAGCAGGACTGGCAAAGAAAGGAAAATCCAGTCAGCCAGTGAAAGCCAAATTGCCAAAGATGAAACCCAATCGGAGAACAAAACAAACGGAGAAAAAGAAGTTCAACAGAAGAGTAAAAACGATGAAGTAGAAAGAAAACAACCGGAGAGCCAGAGCAAAGTCAATGGAGAAAAAGAAACTTTCCCCATAAAATACGAGCTGTGCGAGATTATTCTCTGTAAAACCGCCGATGCCCTAAAGGATGTGGGAATTACCGTGATGGACGGGCCCTTTTTCTCAATTATGCCCTTTGGGAAAACGGGGCTTCATTCCCTAACGGCGGTGACCTTTACGCCCCATGTGACAAGCTATGACGCGAAGCCTACTTTTTCCTGTCAGAAGGGGATGGAGGCGTACTGTACGCCGGAGCAGCTAGGAAACTGCAATAACTGCCCCCATAAGCCGGATTCCGCGTGGCCTTATATGTCCCATTTGGCGGATAAATATATGAAGCCGGAGTACGCTTACTCTTACGTGGAATCGCTGTATTCCATGAAGCCGATTTTGAAAAGCTCGGAGGTGGACGATTCAAGGCCCACCGCTATCAGGGTGATGAGCAGGAAACCTACTTTTGTCAGCGTGCTGTCGGGAAAAATCAACACGGTATACGATTTGGACGAGTATCTGCAGGAGGTTTGAGAGGAGAGGAGCCGAAACCTGCCTCACATTAAGCGTAAGGCGGCCCGCGAAGGCGCAGCCGTCATTTTATAGATGGTAATAAAAATGAGGGAAGAGTGAAAGAAAATTTGCACTGTGAAGTGCTAAAGTGCCTTTCATGACCTGTTTGTGCCTTGAGTGAAGCGAAAGGAATGATAGAAAATATGGGAGCAGTAAAGGAAAAGAAATTCATATCACTTGTTATTTATCTTCATGACGCCGCGCCGTATCTAAAATATTTTTTGGACACGGTGACGGAAGTGTGTGAAAAGCATTTTGAACAGTTTGAAATGGTGTGCGTGGACGACGCCTGTCGGGATAACACGGTGGAGCTGTTAAGGGAATACGTGGAAAAGCGTCAGTTGAAAGCAATGGTGAATGTGGTTCACATGAGCTTTTTTCAGGGCCTTGAGAGCGCAATGAACGCGGGCCGGGATATTGCTATCGGGGATTTTGTGTACGAGTTTGACGATATTTTTGTGGACTATGACCCTGAGGTGATTATGGAAACTTATTACAGGCTGATTCAGGGAAACGACATTGTGGCGGCCAGCAGTAGGGGAAAAATGCGTCTGACTTCAAAGCTTTTTTACGCTCTTTACAATAGAACTAAGAGGGGGAACGGTAAAATTGGGCCGGAAACCTTTCGGATTATGTCCAGAAGGGCTATCAACCGGATTAAATCCATGGGGCAGTACATTCCCTACAGAAAAGCGGTTTACATGGACTGCGGATTGAATTCCGACACGATTTACTATAACAGCCGTGATGTGGACGTGAGGATAAAAAACAAGACGGTGGCTTCCGAGAGGACAACCCTTGCCCTCGATTCTTTTATTTACTTTACCAACGTGCTGGAGCGGCTTTCGGCGATTATCTGCGGGATTTTTCTTTTTGTCACGGTCATGATGGGATTTTATATTATCAGCGATATTTTTAACAATACGAAGCCGGTGGAGGGCTGGCTTTCCACCATGGGATTTTTGGCCCTTGGCTTTTTCGGCGTGTTTGCGCTCCTCACGATTATATTAAAATACTTGTCGGTTATGTTAAATTTAATTTTTAAACAACAGAGATATCTGGTATCAGATATAGAAAAGGTGGTAAAACATTGAGCAGGGAAGAATTATCGATTAATCTTTTGTTTCCGGTGCTGAACGAGCGGCTGCGGCTTCAGAACGGAATAGACAGGACTATAGCTTACTTGAGGGAAAATGTGGAAATTCCTTATAAGCTTACCATTTTGGACAACGGCTCGGAGGACGAGACGCCGGAAATAGGCCGAAAGCTGGCGGAGAAGTACCCGGAGGTGACTTACGTCCGTATAGACGAGCGGGGCGTGGGCGTGGCTTTCCGGGAGGGAATTGCCCGAAATGAAAGCGCGCTGGTGGGCTACATGGATATTGACCTATCCACGGATTTAAAGCATTTGGGACAGACCATAGAGCTTTTCCGCACAAGGCCGGAGCTTGAGTATGTAAACGGAAGCCGTTTTGCCAGACAGTCCGACACGAAGGGGCGAAAGTGGTATCGGAAAATTACTTCCATGGGGCTGGTGTTTCTCTTAAAGCTGCTTTTTCATATGAAAGCGACGGACGCGGTATGCGGCTTTACCTTTCTTCGGAAGGATACGGCTAAGCGGCTGGCGGCGGTCTGCAGTAAAGATAACGGGTGGTTTTATACCATTGAATTCCTGCTCCGTGCGGAGCGCATGGGGGTAGTGATTTACGACATGCCCGTAGAGTGGCAGGAGGACTATAATACCACCGTGAAGATAGGGAAAACCATAAAAAATTATCTGGTGCGGATGAGGGCGCTGCGCAAGGCGTTCCGGGAAGAGGACAGAAAACAAAAAACGGGGAGATAAGGAAATGTTAAAAAGGATTGATTTGGCGAGAGATTACAGAAAACATAAGGAAGAATATTTAAAGGCAATCGAGGCGGTCTGCGAGGAGACGGCTTTTTCCGGCGGCAAATTTGCGGATAAATTTGACGAGGAGTTTGCGCGGTTTTGCGGCGTTCCCTATGCGGTGGGGGTGAACAATGGAACTTCCGCCCTTCACTGCGCTATGATGGCGCTGGGAATCGGCGAGGGGGACGAGGTGATTGTACCGGCAAACACCTATATTGCGACGGCGTGGGGCGTCACCTACACGGGGGCGGCGCCGGTGTTTGTGGACTGCACGGGGGATACATGGGAAATTGACCCTGATAAGATTGAGGAAAAAATTACGGATAAGACCAAGGCAATCCTTGGGGTTCATCTTTACGGGCAGCCTTTTGAGTTCAACAGGGTGAAGGAAATAGCCGACAGGCACGGCCTTTTCGTGGTGGAGGACTGCGCGCAGGCCCACGGGGCGTTATATGAAGGGAAGCTGGCAGGAAGCTTGGGAGAGCTAGGTTGCTTTAGCTTTTATCCGGGCAAAAATCTTTACGCCTTTGGGGAAGGCGGCAGCGTTACTTGTTACAAAAAAGAATATTATGACGCTATCACTACTATTAAAAATCAGGGATGTCAAGTGAGATATTACCATGACGTGGTGGGGTACAATTATCGCCTTGAGGGGCTTCAGGGAGCGGTTTTAAGCGTCGGCTTAAAATATCTGCCGGAGTGGACGAGAAGGCGCAGGGAAATAGGAAAGCGTTACATGGAAGGAATTACAAATCCGCGTTTTACTTTGCAGGCTCACCCGGAAAACACGGAGCCGGTGTTTCACTTGTTTGTGGTTACCGTTGAAAATCCTGAGGGTTTTCTTGCCTACATGGCGCGGAAGGGAATAGAGTGCAACAGGCATTACCCTGTGCCCTGCCATCTGCAGAAGGCTTATAAAAATTTGGGCTATCGTCCGGGGGACTGTCCCAATGCGGAGTACCTTGCTTCCCATTGCGCTACCTTGCCCCTTTTCCCGGAGATGACGGAGGAGGAAGTGGAGATGGTGATTGCCGCCTGCAACGAGTACGCGGGGGAGAGCGATTCCTGTGGACGGTGACGGTTTGCGTAAGCGGCGGCTTTGGTGAGCGAAGCGATGGAGATTTCAACGGGGAGGGCGGTTCCGGCAGGCGGTGACGATTTTGGCGGGAGGACGGTTCTGGCAGGCGGTGAAGATTTCAGCGGGAGGACGGTTCTGGTAAGCGTGATGATTTTACTGCGGAGAAGCTTCCCGCGGCGATAAGGCGGGCAAACGGCCGCATTAAGAGGCTGTTGTTTATATTGCGGAGAAAGGAATTAAAGATGGATAGAAAAGCAAGGATACTGCTGGTTGAGGACGATATCAGCCTGATTGACGGCTTAAAGTATTCTTTGCAGAAAAACGGTTTTGAGCCGGAAATTGCAATGTGCCTGCGGGAAGCTTATGATTTGCTGGAAAAAAGTTCCTTTGACTTATTGCTTCTCGACGTGAATCTTCCTGACGGCACCGGCTTTGAGCTGTGCGGGAGTATAAGAAGGAGGGGAAGCCGGATACCTGTAATTTTCCTGACGGCGCTTGACGAGGAGGTAAACATTATCCGAGGGCTTGACGGAGGCGGGGACGATTATATTACAAAGCCCTTTAAGCTGGGGGAGCTGTGCTCTCGCGTGAACGCGCTTCTGCGGCGGAGCGGATTGTGGGAGGAGGGCGAGATGGCAAGTTCTGCAGGCGATAAGGCGGACGGAGGCAAGGCTTTTGCTTGGCAGAGGCCGCGCGAAGAGACAAGCCAGCCGCTTGCGGAGGGGATGCTGACCTCCGGGCCGGTGGCGATTGATTTGCTTTCCTGCAGGGTAAGCCTGAACGGGGAAGGGTTGGAGCTCACCAATGCGGAGTACCGGCTTTTGTGCCTGCTGGTGAAAAACGCAAACCGCACCTTAACAAGAAGCATGATATTAAACGCCATGTGGGACGACAACGGGAATTTTGTGGACGACAATACTTTGTCGGTGTATATCAGGCGGCTGCGGGAGAAGGTTGAGAGCAATCCCTCGTCGCCCCGGCATTTGCTGACAATCCGCGGATTTGGCTATAGCTGGAAGGAGTGAAACTATATGAGCTTTATCTATGAAAGAAGGTCCCGCCATTATTTTGTTTTTACCTTGATTTTCAGCGCGGGGCTGCTTTTGGCAGGCATGGCTTTGGGGTGGCTGCACGGGCAGGAGACGAAGGGGGCCGTGTTAAAGCGGGAGCAGGCCTTCGTCTCGGCGCTGCTTGAGCGGGAGATTCCGGCGGAGGCGATTGCCGCCGTGATAAAAAGCGAGACCGTGACGGAGGAGGGAATTTCCTTTTTAAATAGGACGGGGAGAACGGAAAAGACAAATATTTGGTGGCTGCCGGTGATACAAAAATCGACGGCTGTTTTTTTATGGGCGGCTTTTGCGGCGGCTCTTTTGGGAGGCGGTCTGCTGCTTTTTGCAACGGTTTATTTTTTGGAAAAGAGGGAGGAAGTTTACCAAAAAGCAGTGTTTACTGTGGAGCAGTTTGCGGAAGGAAATTTCGGGCGGCGGCTGCAGAAAAATGAGACGGGGACGCTGTATCAGCTATTTGCGGCTGTGGACCAGCTTGCCACGGCATTGCAGTCCAAGGTGCAGACGGAGCAGAAAAACAAGGATTTTTTAAAGGATATTATTTCCGATATTTCCCACCAGCTAAAAACGCCGGTTGCCGCCTTAACCATGTATGTGGAAATTATGGGGGACGAGCCGGAGAGGCCGGAGCTGGTAAAGGAGTTTTCGGCAAAGGCTATGCAGTCCTTGGAGAGAATGAGCCAGTTGATACAAGCCTTGCTGAAGGTGATGCGCATCGACGCGGGAACGATTATTTTTGACAAAAGGCAGGTTCCCGTGCGGGAGCTTGTGGAGCAGGCGGCGGGGGATTTGCAGACCCGCGCGAAGGCCGAGGGCAAGCATATTATAATAGAAGGGAACGACGGCGCAGCTGTGAGCTGTGATTTGGCGTGGACAAAGGAGGCCTTGAGCAATCTGATTAAAAACGCGCTGGACCACACGGAGCTGGGCGGACTTATCAGCATTAGCTGGGAGCGCACGCCCCTTATGTTAAAGCTGTCCGTGGCGGACAACGGCAGCGGCATTGCAGGGGAGGACATACCCCATATTTTCAAGCGGTTTTACCGAAGCAAAAAGTCGGTGGACAGGCAGGGCGTGGGACTTGGCCTGCCTCTTGCAAAGTCGGTCTTTGAAGGGCAGGGAGGAATACTTTCCGTGAGCAGCGCGGAAGGGGAAGGGAGCGTGTTTGAGGTTACATTTCCGGCGGAGGGGATAGGGAAATAATCTTCTTTTTAATTTTGATAAATTCACGGATATATGATAAAATTTCATTTAGAAAAATCATCGCTAAAATTAAAAACGGAAAATGGATTGCTCTTGGTAAGGCGGAAAGTATTTGTTTTGCATTGGAGGTTACACTGAATGATATTTTAGAATTTATTCAATCAGAGGATAAAGAAAATGCCTGATAAAATAATGTCTATACTGGCTGATTATGAGTATACGAACCCGAAAATCTTTGAGATATTATAAGATTACGAGGGATATTGCAGAGGGAATAGTTAAGGAGGGGCTTGATTTATGGCGGAGAGCCAAAATATTGAATGGAAAGAATCATGGCGCGACGAATACCTGAAATGGATATGTGGATTTGCCAATGCCGGGGGAGGAAGAATTTATATCGGTATAGACGATACGGGTAAAGTTGTTGGTGTACGGAATGGTAAAAGGTTATTGGAAGAAATACCTAATAAGATTCAAACAAATTTAGGATTTCTTGCAGTTGTGAATCTGCTGTCAAAAAATGGTTTGGAGTATATTGAAATTATTGTAAGTCCTAGTAGCTATCCTGTTAGTTATAAAGGCGAATATCATTTTCGGAGCGGCAGCACAAAACAAGTATTGCGAGGTACGGCCTTAACTGAATTTATATCCTCCAAAACCGGTATACGATGGGAAGATTCTGTAGTTGAAGGAGTGACTGTGGAGGATTTGGACAAGGAAAGCTTTGATATTTTTCGCCGGGAAGCAGTTCGAAGCAAACGTATGACGAAAGATGACTTGAATATGAGCAACGCAGAGCTTTTGGATAGTCTGGATTTGTTAAAAGATGGAAAACTTACCAGAGCTGCGGTGCTTCTTTTTCATCGGACGCCACAAAAATGGATGTTTGGAACCTACACAAAAATTGGAAAGTTTGGGAAAGGCTCTGATTTACTATATCAGGATGAAGTGATAGGCTCGTTGTTTATGCAGGCCGAACGTGTAATAGAATTGATATATTTAAAATATTTGAAAGCGCCCATCACTTATGACAATTTAACCAGAGTGGAAACGTACCCTTTTCCAAAAGACGCGGTGCGGGAGGCTCTTTATAATGCGCTTGTACATTCCCGTTGGAGCGCTGGAATACCTGTACAGGTTCGTATTGAAGACGAGGCAATGTATATTAGTAACGAATGTGTATTTCCGTCCGATTGGACCATGGAGTCTCTGTTACAAAGGCATCAATCCCGACCGTATAATCCCAAAATTGCGAGAGCGTTTTTCAGATCCGGCTATATTGAAAGTTGGGGGCGGGGGATTCAAAAAATCTTTGAGGTGTGTAGCGAATACGGAACTTTACAGCCGGAATATGTGGTACATTCAGAAGATATTATGATAAAGTTAGCTGCCATCTCAGCGCCTAATAAGCAATTTCCAAAGCTGGATTCCAAAGCTGAGCATATTGATTTGAAAGTAAAAGTGGTGGAATATTTACGAAAAAAACCGACATCAACTCAAAAAGAATTGCAGGAAGTCTTTAATGAGACAAGAACGCATATACAAGGAATCGTTAAAGAATTGGTAAATGAAGGTATGATAGAACGTAAAGGTGGAAAACGATTTGGGTATTGGGAAGTAAAAAAATAGAATTTCTTTAAAGCTGTTCTAAAGCTCTATTTCAGCTTTGGAACAGCTTTAGAGGGGGGTTAAAGTTCGCGTTCAAACAGTTTCATAAATATTATGTTGTTAATATGGGATTGTCGCATTATTGGCAGTTTCTCTGTATAAAGATATTTTTAACGGGTACACAAATTCTGAAAAAGGAGAAAATAATTTACGCAAAATTTACTTTTTATTTATTGAATATTCTTTTGTTTTCCTGTATATTATAGGTAAGAAATCCGAAAGGATTTTTCATCACAAAATGAGTCCTGTGACGGTTCCGACAGGACGATAAACAAAAAGTGACCGAGCGATGAGTCCTGTGACGGTTCCGACAGGACGATAAAATAAAAGTGACCGAGTGATGAGAAAAGCAGGGAGGGCGCAGGCTCTCCCATTTTTTGCGCGAGTAGCGAGCCAAACGGGGGTGCTTGCACGCCCAGTTGGCGAGCACCGCGACAGCGAGGCAAAGCCGAGCGCGCGAGCAACGAACGGGGCGGGAGTGCTTGCACGCCCAGTTGGCGAGCACCGCGACAGCGAGGCAAAAGCCGAGCGCGCGAGCAAGGAGATAATATACATTTGAAGAAAGCGGAAAAAGAACCATTTGATTTTCAGGTACGAAATTTGGCGCGGCAATTTTATGAGGATTATCCGGCGCAGTCATATAAGGAGCTTTTGAGAAAAAGCGGCAGGCCGTATAACTGTCTGTTGATACAATCGCATTACGGGTACTTTATTTGTATTCCTTACAGAAGTCATATTAATCACAAGTATGCCTACAAGTTTAGGGAGAGTGTCCGCTCCCAGAAGTCAAAATCAGGATTGGATTATAGTAAAATTGTAATTGTCAGCAATGGGAAATACATCGGAAGCGAAAGTGCGGTTGTCGATAAGGACGAGTTTAAGGAGACGAGAAACCATATCGAATACATAAAAAACGACTGCCAGAAATATATTGACGATTACGTTAGCTGCATGACGGGAAAATCACCCGGATACGATAAAAAAGAGTTTTTGCGCAAATACCAGTATTCAACGCTAAAGTATTTTCACAGGGAACTGGGAATCATTTAAATCTGAAAGCGCAGCCGCCGCAAGCTGCGGAATCTTGACTATGCAGCGGCAAACAGCCATTCCTTACAAATCCGTAAGCTAAAATTCACCCCATTGTAAGACCCGCCTGCTACAATACATTCCCGAAAGGATGGTGCAGACATGGAAATATTAAAAGTTGAAAATCTTTGCAAAACCTACGGGAACGGAGAAGCGCAGGTAAAAGCCTTGCAAAATGCGTCTTTTTCCCTGCAGAAAGGAGAATTCGCCGCGGTGGTGGGCGAGTCCGGTTCGGGGAAAAGCACGCTGCTTAACTGCATCGGCGCGCTGGACGCGCCGGATAGGGGAAAGGTGTATCTGGACGGAAAGGAAATTCTTACAATGAAGGAAAACGAGAGAACCATCTTCCGAAGAAGAAATATCGGTTTTATTTTTCAGTCTTTCCAACTAGTGCCGGAGCTCAACGTGGAACAGAACATCATTTTCCCTCTTTTGCTGGACCACAA
The DNA here is from genome assembly GCA_023663815.1 of Clostridium sp. GTDB lineage: Bacteria > Bacillota > Clostridia > Lachnospirales > Lachnospiraceae > Suilimivivens. The sequence goes on from JAMPGS010000040.1 coordinate 14,231, forward strand.
AAGAGCGGAGCGTGCGCGGCTGGAAGAAATTTTGGAGGTGCTTGGGCTTAAGGAGAGGAGAAAGCATTTGCCGGGGCAGCTCTCAGGAGGCCAGCAGCAGCGCGTGGCAATTGGGAGGGCGTTGATTGCAAAGCCTATGCTGATTTTGGCGGACGAGCCCACGGGCAATTTGGATTCCAGAAACAGTCAGGACGTAATCAGCCTGCTCCATCAGGCGTCGAAGCGCTATCAGGAGACAATCTTAATGATTACCCATAACCAAAATCTCACGGCGGCGGCAGACAGAATTTTTCAGGTAAAGGACGGAATTCTAAAGGAGCTTGGCGCGCAGGAAGGAGGGGAATTATGAACAGTTATTTAGATTTGGTTCCCATCTCCGAAAAAATTCACAGAAAGCAAAGCCGAATGACGCGGCTGTGCATCGTTTTGGCGGTGTTTTTGGTGGCGTCGATTTTTGGGATGGCGGACATGGAGATTCGCAACCAGCGAGCGATGGCCCTTAGGACGGACGGGGCGTGGCATGTGGCTTTTCGGGAGATTACAAAGGAGCAGGCGGCGATGATTAAAGCGCAGCCGGAGGTAAAGCACGCCTCCCTCTATGCGGTGACGAACTATAAGCTGGACGAGGATTATATAATTGCCGGGAAGAAAGCGGCGGTGTGCGGCTTTGATGAAGATTTTCCAAAGCTGTATGCGGACGCGGCCATCATAGAAGGGAATTTTCCCACCGGCGGGGACGAGGCCGTGGTGACGGATAATCTGCGGCAGCAGATGGAAGCGCGGGTTGGGGAGAATGTTACTTTAAAAATGCCGGGAGGAGCGGAAAAAACTTACCGGATTGCCGGAATTGCAAAGGCAACTTCCCTAATGGCGCAGTACGACGCTATAGGTCTGTATGTGAATTCGGAAAGTTACGGACAAACTTTTATGCAGGATACAAAGCCGGAGGATATGGAGTGCTATGTAGAATTTAAGCCCTTATGCAATGTTCAAAAGACGTGGAAAGCAATCTGCGAAAGGCTTGATATCCCGCAGGAGCAAGTGGCGCAAAATGTAAAAATTCTTGGCCTGATGCTGCAGAGCAGCGACTCTTTTATCATGAAGCTGTATCTGACGGCGGCGGTGCTGGCTGTGCTGGTGGTGACGGCGGGAGTTTTGATGATTGCCGGAAGCATGAACAGTTCCGTTGCAAAGCGGACGGAATTTTTTGGGATGCTCAGGTGTCTGGGGGCGACCTGCGGGCAGGTAAAGCGTTTTGTACGGCGGGAGGCTTTAAGCTGGTGCAGGACGGCGATTCCCGTAAGCCTTGCGCTGTCGATAGGGGTCACGGCAGTTCTCTGTCAGATTTTAAAGCTGCTCAGTCCCAGCTATTTTGAGGGCATGTCCTTTGGGATAAGTATTGTGGGGCTGGCTGCCGGGACGGTCATTGGAGTGATTACGGTGCTCCTTGCGGCAAATACTCCTGCAAAGAAGGCGGCGGAGGTTTCGCCCCTGACTGCGGTTTCGGGGAACGCGGGAACGGTGCAGCAGGTGAAAAAAGCGGCGGGCAGCCGTTTGTTTCCGGTGGACATTGGACTGGGAATCCATCACGCCAAGGGAAGCGGCAGAACACTTTTTTTAATGTCCGGTTCCTTTGCCTTCAGTATTATTTTGTTCCTTGCCTTTGCGACCATGATTGATTTTATGCATCATGCGGTGACACCGCTGCGCCCCTACACGCCGGATTTATCGATTGTCAGTGCGGACGAGACCTGCTCTATCCCGCAGCAGGCGGCGGAAGAGCTGGGGAGCAGTCCGGCCGTCAAGCTGATATACGGAAGAAGCTTTGCATACTCGGTTCCAGTGAAAATTGGAGAAAAGGAAGCGGTCATGTGTCTTATTTCCTATGAAGAAAACCAGTTTGCATGGGCAAAGGAGGCTCTTCTTACAGGGTCAGTGGAGGAAGCGGAGAAAGGGAAGGGCGTGCTTGTGGAATTTTATGGAAATAGGTCCGCGGACCTTGGAGAAGAGGTAATGATTTCCACGGCGGAGGGCGAAAAGAGCTATCCAATCACGGGGATACTGTCCTACACGCCTTTTCAAAGCGAGCAGGGAGTTATCGTGTGCTCTGAGGAAGTTTTTCAGGAGATTACCGGGGAGGAAAACTATACCGTTTTGGATATGCAGCTTATGCGGGGAGCTACGGAAGAAGATGTGGAAAAAATCCGCAGCGTGGCGGAACGCATGGGTAAGAGCACAGCCGCTAACGCAACGTCTGACAGTTTGAAAAGTACAGTAGCCAATACGGCATCTGATAATCTGGAGAGCGCAGTAGCCAATACGACGTCTGACAGTCTGGAAAGCGCATCAGCCAATGCAGCCACGGACAATCTGGAAAACACGGACGGCGATACAAGCACCCCAACTACCGATGCCGCCCCCCGCTACACCTTCTCCGACAGAAGAAAAAGCAATCAGGAGGCAAGGGGAGCTTACTATTCCTTCGCGCTGTTTGTGTACGGGTTTTTGGCGGTCATCGTGCTGATAGCCGTTTTCAATATTATCAACAGCATTAACATGAGCGCCTCCGCGCGGATGACGCAGTTTGGGACTATGCGCGCGATTGGAATGAGCAATAAACAGGTTATCCGCATGGTGGCGGCGGAGGCGGCGGCTTACGCGCTGGCGGGAATTGCCTTAGGGGCCGCCGTTGGAATTCCGGTGAACCGGCTGCTTTATCAGCTTTTAATTACCTCAAGATGGGGGGAGATTTGGCGGCTGCCTATAGGGGCTTTGCTGGGTATGATAGGAATGATTGCGGGTGCAGCCGCCCTTGCGGTTATAGGCCCCGCGAAGGCCATCCGTGAAATGTCGGTTGTGGACACAATTGGGGCATTGTAAATATATCGTTGAAAATGACAAATAATAATTAGAATGAGCAAAGACATGCAGTAAAATCTGTAATAAAATAAAAGCTGAAACAATAAAAAATTGTCTATTATGTCGAAAAAAAGAGGATTTTTGCAGAATTTTTCCCGATAGAAGTAGACAAAACCACAAGGAAAGGCAGGAGGTTTTTTATGAGAAAGAAATACCTAGCTATCCTTCTTGCGACGGCAATGACATTGTCATTAGCAGGCTGTGGCGGTTCATCTAACAATGGAGACAGTTCACAGGCGCAGGAAGAAAACAACACGACACAGGAAACACAGGACGCAGGCGCGGACGAGAGTCAGGAAGCGGACGCCGGAGCGGCTGAGGAAAGCGCCGACGCAGCGGAAAGCAGCGGAGGACTGTCAGGCTCCTTCTCCATTTACCATATGCATGGAGAGGACGACACTACGGGAACAGCAGCGGATTTCTGGAAAGCTGCAAACAAGTTTATGGAAGAAAATCCTAATGTACATATTGAATTTAATTTCACGGCCCATGACGGGTATCAGCAGAAGCTGACTACCATGATGGCAGGCGACGAGCTCACAGACGTTTGGATGACAAAGGGCGATATGCTTCCTTCTTTCGCGGACACCGGTACAATTCAGGCGGCGGATCAGTACATTAAGCAGGATCCTGAATGGGCGGACGCATATTTGGACGGCGCATTTGCCGACTGCACATATAACGGAACCGAGTGGGGCGTTCCCATGCAGATGCAGGCAAATACCATCGGTATCTACAATCAGGCGATTTTTGAAGAGTGCGGCATTGACAAATGGCCGGAAACATGGACGGAGCTTATAGAGGACTGCGAGAAGATTAAGGCAAAAGGCTATATTCCGATTGCAATGGGAAATAAGGAACAGTGGGTTGCAGAGTCTACAGTTTTCAATACCTACGCTTACAAGTATGTGGATCAGGCATGGTTCAACAGCCTTGCAAACAATGAGGGCGCGAAATTTACGGACGAGGCCTTTGTGAGAGCTTTGGCAGGATTCCAAGATATCGCGAAATATTTCAATGAGGATATGAACTCCTTAGATCAAGATGAAATGTACGCTCTTTACTACAACAAGCAGGCGGCTATGTTCTTCAACGGCGCATGGGGCGTGGGCAATGTGATTGGCAACTGTCCTGAGGATGTGCTTGCAGATACCCATGTAGGTTTGATGCCCGCGGTAGAAGGCGAAGCAGGGACGAAGTACGACACGGCGGCAGGCGCAGGCTGGAATTATGTAATCCACAGCAGACTGCAGGGAGAGGATCTTGAGGCATGTCTTGCTTTCCTGAAAGCGGTATCCACAGGCGATTATGCAAACGATGCATTGGAGCTTGGCTTTATCTCTTCCGGCAAGACAAGCGCGGTAGACGCATCCAAGCTACACCCGCTGTTTGCAGAGTATTACGAGCTGGCGGCAACCATGAATAACTGTTCTATCTTCGACGTTGTACTTCCCGCCGAGGTTGGTTCAGGCGTTCTTTACGCGGATACCCAGCAGTTGATTGCAGGGACAATGACCCCTGAGGATATGGCGGCCGATTGTCAGGCTGTTATGGAAGCAAACTATTAATATCAGTAAAAAAATTTATTTCCGCGGGCAATAAGCCAAGGGCTGCTTGCAGACCTTTGGCGGCTGCGCGGGAGTGTTGACTAAGCCGGTGAGCCATTGCGAATCTGCTGAAAATCAGCGGGGCAATGGCTCCGGTTTTATGCGCAGGCTGTGCGGAGGAATTGTCGCAAAAGCGGCGCACGAGCCGCGCGGCGGGTGGGGGAAAGGTTTTCCCTGCTTGATTTTAAAACAAGACAGGAGGGATGGAATGAATATTCGTGAAATTCGGAATAATAAACAGAGGATTGGAATTTACTTATTAGTCATGATACCATTTATTTACTTTATTTATATCATGATTTTTCCTCTGGGTACTTCTGTTTACTATAGTCTGACGAAATGGAAAGGAATCGGGGATCCGGAGTTTGTTGGCATCAGCAACTACGCGACCCTGCTAAAAACGGGCGATTTCTGGCTGGTAACAGGAAACACGCTGTTTTTAAGTCTGGTGTGTACTATCGGCCAGGTGGGAATTGCCTTAATAATCGCTTTTCTTATGACAATCCGCAGGCTGAAGCTGAAAGCCTTTCACCGGGCAGTCATCTTTTTCCCGGTGGTAATGGCCCCTATCGTGGTAGGTTACGTGTGGCGGTTTATTTACAACTCAAATTACGGTCTGTTGAACGCGTTTTTGCGGGCAATCGGGAAGGAAGAGTGGATTCGCTTCTGGTTGGACGACCAGAATATTGTGCTGAAAATGGTGTCCATTCCGGTCATCTGGCAGTATATTGGACTTTATATGGTGATTCTCATGAGCGCGATTTCCGCCATTCCCCAGGAGGTTTTTGAGTGTGCGGAGATTGACGGGGCCACGGGATTTAAAAAGTCCATTTACATAACGCTGCCGATGGTGTGGGATACCTTGAAGATTTGCGTTATCCTGTGCGCCGGCGGAACGATGAAGATTTACGATCATCTGGTGGCGCTCACAAACGGCGGGCCGGGGCGCGCTACGGAGTCTCTGGCGATGTACAGCTATGAGTATACTTTTAAATTCGGTAATTTTGGAATGGGCGCGACCATTGCGGTTTCCATTTTGGTGCTGGCTTTATTAATAAGCGGTTTGGTTCAGTTGGTGATGGGAAGGAGGAATAAGGGTGAATAAGTTAAAACGTTATCTTGCAAACTTTTTTGTAAACGTGCCGATTATGCTGTTGTCCCTCACCTGTATTTTTCCGGTAGTGTGGCTTTTGTACTCCTCGGTAAAAACGGACGTTGAGTTCAACAGAAGCCCGGTCAGTCTTCCGACTAAGATTCACTGGGATAATTATATTGCCGCTTTCAACAAGGCAAGCTTTGGGACCTTTACCCTTAACAGCCTGTTTAACAGCGTGGTGTCGCTGCTTTTGGTACTGGTTATCTCGTTTGTCATGGGTTATCTCTTATCAAGATATCGCTTTAGAGGAAGAAATTTAATATACGGGGCGCTTTTGGCAACGATGATGATTCCAATTTACGCATTGCTGGTTCCGATTTTTATTCAGGAAAAGCAGTTGGGAATCTTAAACACGCATTTTTCGCTTGTTCCCATTTATGTGGCGATGGAGCTGCCGACCGCCGTATTTCTGATAGACGGCTATATAAGCGGAATTTCCGTCGATTTGGAGGATGCGGCGTCCATCGACGGGGCGAGCCTGCCGCGGATTATGTTTACGATTATTATGCCGGTGTGCAAGCCGATTTTGTCTACCATAGTGATTTTGACATTCATGCACGTGTGGAATGAGTTTGCGTTTGCGCAGGTGCTGATTTCCAAGGAAGCGTTAAAGACGATTCCTATCGGCCTTACTTATTTTACCACGCAGTACTCTACCAGTTATACGCTCCTTTTGGCAGCGCTGGCGATGGCGACGATACCGGTGCTGGTTATTTATCTTTTTTTCTATAATAAGATTATGGAAGGAATGATGGCGGGAGCGATAAAAGGTTAATTTGCAGGAGGGATACAGTATGATTGACATATCCCAATTATCTCAGATTAATCCTTATGTGAGGATGATGAAGCTGCAGAAGGAAATGTCGTTTTCGGGGAAATGGGAAGACGTTGACAACGTGTTTACGTACATTGCCGTGGGAAACGCTGATTTTATTGTGAACGGAATCAGCTACCATTTGCATACGGGAAGCATTATTATCATCCCGCCCTACATGACCCACGTAATTATATCAAACAGCACGGAGCCTTTTATTCAGTATATTATGCATTTTGATTTTTATGAGACGGAGCAGAGGAAGGAGCTGGTGCATAAAAATATGCTGGAGGAGGAACAGCCGGTCATTCCGGAGGCGGAATGTGTTTTAGACGATAGAGTGATTGTCTCCGAGATACCGGAGGCGGAGAACAACCAAATTGTTATACGTTTCTTAAATTTGCTTCAGGAGTTCAATGCGGAGCGGCCGGGGAAAGAGCTCATGATGAAAGCCGGGTGTATGGAGCTTTTGGTAAGCGCCCTCAGGAATCAGGTAGAGCTGGCGGAGAAAAGCAGCAGAAAAAAGACAAAATCATGGATTCACATTGAAAACGCAATAGAATACATTATGAACTGCGGTTTGACGGGAGACTTGACAAACGAAAGGGTTGCCGCGGCAATTGGCGTTTCGGCCAATTATCTCACCAGCATATTCCAGATGTATCTGGGCATTTCTTTGCACAAGTACATTGTTAATGTTAGAATTAAACATGCGCAGAGGCTGCTTTTGTCGGGACGGGTAAATGTGACGGAAGCGGCGGATAGGACCGGATTTTCAAGTATTCATGTATTCAGTAAAACATTTAAGAGCATTATGGGCATCTCGCCCAGTCAATTTATTAATGAAATTGCAACGAAAAAGAAGGAGGTAACTATTTATGTGGATTGAGGGAAATTACAGACGCAATTTGATGGACATGCATATTGACGACTGGAACCCGGAATTTTTGAGCCGTTTGGACGTAGATGAATACGTGGATGCATTGAAAGATGCGGGAATTCAGGCGGCTATGGTAAAAGGAAGGCCCCATACGGGCTTGGCCTATTACCCGACGAAGGTGGGCAGGATGCACAAGGGCTTAAAGGGCTTTGATTTCCTTGGGACGATGGTAAAAAAATGTCATGAAAACGGCATTGCCGTGGTAGTGTATTTTACCCAGATTTTCGACAATTGGGCTTACGACAATCATCCTGAATGGCGGATTATCACCTCGGAAGGAAAGGGAATGAGGGAGTTCCACGAGAAGGAAAACATGAAAACAGGCCGTTATGGAATCGTGTGCCCTAACAACGAGGAATACCGGGAGTACGTGAAGGCATGCCTCACGGAGATGAACGAGCTTTACGATTTTGAGGGAATGTTCCTCGATATGACGTTTTTCCCGGAGGTGTGCTATTGTCCTACCTGCCGGAAAAAATACATGAAGGAAACGGGAAAGGAGCTGCCTAGGAGAATTGATTGGAAAGACCCCGATTGGCTGGAATTTACATATAAAAGGGACGAGTGGATGGCCGAGTACGCGAAATTTGCAACGGACTGCGTAAAGAAGATTAAGCCGCAGGTGACCATTGAGCATCAATTTTCCAGCATTGCGGGTTCATGGATATCGGCGGATTCCGAGCTGCTCCTAGATGCTATCGACTGCGCCAGCGGCGATTATTACGGCGGCTTTTTGCAGCAGACCTTTATCTGTAAATTTTATAAGAGCGTTTCCCCGAACCTTCCGTTCGTGTACCATACTTCCCGCTGCGATCCTGAGCTGAAGTATCACACCACCACAAAGACGGAGGAGGAGCTGCTCTTACACGTGATTACCGCTTTGGTACACAACGGCGCGTTCCTTTTGGTGGACGCAATCAATCCCGACGGGAGCATTGTGCCTGAGGTTTATCACGGCATTATGAAGCGGATATACGACGTTACCAGACAATATGAAAAATATGTCAGCGGGGATATGTACCACGACGCGGCCATTTGGTTTGCAACCCACGCCAAGTTTGACCCCAACGAGACAGATATCGAGGTGACGGAAAAGAGCTTCCAGCCCGCCTATTACATGACCTCCCCGGTGGCGGCGGCTTCCGTTCTTCGGGAAAACAACGTGCCCTTTGACGTAATCGGCACAAAGAACATGAAGGACGAGAAGGCAAAGGTTATGATTCTTTCCCATGTCGCCAATATCCGCGACGAGGAGATGGACGAGATTGAGGCCTATGTAAAGAAAGGCGGCAATCTGCTCATAAGCGGCCCCGTGGGGAATGAGAGGCTGCAAAAGCTGATTGGAATTAAGGTGACGGGACGGACGGAGCACGACTTTACCTATATGAGCCCTACCGAAGCGGGAGCGGAGTTCTTTGAGGGATTCTCCCACTTAGCGCCCCTCACCATTGACGGACATCAGATGGAAGCGGAGATTACGGACGGGACGGGCCTTACGGTGCTTGCCACAAAGACCCTGCCCTATACCATGACGGGACGCTGCGAGTTTGCGGCGATTCATTCTAATCCTCCCGGCATTTACACCGACGCTCCCTGCGCGGTGCTCAAGGAAGTTGGGGAGAGCAAGATTATTTGGACGGCGGCGCCCATTGAAATGTCAAGGCCTTACATGAGCCGCAGAGTTTTCTTCCGCATGGTGGATTTCCTCCGGGGAGAGCCTTCTTTCACTTCCAACGCGCCGAAGTTTGTGGAAGTGCTTGCGTGGAAAAAGGACGGCGAGGACTATCTTGCGGTTATCAACGAGCAGGAGGAGTCGCCGGTTGCGCCTATGTACGATATCACCGTTGACATGAAGGGAAAAGCCGATAAGCAGGCGTACCTTCTGCCGGATAATACAAAGTTGGAAACAGAGGTTGTCGATGGGGATACCTTGAGAATCCATCTGCCGAAGCTGGAGATTTTCCAGATAATTCGCCTTGGATAAAAGACTTTGAAGAAAAAGATTTTGAAAAAGCTTCGGAGAAGAAGGTTTTGGAAAGAGCTTTGAGAAAGCATTGGAGAAGTTTTGGAAAAAGTTTTGAGTGAGAAGATTTAAAGAGCGAGGCGGCGAGTTGGCGGCGGTTTGATTCCCGTGAGCAATGCGTCAAAGTCATGCTTGCGGAACTTTGACGATTGCCGCCTTGCTATCGCGGACGAAAGATGATATAAGTTTAAATAGGAAGAAAAATAAGAAAGGAAAATAAGAAAGGAAAAAAGCTGTGAAATATGGAATTTACTTCGCTTACTGGGAGCAGGAGTGGAACGTGGACCAGAAGCAGTATATTGAGAAAGTAAAGAAATTAGGATTTGACATTCTGGAAATTTCCTGCGCAATGCTGAGAAATATCGCCAAGGAAGAGCTGCTTGAGATGAGAAAGCGGGCGGAGGATGCGGGAATTATTTTAACCGCCGGATACGGGCCTGCCGCCGGGGAAAACCTTGCAAGTAAAGACCCTGAGGTGGTAAAAAACGCGGTTGCTTTTTACACGGATATCTTAAAGAAGCTTGAAATTTTGGACATTCACACTTTAGGCGGCGGGATTTATTCTTACTGGCCGGTGGATTACAGCAAGCCCATCGACAAGGCTGGCGACTGGGCGCGGAGCGTTGAGAACGTGCGCAAAGTGGGAAAAATCGCCGGGGAATGTGGAGTAGATTACTGTCTTGAGGTGTTAAACCGGTTCGAGGGCTATCTGCTCAACACCTGCAGGGAGTGCAAAAGTTTTGTGGAAGAGGTGGACGTGGACGCCGTTAAGATTATGCTGGATACCTTCCATATGAATATCGAGGAGGACAGCATGGTGGAGGCGATTTTGTTAGCGGGCAAAAAGCTGGGGCATTTCCATGTGGGAGAAAACAATCGGCGTCTGCCGGGAAAGGGCGGTATGCCTTGGTACGATATCGGCATGGCGCTGCGGGCAATCGGCTACGACAAGAACGTGGTGATGGAGCCCTTTGTGCGAAGCGGCGGCGGGGTTGGCAGCGATATCAAGATATGGCGCGACATGAGCTGCGGAGCCTCCATCAGCCAGCTTGACGAGGACGCGAAAAAGTCTGTGGAGTATCTGCGCTACGCTTTCAGCGGGCCTAATTCGAATTATAATAGTGTGATTTCTGGCAAGTAGATTTATATGAGCGTGTCTGCGGGAAACTGCGGGCGCGCTCAGAAAATATTGAGTGAGCGGTAAAAAAGTTTGCCGTTTGTGGTAAAATTTTATGAGCGGAGAAAATGCTTTTCTCTGTTAGAAGAGCGGAAAGGAAGGGAAAATAAATGAAAAATTATCCGGCAATTGGAATACGTCCTATTGTGGATTCCAGACGCCTTGGAATCAGGGATTCCTTGGAGGGCAAAGTAAGGCAGATGGCGGAAGCGGCCGAAAAGCTGATTCAGGAAAACGTGTTTTATGCGGACGGCACGCCGGTCCGCACGGTGATTTTTTCCGGCAGCATTGCGGGAGGGGAGGAGGCGGCCAGATGCGAGGCGGAGTTTGCGGCGCAGCACGTGACGGCGACCTTAAGCGTGACGCCTAGCTGGTGCTATCCTCTTGAGACAATCGACATGAACCCTATGACGACCAAGGCAATTTGGGGCTTTAACGGAACGGAAAGGCCCGGCGCGGTTTACCTTGCGGCGGCGATGTCGGCCCACAACCAAATGCACAGGCCTTGTTTTTCCATTTACGGGAAAGACGTGCAGGACATGGGCGACGAGACCATTCCAGAGGACGTGCGCGAAAAGATTTTGCGGTTTGCAAGGTGCGCCATTGCGGTAGGCGAAATGCAAAATAAAGCCTATGTGGGATTTGGCTCGGTATCTATGGGAATCATGGGCTCCTATTTAGACCCGTCCTTCTATATTAAATATCTAGGGATGCGCCCGGAATGGGTGGACATGACGGAAATTCTGCGCCGTATGGAGCAAGGCATTTATGATAAGGAAGAATTTGAGGAAGCCCTTGCGTGGACGAAGGAAAACTGCAGGGAGGGCTATGACCCAAATCCCGATTCCAGAGCCCACAGCCGGGAGGACAAAGACAAGGAATGGGAGTTTGTGGTAAAGCTTACCATGATTATCCGGGACGTGATGCTGGGAAACGATAAGCTGGCGGAGCTTGGCTTTGCGGAGGAAGCCCTTGGAAGAAACGGCCTCTTCGGCGGTTTTCAGGGGCAGCGCATGTGGACGGACTATAAGCCTAACGGAGATTTTTCGGAGGCAATTTTGAACTCCTCCTTTGACTGGCACGGAAAGCGTCAGCCGGTGGTGTTTGCCACGGAAAATGACAACCTAAACGGGCTTGCCATGTTGTTTGGGAATCTGCTTACGGGAAAGGCAAGCGGTTTTTCCGACATTCGCTGCTATTGGAGCCCGGAAGCGGTAAAGAGAGTGACGGGCTGGCAGCCGGAAGGCTTGGCGGCGGGCGGCTTTATCCATTTGATTAACTCCGGTTCTACCTGCCTTGACGCCACAGGGAAAGCGTTGGACGAAAGCGGAAAGGGAACCATGAAGCGGTGGTGGGAAATGAAGGAGGAGGACATCAAGGCCTGCCTTGAGGCCACAGACTGGTGCCCTGCGGAGCTGTGCCAGTTCAGGGGCGGCGGC
>JAMPGS010000041.1 GCA_023663815.1 Clostridium sp.
TCCGGCACAAATTGTTATGTGATAAAATCAGCTATCAAGCTGATTTTTCACATTACTCTTCCTCCTCCACATCGCGCAGAGGCCCTTCCACCTTTTCCACATACAAATGGCCGTCCAAATGCTCCACCTCATGGCAGATGGCCCTTGCAAGGAGCTCCGTTCCCTCCATCTCAAAGGAATTCAATTGCCTGTCAAAGGCTCTTATCTTTACATAATTGGGCCTCCTTACCTTTCCGGCCTTCCCCGGAACACTTAAGCACCCCTCGTCCCCAAACTGTTCGCCCTCCGTCGCCAAAATAACGGGATTAATCAAAAGAAGAGGATCCTCCCCCGTCACGTCAATTACCACAATCCTTTTTAAAATACCCACTTGGCAGGAGGCCAGCCCCACGCCCCCCGCCTCGTACATAGTATCAAACATATCGTCAATTAATTCTTCGGTTCTGGCCGTCATTTCCTTCACTTCCTTGCTGACCTTGTTCAAAACGGGGTCCCCCATTTCTCTTACGTTTCTGATTGCCATTTTCCTATTCATTCCTTTCCCTATTCTAAACTGATTCTTCTCAGTTAATAACTGTCTATGGGATTAAAGTCAAACTGCACGTTTTCCTCCCCCGGCGCGGACGCCGCATACAGCTCTATTTTATCCTTAATTGTGGTTAGTTGTCTATAGTCTGGCGACTTACAATAGATAACAAATCGGTAAATATCGTTGATTTTGCCCACGGAAGCCTTTGCCGGGCCGATGATTTTTACCTTTTCGGGAAAAAATCCCTTTATCCGCCCCGCAATCTGTCCTGCCAGCCGCTCCCCGCTTTTTTCGTCTGAGGAAGTGATTAGCACCGCCATCATATGAGCCGCCGGGGGGTATCCCGCAAGCTCCCGGTACAAAATTTCTTCCTCATAAAAAGCCTCGTAATCCTGCGCCGCCGCCCGGACAATGCTGTAATGCTCCGGCCGGTAAGTCTGTATCACCGCTTCCCCCGGCCTGTTCCCCCGGCCCGCCCGGCCCGCCGCCTGAACCAGCAATTGAAAGGTGCGCTCACCGGCCCGGTAATCGCTGTCGTTTAAGGACAAATCCGCCGCCAGCACTCCCACCAGCGTCACATTGGGAAAGTCGTGGCCTTTTACAATCATCTGCGTTCCCACTAAAACGTCGGCCTCCCCGGCGGAGAAGGCCGTCAGTATCTTCTCATAGCTATCCTTACTCCCCGTAGTGTCTTTATCCATCCGAAGAACCCGGACGCCGGGGAATCGTTTTTGAAGCTGCTCCTCTATCTGCTGGGTGCCCGCCTTAAAGCCTAAAATATAAGGCGAGCCGCAGGAAGGGCATTTTTCCGGCTTTTCCGTCTCATAGCCGCAGTAGTGGCATACCATGCGATGATGTAGCTCATGACGGTTTACCGCTTGGCAGCTTACCGTTTGATGGTTCACCGCTTGCTGACTTGTCATTTGGCGGCTTGCCGCTTCACAGTTTATTATTGGGTTGCTAGCAGTTTTATGCTGCTCCATATGATTGCGCATTGTATCATAGCGCATCCTACCGTCCGCATCCGCAACATTAGAGTTTTTTTGTCTCTGCCCCTTATCGCCCAAATGATGGGAGAGAGAAACGTCGCAGTGGGGACATTTCATCACATAGCCGCAGGAGCGGCAGGACACAAACCCCGCGTAGCCCCTCCGATTCAAAAAGAGCATTATCTGTTCCTTTTTCGCCAGCCGCTCTTCCATAAGCTCCTGCAACTTCCTGCTGAAAATGGAGCGGTTACCGCTTTTTAACTCCTCCCGCAAATCCACAATGGACGTGCGGGCAAGTTCCCCGCCCGTAAGCCTGCGGCTTAGGGTAAAAAGCTGATACTCCCCCTTTTTTGCCCGAAAATAAGCTTCAAGGGAGGGCGTTGCCGAGCCCAGCACCAGCGCGGCGCCTTTTAATTCCGCCAGCTTCTGCGCCGTCTCCCTTGCGTGGAATCTGGGCATGGTTTCACTCTTATAGCTGGATTCGTGCTCCTCGTCCATGACAATCATTCCCAAGTTGGGAAAAGGCACAAAAAGAGCCGAGCGGGGGCCGATAATCACATCCAGCTCTCCCTTCTTTGCCCGCTCGCACTGGTCGTACTTTTCACCCGCCGACAAGGTGGAATTCATCACCGACACCCTGTCGCCAAATCTTTTATAAAAACGAAGCAGCGTCTGATAGGTCAGCGCAATCTCTGGTATCAGCACAATGCTCTGCTTTCCCCTTGCAATCATTCCCTCAATCAAGGACAGATAAACCTCCGTCTTTCCGCTTCCCGTAATCCCGTAAATTAAGCTGGGCTTTCTGTCCCCCGCGTCAAAGGCGGCAAGGATGCCGTCCGAAATATGCCGCTGCTCCCTGCTTAACTCCCTGCCCGCTTCCCTTGAAGTCTCAATTTTTACAGGATTTCTATAGTAGCTTTCGCTTTCAAGGGAAATAACCCCTTGGCTTTGCAGGCTCCGAAGAGCCGCCGGGGAAACGCCCAGCTTTCCCGTCACAAGCTCATAGGGCAAAACCGGCTCCCGGCAAAGCTCCTCAAGCACTCTGGCCCGCGCCCCCTGATGCTTCCTAATGCTCTCCCCAAGAAGCGCGCGGGTTTCCTCCGCCGTCATAAGCCGGGTAATCCTCTTTTTTTCCTTCGGCTTCATGGCCCTCTTTACGGGAAGCACCGTCCGTAGGGCGGCAATCATGGTGGAACCGTAATTTTTTTTCATCCAAGCCGCCAGCCGGATAGCGTCCGCCTCCACGGGAACGCCGTCCGCTGCAATCCCACGGATAAGCTTTTGCATCTCGTCGGGAAATTCCGCCTTGTCGGTTATCTCCACTACATAACCCTGCCGCAGATGGTCTCCTTTTCCAAAAGGTATCTGCACGCACATACCCTCTTCTAAAGTCCCCAAAAGCTTCTCCGGGATTTTATATTGAAAGGTTCTATCCACTTTTTCATGGGAAATATCAATAATGATATTCGCATATCTGCCCTGAGCCATGATTTTTTCCTTCTTTTACTCTATTCCCGCAAAGCGCATCCACAGCAAATTTTATTTTGCATCTCCGCGCATGGCAAGACAAGCGGCCGCTCGCTGGCATTTGCCTGCTTCCGCAACTCCTGCCTGCCGCAAGCCTTCATCTGTCCCAGCAAACATCCATCTGCCCAAACTTCTATCTGCCTAAACTTCTATCTGTCTAAACTTCTGCCAGCCGCCCGCCGTTCCTCCAAAATCTCCGCAATCAAAACCCGCTCATCCATGGGATACTTGACGCCCTTTATTTCCTGATAGTCCTCGTGGCCTTTCCCGGCCAGCACAATAATATCCCCCGGCTCCCCGTGGTCTATGGCATAGGCGATGGCTTCTTTCCTGTCGCATATTTCAATATAGCGGCCATGGGTCCTGTTTATTCCCGTCTTAATATCCTCTATAATATCCTCCGGCTTCTCAAACCTTGGATTATCCGATGTGATAATGGTAAAATCCGCGAAATTTCCGCTTATCTCCCCCATCTCAAAACGCCTGTTCCTGTCCCGGTTGCCCCCGCACCCAAAAAGGCACACAAGCCTTGCGGGCCGGTACTCCCGCAGGGTCGTCAAAAGGCTTTTTAAGCTCATAGCGTTGTGGGCGTAGTCAATCAAAAGGGTAAATTTCTCCGACACCGGAACCATCTCAATCCGCCCCTTCACATGGGCTCCTAAAAGAGCTTTTTGTATCTGGGGAATTTCCACCTTAAAATGGCCGCACACCGCAATGGCGGTCAGCGCGTTGTAGACGCTGAACCGGCCGGGGGTGGGCACCTCTACCCGAAATTCCGCCCCGTCTTTTCTCTTTACCATAAAATCAATGCCCAGCTCGCCGGGCCTGTTTATCAGCTTTAAATCCTCCGCATAGCTGTCAGCCTCCTTGTCAAAACCATAGGTTTCAACCCGGCAGGTATGCCCCCGCAGAACCGCCTCCGCGTGAATATCGTCCTTGTTGACAATCCCCAGCCTGCACTGTTTAAACAAAAGTCCCTTGCAGGTCTGATATTCCTCAAAATCCGCGTGCTCGTTGGGTCCAATATGATCCGGCTCCAAATTGGTAAAAATGCCAATCTCAAAGGTAAAGCCCTGCGTCCTATGGAGCTTTAATCCCTGCGAGGCCACCTCCATCACCGCAATCTGACACCCTTCCTCCTCCATCTCCTTAAAATACTGCTGAAGCAGAATAGACTCCGGCGTAGTGTTCTTGGCCGGGATATGTCTGTCCCCTATGATGGTTTCAATGGTGCCCACAAGCCCCACCTTGTATCCCGCCTTTTCCAAAATGGATTTTATTAAATAAGTGGTGGTGGTTTTTCCCTTAGTCCCCGTGATGCCGATAACTTTTAGCCTATCCGCCGGGTGGCCGAAGTAAGCCGCCGCAATAAGAGCCATAGCGTACCGGGTATCCTCCACCTGAATCACCGTGATATTGCTTTCCTCTGGAAGCTCCACTTCCTTCTGCACCACAAGGACGGCCGCCCCCTTTTCCGCCGCCTCGCGGGCAAAGCTGTGTCCGTCCACGTTATAGCCGCAGATACAGATAAAAAGGCAGCCCTCCGATATCTTTCGCGAATCGTATGCCACTTCCCGCACTTCCCTATCAATGCTTCCTCTTATGCACTCAAAGGCCAAGCCCTTTAATAATTCTTCACATTTCATCCTAATTCTCCCGTTATAAGTTGCGCTTTTTCCCTTCAACGCTCCTTTTTTCAAATAGTTCACGGCTGCTGCCGCATCCATCAATCGTTCCGTGCGTTTTCAGACATCTGCTGTTTAAAGCTCGCAGATATCCCTTGCACACTTGCGTCTGGAACAATTTCTACATAAATACCCTAGTATAAGATAACATGATTGCAAAATTTTTTCAATCGTTGTGAAAATGGAAAGACAAGTTCCTATGGAAATTAAAGACCAGTTTAACCGCGCGAAATTAAATGTTTCGGCATCTTATGATGGGCAAAGCTGAATTGTTACACATGCGAAAGCCTCCGGGGTTACCGGAGGCTTTCCATTCTTATGAGGGGGGAGATAGTGAGTTGTTCAACTATCTTGATTACTATCATAAAGGGAAATTGTGTTTAAAATGTGTCCGAATTATTTTAAAAATCTAAAATCCTCTTAATAAATAATAAAATTTCAACAATAATTCTGCATAACAATCTGCAAACTTTCCCTGCCCGCGAAATAATTTATTTCAGGATAATAGGCAATGCTGATTTCTATATCAAAATTTCCGGCTCCGTATCCGCTGTACCCGCCGCCGTTTTCATAAAGCCTTTGTACGGATTCCTCCCCAAATTTCCCAGCAAGGAAGCTTTCAAACTGCCGTAAATCTCCAAAATAAATCATCTCGTAATTTTTACCGCTCTCGTCCGCTATCCGGTACTTGCCCACGTTTTGATTTTTCCCCAGTCTTCTGCCGGACAAGAGGCGGACGCCTTTTCTGGCAAAAAGCGGCTTAGCATTTCCCGTTCCAAAGGGTTCAAGGCAGGACAGCTCCTCTATAAATTCCTTATTAATATAAGAAAGGGGCATCGGCACGTCGATATGTATTACTTCCTCAAAGTCCTCCTCCCTCAGCCTGCAGTTCTCATTCAGCCGCCGCCTAAATTCCTCCATGGCCTTCTCGTCAGGGAGGGAAAGCCCCGCCGCCATCTTATGGCCTCCGTAGCGGGTAAACAAATCCTTGCAGGCGCTTATCTCCTCGTACATGTGATAGGCTTCTATGGAACGCCCGCTTCCCTTAATCCCTTCCTCCCCGCGGGTCAGCACAAAAGCCGGCCGGCCATACTTTTCCCTGACCTTTCCGGCAATGATGCCCGCAAGGCTCTCGTGGCAGTTAGGAAGATAAATCACTAAAACCCTATCCTCCGCAAGCCCCGTCTCCTCCACCTGCTTTACCGCCCCCGCAAGGCCTTCCTCGGTCATCTGCTTCCGGCTGTCGTTCATGCTCTTTAAATCCCCGGCGATGGTGACGGCCTCCCGCCAGTCCTTCGCCGTAAAAAGCTCCAAGGCCCGCTTTGCCGTGTCCAGCCGCCCCGTAGCGTTCATGCAGGGGCCGATGATAAATCCCGCATGATAGGGGGACAACGCTTTTTCCTCAATTCCATTCACCATAAGGAGGGCTTTCAGCCCTAAATTTTTTGTTGCGCTCATGGCTTTTAGCCCGTATTTTACAATGATACGGTTTTCGTCCCGAAGCTCCATCACGTCGCACACGGTGGCTAGGGCGGCAAAGGGAAGCAGTTCCTCCGCCGCTTCTTTTTGCTCTGCTTTCGTCATACCGCTTTTTTCAAAAAGAACCTGCACCAGCTTAAAGGCCACCACCGCTCCGCAAATCTGTGGAAAAGGATAACCGCACAGGGGCTGCTTTGGATCCACAACGGCGTCCGCCTCCGGCAGAAGGTACGCCCTGCCCTCCCTGTTTTCCTCAAAGGGAACCTCGTGATGGTCCGTCACCACCACGGTCATGCCAAGCTGCTTTGCCAATTCTATCTGGGGAGCCGCGGCAATCCCGTTGTCGCAGGTAAGCAGCGTGTCGATACCCTCCGCCGCCGCGTCCCTCACCAGATTTTCATTCAGCCCGTAGCCGTCCTTAATTCTGTGGGGAATCACCGTATTGACAACGCCTTTCAGCCTGTCGATGCCTGTGTACAAAATGTAGGAGGCGCAGATTCCGTCCACATCGTAATCCCCTATGATGCGGATACTTTTTCCCTCCGCAATCTTCCGGGAAATGATTTCCGCCGCTTTCTCCATATCCTTCATCAAAAGCGGGTCGTATAAATCCTCCAAAGTTCCATGGAGATATTTTTCAATTTCCTTATCCTCCACCAAGTCCCTGTTCCGCATGATGCGGGCCGTCACCGGCGTAATATGATATTTTTCCGCTATCCTGTCAAAGTCCGCTTTCTTGGCGGCCACCATCCATTTCGCCATGCCTCTTTCTCCCTGTTTTGCGTTGACGTTCCACTTTCTTCTTTCCCCTTATTCTTGCATCAGCCTTTTTCTTCCTTTCCTATCCCTGCATCAACACTCCTCTTTCTTTCCTTAAGAAAGCGCCCCGCACTGCGGAACGCTTTCTATTGATACGTTATTGATATCTTTGCTTATTACGCCGTCTTTTTCTGGGGAAATACCTTGCGCAACACCAGCCACAGCGCGCCGGTGATGCAAATAGAAGAATAGGTTCCGCAGAGAATACCCGCCATCAAAGGCAGTGCAAACTCCTTTACGGAGGACACGCCGAACACGTACAGCGCCGCCACCATAATAAAGGTCGTCAGGGAAGTAAAAATACTTCTGGAGAGGGTCTGGGTAATGCTTCCGTTTACCATGTCCTCCAAGGATTCTTTTCTTCCCATATTCTGCATATTTTCACGGATACGGTCAAAAATAACAATCGTCGCGTTGATGGAATAGCCCACAATCGTCAGCATACATGCGATAAAGGTCGTTCCCACGGACACTTTCACAATTGCATAAAAGGCAAGAACCACCAGCACGTCATGAACCAGCGCAATCACAGAGCTTGCGCCGAAACGAATATCCTTAAACCGCAGCCAGATATACACCAGCATACACAAGGTTGCGACAATCACCGCGATGACAGCGTCCGACTTCATTTCACTGCTGATAGTGGAGCTGATGGTTTCCGTGGTAATCTTCTCCGCGTCCACCGCAAAATTTTCCACCATCACATTTTTAAACTCTTCCCGCTCCTCCAGATTTAAGGTACGGGTCTTAAAGATAACCTCGTTCGTTCCCTCCACCTTCTGGGTCTGCACGTTTCCGTCGTCGGTAATATTTTCAATTAAAGGCACTACCTTCGCGTCGATATCCGCCAAGGCCATATCCTCGCTAAAGGTCACGTTCGTTGAAGTTCCGCCCACAAACTCAAGGCTGTAATTCAACGCGCCGCCTGTCTGCGCCTTGTTGATTCCCATAAACACAAAGCCCGCCAAAACTGCCGCAATGGAGATTCCAAAAAATATCTTTTTCTTGGAGGTAAAGGCCACCGCCTTTTTCTCCTTTGCTATTCCATAAAATTTTACGTCCTGAATTCCAACTGCAAAGAAGGACTTCATGAGCAGCCTTGTAATCACCATGGCCGTAAACATGGAAAGAATGATGCCAAGGGCCAGCGTAGCCGCAAAGCCTTTCACCGTCCCAGAGCCTAAAAGTCCAAGCACCGCCGCCGCAATCAAGGTGGTTACATTGCCGTCCACAATAGCGGAGGTTGCCTTTTTATAACCGATATCAATGGCCGATTTCACCGTTTTTCCTTTTGCAAGCTCCTCCCTGATACGGGCAAAAATAATTACGTTGGCGTCCACCGCCATGCCGATGGAAAGGATAATACCGGCAATTCCCGGCAGGGTTAAGGTAATCTCAAAGGCATCTAACAAAATGACAATCAGCTCCACATAAAGAGCAAGGGCAAGGCTGGCCGCAAGACCCGATACGTAATAAACGGCAATCATAAAAATGACGATAATGGCAAAGCCTACCGCCGCCGCCTTGATGCTGGTTGCAATCGCCTCCTCCCCAAGCTGGGCGCCCACAATCTTTGAGTGAAGCTCTTCCAGTTCCAGCTTCAAACCGCCGATACGGATAGTGGAGGCCAACTGCTGGGCTCTTTCATAAGTAAAATTGCCCGTAATCTGCGCTTGTCCGTCCGTGATGGCCGCGTTGACGCTGGGCGCGCTTATAATCGTGCCGTCGTAATAAATACCGATGGACTCCCCGTTTTGATATGCCTTTGTGGTTGCGTCGGCAAACTTTACCGTGCCCTCGTCGGTCATGGAAAGCTGCACCACAAACTCGCTGTTCTGCATACTGTTGGTCATGGAACCAGCCTGCGCTTCCTTCACATCGGTACCGGAAAGCACCACGGAGCCGTCGGCTATGAGCTCGTCGATATCTTTGTACAGGGCGTAAACCACATTGTCGTCATCGTCCATCCCCAAGGCCTGATAGTTTAGATTCCCCTCGGAATCATATTCTGAGATAAAATACAGGGAACCGGGCTTTCCAAGCTCCTCCAAAATTGCCCCCGCATCGGATACGCCGGGAATCTCAATGTTAATTCGGTTGCTTCCCTCCTGATACACTACCGCCTCGGTGCTGTAGCCCTCCACACGCTTCTGCAGCTTGTAAATGGTATCCGCCATATCCTCGCTGTTGGGCTCCGCCTCGCCCACTACCTGATAGGTAATGCTGACGCCGCCCTCCAAATCCAGTCCCAAATTAATGCTGGAGGCTGAACCTGAACCGTCCGCTCCGATTCCCACCGCCGCGGTATATCCAAAACCGCCAAGCAAAAGCAGAAATACCAGCAGAATTACAATTGCTTTACTCTTCTTCATTGCTTTCTTCTCCTTCTGATTCGGCCAAAGCCGCTTTTATCATAATTGCGCACTCGATACGCTTCTTCTGTAATTCGCATCCCAAATCGTACGCGTCGTTTATATGCCCATGGAAATTGTAGGAGTTGGCCGCGCATCCGCCGCTGCAGTAAAACTTTGCAAAACAGCTCCTGCACTTTTCCTTTGCGTAGACGTTGCAAGTTTTAAACTCATCCCTTATGTCCGTCCGCAAAACTCCCTCGTCCACATTTCCCATAAGGAACTCTTCCATCCCCACAAACTGGTGGCAGGGATACAAGTCCCCCCAAGGCGTCACCGCCAAGTATTCCGTTCCCGAACCGCACCCCGAAAGCCTCTTGGCAACGCAGGGGCCGCCCTCCAAATCTATCATAAAGTGAAAGAAATTGACGCCCTTTCCCTTTTTCTTCCTATTTAAAAGCTCCGCCGCCAGCTTGTCATACTCCTCAAGAAGTTTTGGTAAATCCTCTTCCCGAAGTGCGTAATCCTCCGAGGGCGGCGCAACCACGGGCTCCACGGATATCTGTTCAAAGCCTAAATCCGCCAAATGCAGCACATCCTTTGAAAAATCAAGATTATTCCTTGTGAACGTGCCCCGCACATAATAATTCGTCTGTCCCCGGCTCTTTGCCACCTTTAAAAATTTCGGGACAATGGTGTCGTAGCTTCCCTGCCCGCCTCTGTAGGGGCGCATCAAGTCGTTGACCTCCTTCCGCCCGTCGATGCTCAAAACAACGTTCGCCATTTCCTTGTTGGCAAACTCCATGATTTCTTTATTTAAAAGCACTCCGTTTGTGGTAAGGGTAAAACGAAACTTCTTATGATAAGGCTCCTCTAGGCTTCTGCCGTAAGAAACCAAAGCCTTCACCACCGGCCAGTTCATAAGAGGCTCTCCGCCAAAAAAGTCAACCTCCAAATTCACCCTGTTTCCAGAATTTTTTACCAGAAAATCCAGCGCCTTTTTTCCCACCTCAAGGCTCATAAGCCCGCGCCTGCCGTGGTACTCCCCCTCTTCCGCAAAACAGTACTTACAGGCTAAATTGCAGTCGTGGGAAATGTGGAGGCAGAGGGCCTTTACCACCGTCTCGCGCTTTTTAAAATCAACGATATAATTTTCGTAAATATCGGGGGCGTACAGCATCCCCGCTTCCTTGAGCTCCAGCACCTGCGACAAGGCGTCCAAAAGCTCCTCCTGCGCGTAAGTATCCCCAAGGCCGCTTAAAACCCTGCTTTTTACGGCCTCCGCGGAATCTCCTGCCTCAAGCGCTTCCTCCGCCAGCGGAATCACGTCGTACACTACATCGTCCACCACATGAATGGAACCGCTGTTCACATCCATAACGATATTGTAGCCATTATTTTTATACTGATGTATCACTTTTCCCGTCCTTCCAGAACGTATAATAAGCAGCGGCGCAAACCGCTGCTTATGCTCGCTATCCTATTTTTGTCCCATAAGCCTCCATGAAAGGCCGCCCTTAAGCTCTCGCCTTCTCGCAGCTTTGATTTCCTACGGTGCAGGAAGTCTTGCAGGCCGACTGACAGGAGGTTTGGCACTCGCCGCATCCGCCTTTTTTCATGGATTCCTTTAAGTCTCTTGTCACTAAGGTTTTAATTCTCTTCATAACACGCTCTCCTTTTGTTTCAGATTTGTATAGTATAGCATAATTACCGGCTTTGGAAAAGCATTTTTTTGCTTTTCTGCTATTATCCTGTTATTATTGCTTTCAGACTTCATGGCAAATATATTTTCAGTGTCTTGTCAAATTGCTACTCCACGGAAGCCGGTTCCTTCTCGTCCGTTTCCGTATTCTCCGCGTCGGAGCCTTCCTCCTTGGAATCCTCCTCCGCTTTCTTTTCCGGCAAGGTCATGAGAACCTTCTCTATCCGATTCTGATTAATTCCTTTCACTTGAAGGGTAATTCCCGCCTCCGTGACAATGGTCTCTCCGTCCTCCGGCAGCCTGTCCAAATGCTCTATCAAAAGTCCTCCGATAGAATCGTAATCCTCCGAGGAAAGCAGCGTGCCAAGCTCGTCGTTGATATCGCTGAGCTTCATGCTCCCTTCTACTAGATAAACGCGCTCTTCCACCTGCTGAATCAGCTCCTCCTCGTCCTCGTCGTACTCGTCGCGGATTTCCCCCACAATTTCCTCCAGCAAGTCCTCCATGGTAATCATGCCGACCGCCGCGCCGTATTCGTTTAAGACAAAGCAGACGTTCGCCAGCTTTTCACGCATTTCCATCAGCAAATCCGCCGTCTTTTTAAACTCATAGGTGTAATAAGCCTGCCGCATAATGTCGCTGATTTTAAACTGCTCCCGGTTTTCCACCAAAATAAAGTCCTTAATATTAATCAAACCGATAATGTTGTCCTTATCCTCCCTGAAAACAGGGATTCGAGTGTACATACACTCCTTAAACAGCGCCATAACCTCGTCATAACCGGCGTCCTCGCCAATTGCCGCCATGTCGATTCTGGGAATCATAATGTCCTTGGCAACCGCGTCGCCAAAATCAAATACGTTGTAAATCATTTCCCGCTCTTCCGACTCAATAACGCCGTCCTCATGGCTGACCTCCACGTAGGTACGCAGCTCCGTCTCCGTCATGGCCGTTCTTCTGTTAATATCAATATGTAACAGCTTCATCAGCCACCCGGCCAGCTTGTCAACCACAAAGATTACCGGCGTCAACAGCTTCATCAGCCCGGAAATAATTGCCGCATAAAAAAGAGCCAGCTTTTCAGAGTAAACCATCGCCATATTTTTAGGGAGAATCTCGCCGAATATCAAAATGATTACCGTTAAAATTCCAGTTGCAACGCTCACAGGGATATGGAGCTTCAACGCCAAAGTCGTCGTCAGCGACGAAGCCGTAAGGTTCACGATATTGTTTCCAATTAGAATTGCGCTCAGCATTTTTCCGTACTTTTCAAGCACGCCAAGGGCCGTTTTAGCCTGCTTGCTGCCGTCGTCCACCAACGCTTTCAGCCGCACCCGGTTTACCGTAGTGAGAGCCGTCTCCGCCGAGGAAAAAAAGCCCGATAAAAACACCAAAATCAGTAACGAAAACAATTGTATGACACCATCGGTATCCAAAATTTCAATCACTCCTTATTTATTTTTATTTTCGCGGGCAATGGAAAACGGTCATGCTTACAGGAATATCTAGCAGATGCCGCTCTGCGCGGAACGCATTACTTACTTTACAGGCAAAAAACCAAAGACCGTCTACAGCCATTTTGGCGGCTGCCGCGAAATATCTAGGGAAATATTACAATATTGGGGTATTCTCTGTCAAGTTCAGACATATGATTGTAGTACAGATTTGATTAAATTTTTATAAACCAGAAAAAATGGGAGGCCCTCCATGTTAAAAAAATTAAATTTCAGCTCGCGACTTACCTTTATATTGAAAGCTTTGCTCATCTCCTACCTGCTCACCACCGGCCTGCTGCTTTTGCTTGCGCTGATGCTTTACCGCTTTGATTTGTCAGAAAAAACGGTCTCCGTTTGCATCATCGGCATTTACATTGTCGTCACCTTTCTTTCAGGCTTTCTTGCCGGAAAGCGGGAAGGCAGCCGGAAATTTTTGTGGGGGCTCCTTATGGGCGCGCTGTATTTTCTCATTCTTATTGTAATTTCGCTGGTGGTAAATCAAGGCATGTCGGAAATGTCCGGGAATTTCTTTACCGTGCTGATTCTCTGCTGCGGAAGCGGGATGCTGGGAGGGATGCTGAGTTGAGGGGAGATTTAACCCCCGTTGAATAACATCAGCCCTTTTCAAAAAGCCGATAAGCTTCGCGGCAGCCGCCAAATGTCTGTAAAACAACCGCTTGGCTTGCTGCTTGCAGTTTAGCTTTGATTCGTTGCTCGCGGGAACAACAAGCGTAAGGCCTGACATAAATAGGCCTTACACCTGCGTTTTACATTACTTTATAAAATTTTAATCTTAGTCATTTCTTGCCAAACCAGTTTCCTCTTCCCGCACCAGCCGGATTTGCCCATCATATATTTCAAAATCAGCAATCAACTCATCCCCGGCCATCTGGCTGTATGTAACAGTATAAGTATTGTCCGCCAGTATCATGTAGGCGACTTGTTCAATCTTTTCCCCGTCTATCTCATAGTTGCTCCGTACCTTGTAACCGGGGATACCTTCCATATCAATTTTCTCAAAAGATTCAATATTCAACTGAACATTTTGTCCTGCTTCCCGATACGCCGCTTCGATACTCTCTCTATAATCCGCTTCCGTCAAAGCTGCAGACACCATTCCATCGCCACTTCCCTCCGACACCGTATAGTAAACATTGGAAGAATCAAGCGGATTTCTCTCATGCACGTACATACCGGATATTTCCTCCGACTCCTGATAACCTGCAGGAATCATTACCACGCAATAGCCATCCTTATCGCCGCTTGTCTCTTCTTTTGCTTCCTTAAGCTCAAATTCTTTCATTTCTATGTATTCGGGTTTCTGCCCCTCCTCTGACTGGATATCGGCAACTGTAATTACCTCCTGCTGTCCGCACCCCATAAGAATCCCCGCAAGAAATGCCATAAGTACTATTTTCTTTTTCATTGATTCAAGTCCTTAAATATTATATTGCGCTCTCAAAGCCGCTAATAAATATTTAAACACAAAACGAAGGATTGTACAACCCCCCGTTTTTATCATTTCAATCACCATTTTTATTATTTCAAAGCATCATTTTTTATTATTTCAAGCATCATTTCAATATATCAATCAGCCATATCATTTGCAAACCGCCAAAATATGCGTTTTCTCTAACCATAAACTTACATTTCCAGCAGCCTACTTTCCCCTTCTTCCACAACCTTCCGCCTGAAACTCCTAGCCCTCCGCCAGCCAAAGCACAGCGCAGGCATGGCAGATATTCCAAAAGGAGCCCTTATAACAACGCCAGTACTTGACGAGGTATTTCCGAATCTAGTACTGCTGCGTTGTTATAGAGCGGGAGCGCGGTGACGTTGGCATATCCGCCATGCCTGCGCGTCCCCTTTTTACTTCTCTAAAAACGTAGCGCAGGACGTCTCCCTGCAATCACATGCGCCGCATCCCCTGATATCCACATGGTCCGCAAGGCATTTGTAATTGTTGTTATGCACACAATTTACCGCCTCGCAGTCTATGCTGATTACCCTGCTTGGATGCTCTATCGCACTGGTAAACCTGTCCCTTCCCGCCTCAGAAAAGCTCTCGCAGCAAGTGTCGTCCTCACAGCAGGCACGCTTGCCGCCCACCATAATATCGCCCTTGCAGCAGCACTCGCTCTTGTTATATACACAGTTATCCACAGCACATCTTAATTCAGCCACATTTATACCTCCTGATTTTCAATACTTTTTTCTGTCAGTATAAGTATGGCTCTTTTTCGTGTGCCTTATTCCATAGAATGAAAATTCTATAGATTCAAAAATCTATAAAATAAAATTTTTATAAAACAAAAAATCCACAAAATAAGACCTCACAGCAATCGTCAAATACCCGCTTGCCGCAGTCTTTAACTCAAGCAAACTAAATCCGCTTGAACTTTATTCCACCAAACTTAATTCATAAACATTAAACCAATATCGCTCCACCATTACGCTTGCCATTTCTTCCGCTTCTATCCCGGCGGCTTTCCACTTTTCAATAATTTCCTCTCTGGCGTTTCCGCTTCCCAAAAACCATACCTTTCTTTCGCTTATTTTTTCCTTGTTTGCCATATCCTTGGAAATATCCTCGGAATTTTCTTTTTTTGAAAAAAGCAGACGCCGCAACGCCTCGATTCCCGCCTCATCAGAAAATTCTTCCTCCACCAAGGGGTGATTTTTCGGATACATTTCCCGAATAAGCTGCTCCGGCTTCCCGTACCACAAATAAGTGTCATTGCTTAAATAATAAGACGTTACCGCCTGCGTCTGGTCGAAATTGTAGATGATAACGTCATTCCTCTTTATCTGTGAAAAGGCTTCCTCCGCTTTTTCCATCTGCACCCGCTTCCACATTTCTTCTCCATAAAAAGCCCGATAATTTCCAACTCCTACAAAAAAAATTGCCGCCACAAGAGGAATATAGTAAATTTTTTTATCTTTGATTTCCATAAAAAGAATTGCAAAGGCCAGCCAGAAAACTCCCAACGCTGGCATCATATACCGGTAGACAAAAACCGGCCTGATAAGGACGGAAGCTAGAAAACCAAACAAAACTGTGCCGATTAAAACACCAATACAGCCCAAAACAAAAAACGTCCTTTGCCTGTCCTCCGCCGCTGCTTTTCCTCTCCAATACCTTACAAGAGCCCCCACAACCAATCCGCCATAACTCAAAAGCAAAGCGATTCCAAGCACCGTTCCAAGAATTTCTCCTGAAAAAGCAAACTGAAACACAAACTTCACGCAGCCCCCCAGGCTCCGCCATGTAAGGGGCTGAATCCAATAATTTGCCTTCACCTGTCCCAACTGCACCGTAAACGCGCAGATAAGCCACGGCAAATACCCCGCGGCGCAAAAAAATCCGCTGCAAAGAAAACCTTTGATTTCTTTTTTTAACCTTCCTTCCCGCAAAAAAGCCAAAAACAAATACAGATAAACCATGCAGAAGGCCACGCAGGCGAAATAGTGAGTATAACAGGCCGCCAGTCCATACAAGGTAAGCGCTATCCAGCTTACACACTGGCTTTTCCCCTTCTCCCCCCTCGCCAGCTCGTAAGCGTGCAGCATCCCGGCCGTGACAAAAAACAGCGCCCAGCCGTACATCCGCACCTCCACCGTATAATCCGCCAGCTTCGGCATAGCGGGAAGTAGAAAGCAAAAAAGCCCAGCAGTTCCCAGCCCAAAATGCCTTCGCACCTTCGTCAAAGCGTAAACGCCGCATAAAAAAAAGGGAATGACGGAAACCAGCTTTGCAACTGTCACCTGATAAGCAATCCCTTTTCCCATTCCCCCAAAAAGCAGCAAAAACAGCCGCACTATCATATAATAAAGAGGCGGGTGAACGTCCCTTGCCGTGGTAGAAATAAGTTTACCACAGGACTGGTTTGCCAGCCCCATGGTAAACAATTCATCGTACCAGATATCACTGCTAAAGCATAAATACGCGGAGACGCCCAGCATCGCCGCGTCGGCGATTACAAATACAATGCCGAATATTTCATTCCATGCCGCCTTCTGTTTTGTCCACAGCTTCATGCTTCACTTTCCCTGCGAATTTCTTTCGTTCTGATTTCCTTACAAATCTGCTCCGTAAATTCTTCCAAAGGCTTCACGCCCTCGTCGCCTGCAAAGCGGCTTCTCACGGATACCGTCCCGTCCGCTTCCTCCTGCTGTCCAACCACCAGCATGTAAGGGAGCCGTGCCAGCCTTGCCTCGCGAATCTTAAAGCCTATCTTCTCGGAGCGGTTGTCCGCCGTTGCCAGCACGCCGTTTTTCTTGAGCTCGCTTACTACCTTATCGGCGTAGGCTTCATATTTTTCAGAAATAGGCAGCACTCTCACCTGCTCCGGGCACAGCCATGTGGGGAATTTTCCCTCGTATTTTTCAACCAGCCATGCCAGCGTTCTCTCGTAGCAGCCCATGGACGTCCTGTGAATGATGTAAGGGCGCACCTTATCGCCGTTCTGATCGATATAATACATGTCGAAATTCTCAGCGATGGCGCAGTCAAGCTGAATGGTAATCATGGTGTCTTCTTTGCCGTACACATTTTTTGCCTGAATATCAATCTTCGGCCCGTAAAAAGCGGCTTCGCCGTCTGCCTCTGTAAAAGGAACGCCATACTCCAAAAGAATTTCCCTGATTTTACTTTGGGTGGACTCCCAATAGCTCTCGTCGCCTAAATATTTTTCCCTGTTGTTCGGATCCCATTTGGAAAGACGGTAGGTCACTTCGTCCTGAAGCCCTAAGGTTGTCAGGCAGTACACCGCCAAATCCAGACATTTTTTCAGTTCCTCCTCCGCTTGGTCGGGACGGATAATCAAGTGCCCCTCCGAGATAGTAAACTGGCGCACTCTGGTAAGGCCGTGCATTTCCCCGGAATCCTCGTTTCTAAAAAGCGTGGAGGTCTCGCCGTAGCGGATAGGCAAATCCCTGTAGGAGTGCTGCGCAGCCTTATAAACATAGTACTGGAACGGACAGGTCATAGGTCGGAGCGCAAACACTTCCTTGTCAACCTCCTCGTCCCCCAGCACAAACATTCCTTCCTTATAGTGGTCCCAATGGCCGGAAATTTTGTACAAATCGCTCTTTGCCATAAAGGGCGTTTTCGTCCGCACGTAGCCCCACTCGTTATCCTCCAAATCCTCAATCCAACGCTGCATGGTTTGGATCATTTTTGCGCCCTTGGGCATCAAAAGCGGGAGCCCTTGTCCAATCACATCAACCGTGGTGAACAGCTCCATCTCTCTGCCCAGCCGGTTGTGGTCCCTGAGCTTGATATTTTCCAGATAAGTCAAATACTCCGCCAGCTCGTCCTTTTTATTGAAAGCCGTTCCGTAAATTCTCTGAAGCATGGCGTTTTCGGACTTGCCCCTCCAGTATGCGCCTGAGGAGGAGGTCAGCTTAAAGGCCTTGATGCCTTTGGTGCTCATCAAATGTGGGCCTGCGCATAAATCGGTAAAATCCCCCTGATTATAGAAAGATATTTCCGCATCCTCCGGCAAATCCCTGATAAGCTCCACCTTGTAGGGCTCGCCCTTTTCTTCCATAAATTTAATAGCTTCCCCGCGGGGCAGCGTGTACCTTTCCAGCTTATGCCCCTCCTTGATAATCTTCTTCATCTCGGCTTCGATTTTATCCAAATCCTCTCTGGAAAAAGGCTCATGCTCAAAATCATAATAATAGCCGTTGTCAATGGCAGGCCCAATTGCCAGCTTTGCCTCCGGGAAAATCCGCTTCACCGCCTCAGCCAAAACATGGGAGCAGGTATGCCGCACCACCCGAAGCCCCTCGGCATCGTTTGCCGTGAGGATATTTAAGGAACAATCCTCCGTGAGCACCGTCCGCAAGTCCAGTATCTTCCCGTTTACCTCCCCGGCGCAGGCCGCTCTGGCAAGGCCCTCGCTTAAATCCGCCGCAATCTCATAAATACTTTTCGCGCCGTCATACTCCTTGACGGCTCCATCCTTTAATGTAATTTTCATATTTTCCCCATTTCTGCGCCACTTTTATAGTTCTTTTTCTTCCACGTCTTCCCAATCAACGACGCCGTTTTTCTTCTTCTTTTTCTTTCCCTTAACGCCGTCCTCGTCTCCTATCCTATGGCCGTTCTGGCTTCCAATCATCGTGAACTTTTTGGGGGAAAACAGCATACCGAAAACAATGCCTCCCAAAACGCACACAGCCAGCGTCAGCAAAAATTCTTTTTTGCTCATCGACGTCTCGTCCGACAAGGACGCCCTAAAAACTTCCCATTTTTCTTCCATTTTCTTTTCTCCTTTTTATTCTTTATTTCTTTGCTCTCAACTTCTTAATTTCCGCAGGCAACACGCCAAAATCAACGTCGCCGCAGCAACCGACAAACATCTGCAAACACTCACGCCAAACACTCGCACCAAATGTCCGCAGTCAACCAGCCAAACAGCCGCAAACACTTACGCCAACATCCGCAGTCAATCAGCCAAGCGGCCGCTTAAAAGCCAACTTAAGTTAGCTTTGGCATTATGGCAACTGCCGCAAGGCCCATCTGCTCTTTAAAGAAAAGCCGATGCCGCCCCTAAAACCTCTTCAACTCCGGGAAATACTCAATCATAGCTTTCCCTATAATCTCCTCCGCCTCCACAAATTTATCATTCCAAAATCTGGAGTCGGCCGAGTTGTTTCGATTGTCCCCCAGCACAAAATAGGAGGAATCCGGCACAATATAGGGACCAAAATCTTCGTTGATTTTTTCTTTGATATAGCCTTCCTCCAGCAAAACGCCGTTGACGTAAACCTCGCCGTCCGCGCCTTCCACCTTTTCTCCCGGCAGGCCGATAATTCTTTTCAAATAAATCTGGCTTTTGTCGTCCGGGAAATAAAATGCAATGATATCCCCTCTTTCGGGCTCCTCGCTCATATAAGACAGACGGTTAATTAAAATCCGGCTTCCGGCCATAATGGTGGTTTCCATGGAACCGGTAGGCACCTGCGCGTTTGCAATCAGCGTCTTGCTGACAACAAGAGTTATCACAAGGGCCGTCAAAAGCACCTTGGACCAGCCCAGTATTTCATATAGGATTTTTTCCAGAAGCCTTTTCCCCTTCATGACGCCTCCCGCTGCCTTTACCGCTCCCAACAGCCTTTATTATAAAGAATTCTCCTGAAAATAACAACAGGGTTATCACAAGAAATTTTTTACTGAAATTTCCTGCCGAATTTTCTTGTTGCAAATTTCTTGACAAAATTTTTTGAGCAGAAAAACTTTGTCAGCTTGAGCAAAAAAATTTTGACAAAAAGTCTCTCGACAAGAGCCCGCTCACAGGCTCCCCTTATGCGCTTTCGTCTGCTTAAAGCTTCCCGCCAAGCCCCAAGTCAAGCCTTTTATTTGTCATACTCCAAATAAGCCCCCTTCATGGGGCTTGCCGCCATCTCCCCAAACAGACGCAGCACGCCCTTCTTGTATTTGGGCTCCCGCTTTTTCCAGCTTTTCCGTCTCTCCGCAAGCGTCCTTTCCACTTCCTCTATGCTTTTCCGCTCCCCGGCAACACCGACAATATTCAGCTTTCTCTCCGTCACGTCAATCTCAATCAAATCCCCTTCCTCCACCAAGGCAATAGGGCCCCCCTCGGCCGCCTCCGGGCTGCAATGTCCAATTACCGGCCCGGTGGACGCGCCCGAAAAGCGTCCGTCGGTAATCAGCGCAATACTCCTGCCCAGCTCGGCGTCGCTGCTGATTGCCTCCGAGGTATAAAACATTTCCGGCATACCGGAGCCCTTAGGGCCCTCGTAGCGGATAAAGACGGCGTCCCCCTTCCGCACCTGATGCTTTAGCACCGCTTCAAGACATTCCTCCTCGCTGTCAAAGGGCTTTGCCCTCAAAACCGCCCGATACATTTCCTTCGGGCAGGCCGTATGCTTGATAACCGCTCCCTCCGGGGCCAGATTTCCTTTTAAAATTGCAATGCTCCCGTTTGTTCCAAGGGCCTCTTTGTACGGACGAATCACATCCTCCCGGCGCAATTTTACCTGATAGCGGTCATTAAAAGCCTGAAGCCATTTTTCGCTTCTCTCGTAAAAACCGTTTTCCCGCAGTTCCTTAAGATTTTCGCCTACACTCTTTCCGGTAACGGTCATTGCGTCCAAATGAAGGTGTTCCTTAATTTCCTCCATAATAGCCGGAACGCCCCCCGCATAGTAAAAGACCTCCGCAGGCCACCGCCCGGCGGGCCGCACGTCTAAAAGATACCGCGCCCCCCTGTGTAGTCTGTCAAAAGTATCCCCCGTAATTTCAATGCCAAATTCATGGGCAAGAGCCGGGAGATGCAAAAGGCAGTTGGTGCTCCCGGAAACCGCCGCGTGAACGAGAATTGCGTTTTCAAAGCTTTCTATGGTGACAATATCGCTGGGGCGCATCTTGGGCGTCATCGCCAGTTCTACCGCCCGGCGTCCCGCCTCTCTTGCAAAGACGCGCAAATCCGGGCTGTCGGCAGGCATTAGCGCGCTTCCAGGCAGAGCAAGCCCCAAGGCCTCCGCCATAATCTGCATGGTGGAAGCCGTCCCGATAAAAGAGCAGGCGCCGTATCCGGGACACGCGTTACATTTTGCCCAGTTCAGCTTCTCCTCATCAATCTCGCCCCTCTGGTACTTTGCGCTGTACATGCCAAGCTGCTCCAAGGTGAGCATATCCGGCCCAGCGTTCATGGTACCGCCGGGCACCACAACCGCAGGAATATTCAATCTTGCAAGCCCCATTAAATTAGCGGGCATCCCCTTGTCGCAGCTTGCCAGATACACTCCCCCGTCGAAGGGCGTGGCGCTTCCGTGAATTTCAATCATGTTTGCAATCATTTCCCTGCTTGCAAGGCTGAAATTAATCCCGTCCGTTCCCTGACTTTCGCCGTCGCAGATATCTGTTGCAAAGTATCTTGCCCCGCGGCCTCCCGCCTCGTCTATGCCCTTTCGCACTTCCTCCACCAAAATATCCAAATGACCGCTGCCCGGATGGCTGTCTCCAAAGGTGCTCTCAATCATTATCTGCGGCTTCGCCAAATCCTCCGGCTTCCAGCCTGTACCAATGCGGAGAGGGTCAAGCTCCGGGGCCAGCCCTCTCATCTTCTGACTTACCAGTTCCATACTATTTTTCCTCATTTCTGTGCTGCTTTTTACACAAGCATAAATGCTTGTAGCATAAATGCTTGCAGAGTTTGTGGATGCAGCGCAGACACAAACTCCCCCATGAAAGATTTATCTTTCACTCTTTCTCCTTGCCGTTTTCTATCCTCTTTATAATCGCCAACGCAAGCAACAGCATCAAATTGCCCGCGGAAATAAATTGCAATAAAGCTTGCTTTCCCATTTAATGAAAAGCATACCACTGTTAAGAAGGATTCGCAATCGAAAAGCAAAAAATGAAACGTCCCCGCCTGTATCTTTTTCGTTTGGGCCTTTTGCACAATCAAGTGAAAAAACTTTTTCTTTGCATGTTCCGGCAAATCAAACAAAGACCTTTCTCTTTGCACGCATAAAAAAAGCGGATAAATCCAGACCGAAGGTATAAGCAAACTGGATTTATCCGCATTGGCGGCTTTATTGTCCCGCGTCATCTGTCAAATATCCGTCAGCAGCTATTTAAGCCGAACGCGGGAATTTCCATTCTGTATAAATACTGTATAACGCTATCGAAGGCTCTTTTCTTCCGCTAAATCCTCAGCCTCGATTTTCCTATCCTTATAATAGTAAATTTTGTCCTTCTCCTCAAAGGCACGCACCACCCGGCAGGGATTTCCAACGGCCACGCTGTTTGCCGGGATATCCTTTACGACGACGCTGCCCGCTCCAATCACGGAATTTTCTCCGATGGTAACACCGGGGCAAATCACGCTTCCCGCTCCAATCCAGCAGTTGTCCCCGATGGTAACCGGGTCGGTGTACATATACTCCCGCATATCCGGGTCAATGGGGTGCCCCACCGTTGCAATGGTAACCGCCGGTCCGAACATAACCCTCTCGCCGATACGGATTTTTCCGTCGTCCACAAAATTGCAGTTAAAATTCAGGTAGCAGCCCTTGCCGATTGTGATATTGGTTCCGTAACAGCAGTAAAAGGGCGGCTCAATCCATGCGTCCGTCTCCTTGCCGAACAGCTCGTTTACTAGCTGCATCCGCTTTTCCACATCGTCCGGCATGGACTGATTAAAGGCTATCATGCGCTTTTTGCACTGCAGCCTGTCGTCAGGAAGCCCCTCGCAGTAATCCGTAAACAGCTTTCCGTTTTCAATTCTCTCCCGCATTGTCATAATTTTCCTCCATTTCTGCGCTGCTTTACGTGCATGAACGGAGTTTGTGGAAGCAGCGCGGACACAAACTCTTCGGAGTGAAAGATTTATCTTTCACTCGTCCTCCTTTTTCGTTAAATCCTTCACCCATATATATTTTTTGTAATGCCGGTACACCGCCGGCAGTTTTACCATTTCATCCAAATTCAGTATAAAATACACCACAGGCACCGGACACTTCAGGACGAAGGCCGCAAGGCACCCCAGCGGCACGGTAATCGCCCACAAGGTGACCGTATCGCAGAGGAATCCAAACCGCGAATCTCCCCCCGCGCAGAAAATCCCTCCAATGGTAGTGCTGTTCACGGACTTTCCCACCAGATAGTAGGAGCACATTATCAGCATCCATTTTAAATAAATGTGCGCCTGTTCTGAGAGGGCTGAAAAATGCTGTATCACCGGCGAGATTGCCAGCAGGAAAAGGCCGGATACCACGCCGCTTATAACGCTGATTCTGCAAAGCCGTCCCCCGTATTCCTTGGCAAGCGACAGCTTCCCGGCTCCCAGCTCGTTGCCCACAATGATGCTGCCTCCGTTTCCCACTCCAAGACAGAAGCAGACCACAAGATTTTTTACAATATTGGCAATGGAATTCGCCGCAACCGCGTCGGTTCCCATATGACCCATTATCACCGAGTACATGGTAAAGCCGCAGCCCCAAACCAGCTCGTTGCCAAGCACCGGCAGGGTATATTTCCAGAAAGTTCTTTCCAGTTCTTTATCCCTTGAAAAAAAGTACTTTCCGCGCAGCCGGATATGCCCTTCCCGCAGGGAATCAAGCGCCGCCCACAAAAGCTCCGCTCCCCTTGCCGTCACGGTTGCCAGCGCGGCCCCCGTTATGCCCATAGCCGGTACTCCCAGCAGTCCGAAAATAAACACCGCATTCAATAGAATATTGAGAATCACCGCAAAGGAGCTGATAAGGGTGCTCTTTCCGGCATGGCCGCTGTTTTTCATGATGCACAAGTAAATCTGCGAGGCCCCGCAGAACAAATAAGAAAGCCCTACCGCCCTCAAATACTCCGCCCCATAGAGAATCAGCCTTTGTTCGGAGGTAAAAATTTTCATGAGAAGGGTCGGCATAAACTCCGCGCAGATAAAAAATATTGCGGAAACTATCATTGCAAATCGCAGCACAAAGGCCAATATTTTTTCCACAGTATCCCTGTCGCCTTTTCCCCAATACTGCGCCGCAAACATGCTCGCCCCGATGGTTAAAGCCGCCAAAAACAGGTTGAACACAAAGGCAACCTGCCCGGCCAGCGAAACTGCGGACAGAGAATCCTGATTTAGCCTTCCCAGCATCACCGCGTCCGAAGCGCTTACCAGCGACAGCATAAACTGTTGAAAAGCAATCGGAAATACGAGGCTTACCAGCTTGCCGTAAAATTCGTCTTTATCTTTACCCTTTCCTTTTCCGCCCATCTTAATCTCCATTCCAGAGCGTTTGCGCGACGTGCGACGCAAATCTCAAATTTGCGTCTGCCGTCAATACAATTGCACGCTCCTACAAATTATTGTGTGATAAAATCTTACCAGCTTCCTATTGGCAATACTTTCACTATTTGCTATAATCATATAACAATCTTCCACAAAGGAGGCAGCTATGAGCTTTTCTATCAACAGCGATTTATCTGAAAACGTGGCGTACAACCGCCCCTTATTTCCCGCCTATGTAAAAAAGGGAACTCTTTCCACCTACCCGAATTATTCCGCGGTCAGCCACTGGCACGACGACCTTGAAATGAACATTTTGATAAATGGAAGCATGGATTTTAACGTAAACGGCGAGGTTGTGAGAATCAAAGACGGGATTCTGGTAGACGGCCGCCAGCTTCATTTTGGCTTTTCAAAAAGCAGACAGGAGTGCGAATTTCTGTGCGTCCTCCTTCATCCCGACCTTCTGTGCGCCAATGACTGGTTCCGCTCCCAGTATGTGCTGCCCTTTCTCGCCCGCCACATGCCGCCCTATCTTCTCCTCTCTGACGAGATTCCATGGCATGCGGAAATCCTGCGCCTTGCAAGGGAGTTTTTTGCCGACCGCACAAAGGAGCTTTCGCCTTTTTTGGTGCAAAGCAGCTTTTTTAAAATCTTTGAGCTTTTGTATCAAAATCTTTCCGGTGAAACGGCGCCCGCAAACAGCGAGCAGATGAAATGTATGAAAAAAATGATTGGTTTTATCCAAAAGAATTATTATGAACCTATTTCCTTGGAACAGATTGCCCAAGTCGGCGAATGTTGCAAAAGCAAGTGCTCCGGCCTTTTTAAAAGCTATCTATCCCAATCCCCCATTCAATACTTGATTGCTTACCGCTTAAACAAGAGTATTGGGCTTTTGCAGGGCACCGACCAAACCATTACGGAAATTGCCTACAACACCGGCTTCCACGGAAGCAGCTACTACTGCGAGGCTTTTCGGAAGCATTTCGGGTTAAGCCCAAAGGAATACCGCACGAAAATGGCCAGCCGGACAGAGGAAAACCTTTCCGCCGCGCTGCATTAGGTTGCTGCGGCGGCACACGAATAGTATTTAATCATATCTTTTATATCCCTTCATAAGCCTACAAACTTTGTTTTTTCA
>JAMPGS010000042.1 GCA_023663815.1 Clostridium sp.
GAATTGAAATCAATGATTTTGCGGTAACGGTTGCCAAGACCGCGCTGTGGATTGCAGAAAGCCAGATGATGAAAGAAACAGAAGCTATTGTCCGCATGATACTTGACTTCCTTCCGTTAAAATCTTATGCAAATATCATTGAGGGAAATGCTTTGAGAATTGATTGGGAAAGCATAGTCCCGAAACATGAATTGAATTATATTATGGGGAATCCGCCGTTTGTGGGCTATTCTTTGCAGAAAAAAACGCAGAAGGAGGATATTCTATCCGTTTATGTTGATGAGAAGGGCAAGCCTTACAAATCTGCTGGAAAAATTGATTATGTTTCCGGTTGGTATTTTAAAGCATCACAATTAATGAAAGGAACCTTTATCCGGGCGGCGTTCGTATCCACTAATTCCATCACGCAAGGCGAACAAACAGCGAGTATTTGGAAACCGCTCTATGAGCGTTTTGGTATCCATATTGACTTTGCACACCGTACTTTCCGCTGGGATAGTGAGGCTAACGTTAAGGCTCATGTTCATTGTGTGATTGTAGGATTTAGTTGTGCGGTTAATCTTGCGCCGAAGCGGATTTACACAACGGAGGATTGGTATCAAGAAGCCGAAAATATCAACGCCTATTTACTCGATGCTCCTACGGTCTTTATTGATAGCCGAACCCTGCCGCTTTGTTCAGTTCCTGCCATGCGGAGTGGCGGCAAGCCCGTTGAGGGCGGCAATCTGATTTTTACTGATACTGAAAAAACACAGTTCCTAAATAAAGAACCCGCTGCTGAAAAATTCTTCAAACCATTTATGGGGTCTGACGATTTTATCAACGGACATAGCAGATGGTGTTTATGGCTGTTAAATGCATCTCCAAAAGAATTACGGTCAATGCCCTTTGTTATGGAGCGTGTTGAAGCGGTTAGGCAATTTCGCTCGTCAAGTGTCAAAGCGGCCACGCGGGAATATGCAAAGCAGCCAACAAGGTTTATGGAAATTAAACAGCCAGATAGCGATTTTTTAATGTTCCCGGCTACGTCATCAGAAAATCGCCGTTATATCCCAATCGGTTTTTTGGACAAAAATGTTATTGCTAGTAATGCGGCATCTTTTGTACCTGATGCCACTTTATATCATTTTGGTATTTTAACATCGAATATCCATATGGCTTGGATGCGGGCGGTGTGCGGACGGTTGGAAATGCGTTATCGTTATTCTGTAAATATTGTTTACAACAACTTCCCTTGGTGCAATCCTACTGATGAACAGCGGCAAAAAATAGAGCAGACCGCACAGGCAATATTAGATGCAAGAAATTTATATTCTGACAGCAGCCTTGCCGATTTATATGATGAACTTACTATGCCAATAGAGCTTAGGAAAGCGCATATGCAAAATGACAAAGCTGTCATGCAGGCATACGGATTTTCAATCAAAGACACCACGGAGGAAAGCTGCGTTGCGGAGCTTATGAAGATGTACCAACAAATGACATCAACATAAAATTTTGTAATATTCGTAAGAAAAATTTGAAATGGAGATTTCATTAAAAAAGAAAATCCCGTCCTTAGAAAATGTGCTTTAATCTCTCAGGGTCTAATTCCCCGCAGCTTGCTGCGGGGCGTTCACTCTTTATGTGCATCCTATATAATTTTCGCTTTTAAATATTCTTCTATCCATTTTCCAAAAGTCTCGGCTCTTTCCAACTGCTCTTCGGCTTCTTCCTTGGAAGCCACGAAAAAATCAAGATAATCGGCATTTTCCCTTTTCTCGGATGCCAGTTTAATCAGTTTGGAAGCTTCTTTGGGAAAAATTCCTTCTATCTCGACAAATCCGCTACGCCGCGCTCCATAACATGACCCCATCCTTCTTTATATTTTTATAAAACGGAAGTACATTTTCCCATTCCTTAAAGTTATCGTAATCAATCAACAGCACCGACAAAATTTTATTGTACTCTAGTTCAAGCTCGACGGTAAGGTCAATCATTTTGTCATGCATATCCTCCGTATATTTCCTGAGAATAACGGCGATATCAACATCTGATTCCTCTTCCTGAGCGCCTCTGGCAACAGAACCATACAAAATAATCTGTTCCAGCGTATCGCCAAAAATCCCTTGGAAAGCCGGTATCATTTTTTCAAATATTTCCTTTAGATTATCCATGCTTTTGGCCCCTTTCCTCTGATATTCTCATTTTAGATTATTCCCGGCAGAATTACAACCATAATCCAACATTAAAATATCAGAAAAAAGAGGCCAAAACACTTTAATCTCTAACCATACGTTATATAATAATACAAACCATCCCCCCATTGGAGTCGTTGACAATTTTCTGCATGGTCTCCTGAAGCTTCAACTGGCTTTCGTCCCCAATCATCGTAAGCTTTCCCGTAATCCCGTCGTTTACAAGCTGCTCCACGGACTTCCCAAAGATATTGGTCTCCCAGATACCCGCCTCGCTTTGGCTGGAATCGGTGATAAAACGAATCAAATCCTGCGCCTGCTCCTCCGAGCCCACAATAGGCGAAATTTCCGTCTCAATATTGGCCCGTATCATATGGATACTGGGGCTTTCCGCCCGGATTTTCACGCCGAACTTGTTGCCGTGCTTTATCACCTCAGGCTTATCAAGCTTGATTTCGCTGCGCTCCGGCGTTACCACGCCGTAGCCCTTCTGCCGCACGGAATCAACGGCGTGCAGAACCTTCACGTATTCCTTTTTCATCTTTGCCATTTCTTTTAAAACGGACAATAGGTGATATTCATTGTCAATCTTTTCTCCTACCATATCGCTTAGCATCTCGTAGTAGTAAGCGTCGTCCACGTCAAGCCAGATTTTCACGCAGCCGTTGGACATATCGATGCCGTCCATCTTGCACTTTTTGATAAAAGGCCCCTCCAGCGCCACCGGATTGTTCTTCACATCGCGGATACAATTGTACTGCTTCATAATTTCCTTGACGCGCTCAATCAAATCCACTTTCATGCTGTGGTTTGCGGGAAGCATTTCCACCCACTTGGGCATGTAAAACTCAATCATGGTAAGGGGAAATTCATACAAAATGTTTTCAAGGATTTGATTGATATCATCCTTTTTCAACTGTTCGCAGTTGACGGCCATCACCGCCACCCCGTACTTATTCCCAATTTCCTCCGACAGCCTTGCCGCCTCCTCGCTGTAGGGCTTTACCGTGTTTAAAAGCACCACGAAGGGCTTTTTCAGCTTTTTTAATTCCTTGATAGTGCGCTCCTCGGCCGGCACATAGTTTTCCCTTGGAATGTCCCCAAAGCTGCCGTCGCAGGTCACCACGATTCCAATAGTCGAATGGTCGTTGATGACCTTCCTTGTTCCGATTTCCGCCGCTTGGGTAAAAGGAATTTCCTCCGCGTACCAGGGGGTTTTTACCATGCGCTCCGTATCGTTTTCCATGTGGCCGCTTGCGCCCTCCACCATATAGCCCACGCAGTCAATGAGCCGCACTCTGGTCTCAATCCCCTCCCCCAAAGAAAGCTTCGCCGCCTCCTTGGGAATAAATTTAGGCTCCGTGGTAGTGATAGTTTTTCCCCCTGCGCTCTGGGGAAGCTCATCTACAACCCGTTCCTTCTCGTAAGATTCCGTCATATTGGGCAGCACCATCAAATCCATAAACCGCTTGATAAAAGTGGACTTGCCCGTTCTGACCGGCCCTACCACTCCTATGTAAATTTCTCCGCCGCATCGCAACTGAATATCGTTGTATAAATCATATTCTTTCTTTACATTTATGTCCATAAAAATACCCCTTCCATACTTACTTAAATGTATGAAGGGGTAAAAAAGTTTATTACTGATTTGTCAAAAAGGATAAAGCTTTCCGCCCTTTTCCCGAAGCCACTTCCTGTACTGCTTATGCTCTGGACAAATACTCCCCACCAGAGCCCAAAACTCCGCCGAGTGGTTCATATGGACCAAATGGCACAGCTCATGGATAATCACATAGTCGCAGACCGGCTCCGGGGCCATGATAAGCCGCCAGTTAAAATTCAAATTGCCCTTGCTGCTGCAGCTTCCCCAGCGGCTCTTCTGATCCTTAATTCGGATTGTATGAAAAGAAACCTGAAGCCTTTTTGCAAATTCTTCGGCCTTCTCCTCAAAAACAGCCGCCGCTTCCCTGCGATACCAGTTTTCTAGCTGCCGTCTCCGATACTCGTAATCAGCCTCGTAGGGCACCCACATGAGCAGAGAAGCCATGACGCACTTTACCTTCGCCCTGCTTCTCTCCTCCCGGATAACCCTTAAGGTTCTCTTTTCGCCTAAATAATACAGCTCGTCGCCGTTTTCCAGCTTCATTTTCATTTTAAAATAACTTTGCGGAAATTCTTCTTGCCCCGCTTTACGACGGCTCCCTCTCCCGCAAAGGTATCTTTGCCGAAAGCCGCCTTTACGTCCGTCACCTTTTCACCGTTCAGCGTCACGCCGCCTTGCTCGATGGCGCGCCTGCCCTCCGAACGGCTGGCCGTCAAGCCCGCCTTACAGAGCACGGATATCATATCGATAACTCCGTCCGCAAAATCCTCCTCCGCAAGCTCCGTGGTGGGCATCTGCGCCGCAACGCCCGCGCTGAACAAGGCTTTTGCGCTCTCCTGCGCCTTGGAGGCCTCCTCCTCGCCGTGCACTAGCTTCGTGAGCTCAAAGGCAAGAATCTCCTTCGCCTGATTTAACTGGCTGCCCTCCCACTTATCCATCTCGTCAATCTGCTCCAAGGGAAGGAAGGTCAACATTCTTAGGCATTTTAGCACGTCCGCATCGGCCACGTTTCTCCAATACTGGTAAAATTCAAAGGGAGTTGTTTTTTCGGGGTCAAGCCACACCGCGCCTTTCTGGGTTTTTCCCATCTTATTGCCCTCGGAATTAAGGAGCAGGGTAATCGTCATGGCATAAGCGTCCTTGCCCAGCTTTCTCCTGATTAATTCCGTTCCGCCCAGCATATTGCTCCACTGGTCGTCGCCGCCAAACTGCATATTGCAGCCGTATCTCTGAAACAGCTCGTAAAAATCATAGCTCTGCATCAGCATATAGTTAAACTCTAGAAAACTCAATCCTTTTTCCATTCTCT
Organism: Clostridium sp.; assembly: GCA_023663815.1. GTDB lineage: Bacteria > Bacillota > Clostridia > Lachnospirales > Lachnospiraceae > Suilimivivens. The sequence goes on from JAMPGS010000042.1 coordinate 5,090, forward strand.
GCTTGTAGCACTCGGCCGTCAACATTCTGTTTACGGAAAAATGCGGGCCGATTTCCCGCAGGAACTCAACGTAATTCAAATCAAGAAGCCACTCCGCATTATTGACCATAAGCGCTTTTCCCTCGGAAAAATCAATAAAACGGCTCATCTGCTTTTTGAAGCACTCGCAGTTATGCTCGATGGTTTCTTTCGTCATCATGGAACGCATATCGCTCCTCCCCGAAGGGTCGCCCACCATACCGGTGCCGCCGCCCAAAAGGGCGATGGGCTTATTGCCCGCCATCTGCAGCCGCTTCATCAAACACAACGCCATAAAATGTCCCACATGCAGAGAGTCCGCCGTAGGGTCAAAGCCAATATAAAAAGTGGCTTTTTCATTGTTAATCAGTTCCTTAATTTCTTCCTCGTCCGTAAGCTGCGCCAAAAGGCCTCTGGCCTTCAGTTCGTCAAAAATTGTCATATCTAAACCTCTCTTATATTTATTTCGCAGATAAAACAACACGCTTGCTAGGCCAATTCTTCAGATACATTCTGCGTCTGAAAATTGTTCCTGCGCTATCTCTTATCCGCAGATTATCTCTCTTCCCTAAAATAATTCTGCCCAAGGGCCGCAGGAAGGTTGATTCTTCCCGACTTTCTCATGGAGCTGATTACCAGCACCAGCGCGGTAATGAGAAAGGGCAGCATATCGTAAAAGGCCGTTGGAAAAGGCAAAACGCTCTGGGGAATATAGTATTTCAGCACCCGCAGCGCGCCGAAAACAAAGGAGCCTAAAATGGCAAAGGCCGGCTGCCAGTTGGCAAAAATCACCAGCGCAACGGCAATCCACCCAAGGCCGCCCACGTTGTCGCTAATCCAAACGCCGCCGTTGATAATCATGGAGCAGTAAACGCCGCCAATACCGCAGATTGCGCCGCCCAAGATAATATTTACATACTTTACGCGGGTTACGTTGATTCCCGCCGCGTCCGCCGCACCCGGATTCTCGCCTACCGCTTTGAGGTTTAGCCCCGTTTTCGTGTGGTTTAAATACCACGCGGCAATCAGTGCAATTGCAACGCCGATATACACAAAAGGACTGTAGGAAAATAAGAGCTCTCCCACTACCGGAATCCCGCCTAGTCCCGGAAGGGCCCCGCCCCTCATAACCGCCGTGATTTTTTCGGGAAGCTTTAAGGTTCCCTCAGGGCTTTTGTTCAGGACAAAAATTCCTATAAAATTGGCGAAGCCAATGCCGAAAATCGTTAGGGTCAGCCCCGTAACGTTTTGGTTTGCCATGAAGGTCACCGTCAGCACCGCGTAAATCAACGCGCCAAGGGCCCCGGCGGCCGCGCTGAACAAAAGCGCCAAGAAAAAATTATCTGTGTAATATCCCACCATAAACCCGGCGCACGCGCCGATAGACATCATTCCCTCCACGCCCAAATTCAAATGACCGGTCTTTTCCGTCAGTATTTCTCCCACCGTTCCAAACAAAAGGGGCGTCCCGGCGCCTACCGCCGCCACAAGAAATTTAACGATAATATCCATCTTTTATTTTCCCCCTTCCGCTTTATGGTTCTTTCCCGCAAACTGGAAACGGTATCTCACAAAAAATTCACATCCCAATATGAAAAAGAGAATCACGCCCTGTAAAACGTCGGCGCAGTCCGTGGAAAGGCCGAATTCCGACTGAACCACGCTGCTCCCCTTTTCAAGCACGCTGAACAAAAAGGACACAATGCAGATGGAAAAGGGATTTAGCTGCGCCAGCCATGCGATAATGATTGCCGTAAAGCCGACGCCCCCCGCAACCGAGGTAGTGAGGGTGATATCGGAGCCGGTAGCCTGTATCATGCCCGCCATGCCGCAGATGCCGCCGCTTAAAAACATGGTCCTAAGCACAATTTTTTTCACGGACATTCCCGCATATCTGGCGGTGTCCTGACTTTCGCCTACCACGCTGATTTCGTAGCCCTGCTTTGTATATTTGATATAAATAAATATGATAACGGTGAGCAGCAGCGCAATCAGCCAGCCAAATTGAATCCCAAAAAGCTTGTCCAGCGAGGCGTTCTTGTCAAACCTTGCGATTTTGGGAAAGCCCTGCGCCGCCGGGTCCGTCCACGGGCCGTCCCGTAGATAGGACACAATGTGCAGCGCGATATAGTTTAGCATCAATGTAAAAAGCGTCTCGTTGGTATTATATTTTGTCTTAAAAAAGGCCGGGAGCAGTCCCCACAGCCCGCCGCCGATAAAGCCCGCTAAAAACATGACAATCACAAGGACAACATGATTCCAGCCGGAACAAAACAGGGCGAAAAAGGTCGCGCAGGTCGCCCCAAAAATCAACTGTCCTTCCGCGCCGATGTTCCAAAATTTCATTTTAAAGGCAAGCGTCACCCCAAGGGAGGTAATCAGCAGGGGAATCATAAGCTTCACGGTTCCCTGAAAGGCCATCACGCTGCGGCAGGCCCCCGCTATAATCGTTTTATAAACGGTAAAAGGATTCTGCCCCACGCAGGCGATAAAAATTCCCCCTGCAATTAATGACAACGCCACCGCGAAAAGCCGCAGAAGAATCATTTCCCTTGCAGGACGCTCGGCCCGCTTTACAATTCTTATGATGGGTTCCTTTTGGTTGTTTTCTGCTCCGGCGCTCATGCTTCGGCCTCCTTTTCTTCCTCTCCCTGAGAGGCCTGATTTTCATTTAATTGATTCTTGTTTAATCGGTTTTCATTTGGACGATTCTCATTCAGACGGTTCTCATTTAAACGGCTTTCGTGCGAGCGATTCTCATTTAAGCGGTTCTCGCCTGTCATCATCATTCCAATTTCTTCCTTGGTTGTCTGTGCTGCGTTTACAATTCCCGTAATCCTGCCATGGCACAGCACCATGATCCGGTCGGACAGCTCTAGGAGCACGTCCAAATCCTCGCCGATATACATTACCGCCACGTTTTTCTGCTTCTGCTCGTTTAAAAGGTCGTACACCGTGTAGGAGGAATTGATATCCAGCCCCCGCACGGGATAGGCCGTAATCAGCACGGTAGGGCTCGATTCAATCTCCCGTCCCAGCAGAACCTTCTGCACATTTCCGCCGCTCAAAAGCCTTACCGGCGTCTCCGTTCCCGGCGTCACAATATCCAGCTTTTGAACCAGCTTCTGCGCAAGCTCTCTGGCCGGTTTTCTCCTGATAAGGGGGCCTTTTCCCTTGTGATAGCTTTTCAGCAGCATATTGTCGGTCATTCCCATAGAGGCCACCAGCCCCATCCCAAGCCGGTCCTCCGGCACAAAGCTCATGCTGACGCCCTTTTCAATAATCTCGGAGGGCGTTTTTCCAAGGAGATTTTCCTTGTGGAAAAGAATGGCTCCCGCCTTTGCATGGAGAAGCCCCGCAATGGATTCGCACAGCTCCTTCTGCCCGCTCCCGGCAACTCCCGCCACGCCTAAAATTTCTCCCTGACGGATATCAAAGGAAATGTCGTCGATTGCCTTTGAGCCGTCCGGCTTATCCACCGTCAAGTCCACCACTTTAAGCACCGTCTCATGGTTTTCCATAATGGGACGTTCAATTTCAAGGCTTACCGGCCTGCCTACCATCAATTCCGTGAGCTTTTTCGCGTTACATCCGGCGGTGGCAACCGTATCGATGCTCTTTCCCTTTCGGAGAATCGTCACCCTGTCGCTGATGGAAAGCACTTCCTGAAGCTTGTGGGTGATGATAATGATTGCGCACCCTTTTTCCTTCATTTTCCTTAAAATTTGAAACAACTTTTCCGTCTCCTGAGGCGTCAAAACCGCCGTTGGTTCGTCCAGTATCAAAATCTCCGCGCCCTTGTACAGCACCTTTAAAATTTCAACCGTCTGCTTTTCGGAAACGCTCATGTCGGAAACGTATTTTTCCGGCTCCACCTCCAGCCCGTAGATCTGGCTGATAGCCTTGATTTTTTCGCCAGTCACCTTGCCCTTTTCCTTTTTCCCGCTGGTTCCAAGAATAATGTTGTCCATGGCCTGAAAAGCCTCCACCAGCTTAAAGTGCTGGTGTATCATTCCAATTCCAAGGGCCATGGCGTCCGCCGGGGAATTTATTTTTACTTCCTTTCCCCCTATAAATATCTGCCCGCTGTCTGGGTGGTAAATACCGGAAAGCATGTTCATAAGCGTTGTTTTTCCCGAACCGTTCTCCCCTAAAAGGGCAAGTATTTCCCCGTACTTAACCTCCAAGTCAATCCCGTCGTTGGCTACAACGCTGCCAAAAGTCTTTGTAATTTTCCTGCACTCGATTGCATACCGCTCTTTTGTCTGCTCCGCCATAAAAATCTCCATCTGCATCAAAGGTCAATTTGCCGTCCATGCCAGCTTACTATACAAACGCTGCCATGCAAAAAATCGAGTAGGGAAAGTCTCTCTCCCTGCTCGCCGCGCGGGGTGCTGCTGCGCCAGCAGCAAATTTCCTTCCGCACCCCTGCGCATGCAAACTGTAAACGGGCGGTCAATAAATGGCCGCCCGTATGAAGCTTTGTTCATTATTTAACTACAACGTTCTTAAAATACCAATTCATGCTTCCAGTAATATCACTGTCGCTTAAAGTGGAGCCCTCCGCGCCTACCGTGCCGCCGTCGTTGGTTTCAATTACGCCGTCAAACACGTTGAAGCCCTCCTCTGTAATCTGCTTTCTTGCAGCTTCCACAGCCTCCTCGGTACCCTCCGCGCAAAGGTCCGAAAGAGACGCAATATTTACAAGCCCGTCGGCCATGCCGCCGAAGTAATTTTCACCGCTCCATGTGCCGTCGATAACCGACTGAACGGCGTAGGTGTAATATACGGACCAATCCCACATAACGGAGGTGAGCACCGCGCCGGGAGCATCCTTTGACATATCCGAATTATAGCCAACGCCCCACACGCCGTTTTGTTCCGCAACGGTCTGAGGGTTAGGCGTATCGCAGTGCTGCGCAATCACGTCGCATCCAAGATCCACAAGAGCCTGCGCGGCCTGCGTTTCCCCTTCAGGATCAAACCAACTGTTCGTTACCTTTACGTATACTTCGCAGTCGGGATTTACGGAGTAAGCGCCCATTGCAAAGGCATTAACGCCGCCCGTTACCTCCGAGTTGTCCTGTCCCATAGCCGCCACATAGCCCAGCTTATTGCTTTCTGTCTTAAGGCCTGCGGCAATTCCCGCCAAATATCTTGCCTGATAAATTCTTCCAAAATAATTATTAAAGTTGACGCCGTTTGACTTATAGCCTGTCCCATGTGAAAAAATCACTTCCGGGAATTCATCTGCCAAGGCTTCGCAGGTATCCATAAAGCCCCAGCTTGTTGCAAAAATAACGTTGCAGCCTTCCTCTATACACTCTCTGATTGCGTTCTCAATAGCTGTAGCGTCCGAATCGTTGACGTTGTTCTTGCGGACAATCTGGGAATCCTCAAGGCCGATGTTCTTCTGCATCCCCTGAATTCCAAGGTCATGGGTATATGTATATCCGCTTCCCTCGGCAGGGTCGGTGATATGGATAACGCCGATTTTCAAATCTTCCTTTGCAATGGCGGGCATTACTCCTGCCGCCGCGCTCTCGCCTGCATCGCCGCTCTCCTCATTTGCATCCGCTGCCGCTTCGCCGCTCTCCTCGGCTGCATCGCCCGCAGCTTCAACGCTTGCCTCAGCCTCATCGCCTGCCGCCTCGCCAGAATCCGCAGCAGGTGCGTTTCCTCCACATGCGCACAGGGAAATTGCCATGGCGCATACCACAAGTAAACTCAATAATCTTTTCATCTTTCTCCTCATTTCTTTCTTTGATGCAAAAGGCGGTATTTGCTTTTTCCGTCTTTTGTCTGTTATAAAGTTACTTTCGTCTTTACTTTATAACAACTTTCCAGAAAATACAACAATTATTTTCTGCAAAATATAAAAATGCAAGAGCAAGAGCACATACAAAAATGTACGTACATTTTTATACGTACATTTTTGCACATATACCCTTCCAGCGCGCATATGCATTATGTTTTGCACATGCATATCATCTTTGCATATGCATATACGTCTTTACATGTGCCTATATATTCGTCTGCATAAGGCTACTTATTTACCATCAGCTTTATCATTGCTTGATTTAACCCGTCCACCGTCAGCTTGTACATAGGGAACAGACCTTTAATCGCCGTCTCGGCTTCCCGCCACGGCGCATGGCCGGGAGCCATTTTAGGATTGAGCCATACAACCTTCTTGTAATGACGTTTCAAAAGCTGCAGCCAGTCCCAGCCTGCCAGCCCGCCGTTAGGCCCTCTGTAATTGCCGCTTGTGGAATACAGCTCCTCCGGGGCCATGGCCGCGTCTCCCACCACAATCACCTTATAATCGCTGTCCAAATTTCGGAACATCCATTCCGTGTCAATCCAATCCCCGTTTTCACATTCCGGCGTCTTATAGAGCTTAGAGTAAATACAATTGTGAAAATAATAGCTTTTCACGTCCTTATAATGGTTTGACTTGTGTACCGCCTGAAACAGCTCGTTGAGCAGAGAGCTAAAGGGAATCATGGTGCCGCCGGAATCCATAAGAAGCAAGAGCTTCACCGCGTTTTTCCGGGGCTTATCCATCACAATCTGAAGGCAGCCGCCGTTGTTGCAAGTCTTGTCGATGGTCCCGTCGATGTCAAGCTCCGTTTTGGGAATGTCCAGCCTTGAGGAAAATTGGCGCAGCTTCCGAAAGGCCAACTGGAACTGGCGGTTATCAAGCATCCTGTCGTCCCGAAAATCCCTGTACTTGCGGGCGCCCACCACCTGAAACGCGCTCTGATAGCCGGTTTTTCCGCCTACCCGGATACCGCCCATAAAGCCGCCCATATTTCCGAAAGCCGTCTTTCCCATACTGCCAATCCAAAAGCTTCCGCCGTTGTGCTCGCTGTCTTGGTCCCGGAGGCGCTCTTTAAATTTAGCCTCCACTTCCTCTTTATCGATAAACTGTATTCCGTCCTGCTCGTTCATGCGGTAGCGTTCCTCTTCGTCCACCATATCAATCAGCTCAGACTTATCCAGCCATTTCATCATATTTTTAGATATCTCGTTCTCCGACTGAATTCCCTTAAAGGTTTCCTCGAAAGCCATATCGAATTTGTCAAAATCCGTTTCGCTTTTCACCAGAATCATCCTTGCAAGGTAATAAAATTGCGTCAAGCTGCTCCCGCAAAGTCCCTTATCCAAGGCTTCCTGCAGGGTAATCCACTCGCTTAGGGTGATATTTAGGCCCTTTGCCTTACAGGTATAAAAGAAATTTGTAAACATGTATTGTCCTCTCTTGCTTTTTTCCTGCCCTATCCTGCGGGGGCGATTCTCGACCTCTGGATTTTACAGCTTTCTCTTGGCGCATACCGCGCCGCAATTTTGCTTAGCCGTTTAATCCAGCTTCTGTCTTACCGTTTCCAAATCTTCGTCCTTTTTCACCACTACTCCCACGAAAGGCAGCTTCGCCCTTATCTCGTCTGCGGAAATACCGCCGATTTGCAGGGCATTTATCCAATCAATCAGCTCCGAGGTACTGGGCTTTTTGCGGATATCCCGCAGAGAGCGTATATTGTAAAACACTTCCATGGCATTTTTTAAAAGATTCGCCTCCACGTTAGGATAATGGGTTCGCACAATTTCTTCCATCAGCGTCTCGTCCGGGAAGTCAATGTAATGAAAAATACACCTTCTAAGAAAAGCGTCCGGCAGCTCCTTCTCCGCGTTGGAGGTAATAATCACAATGGGACGCTGCTTCGCTTTCACAGTGCGCTTTGTCTCATGAATATAAAATTCCATCTGGTCCAGCTCCCAAAGCAGGTCGTTGGGAAATTCCAAATCCGCCTTGTCAATCTCATCGATGAGAAGCACCACTTGTTCCTCGGATTCAAAAGCCTCCCCCAGCTTTCCCAGCTTGATATAGCGGGCGATATCGTTCACGCCCTCCTCGCCAAACTGGCCGTCGTAAAGCCTTTGAATCGTATCGTACATGTAAAGGCCGTCCTGCGCCTTGGTGGTGGATTTAATGTTCCAGATAATCAACCTCTTCCCAAGAGATTTGGCAACCGCCTCCGCCAGCATGGTCTTGCCGGTTCCCGGCTCGCCCTTAATTAAAAGCGGCTTTTTTAAGGCAATGGCAACGTTGACGCTGGCCATCAGCTCCTCCGACGCTACATATTCCTGCGTGCTGATAAATTGTTGTTCGCTCATTATATTTCCTCCATTCTGCTGTTTTCGATGGTGATAAGGTTTTTGAGCAGGCACATTCCATGCGGGCTATCGCCCGCCGGTGCCTGCCGGGTGATAAGGCATCCTCCCGCTCTGCTACCACGGAATCTCCACGCTATTTTGATATAGCTGGCGTAAATCGATATTTTCCACTTTTTTATCCCGGAGCATCAATTCGCTGACCGCCTCGGAAGCGGATTTTCCTTTGAATAAAATTTCGTTTACCTGCTCGATAATGGGCATACTCACCCCATACTTTTTGGAAAGGGAATAGCCTGCCTTTGCGGAATAAACGCCTTCTACTACCATCTTCACCTGTGCCATGGCTTCTTCCATGGTGGCTCCCTTTCCGATTAAAATTCCGGCCCGGCGGTTTCGGGAGTGCATGGAAGCGCAGGTCACAATTAAATCGCCGATGCCTGTAAGTCCGTAAAAGGTCTCGATTCTTCCGCCCATGTGAATCCCCAGCCTTGCAATCTCCGCGATTCCTCTGGTAATCAAAGCCGCCTTGGTGTTGTCGCCGTACCCCAGCCCGTCCGCCATGCCCGCCGCAAGGGCAACCACATTTTTCAGAGCAGCTCCCAGCTCCATTCCCATAATATCCGAGCTGATATACACCCGAAAAGCTTTGCTCATAAACAGGTTCTGCAGATACTCCGCCGTTTCCTTTTCCTTGGCTCCCGCTACAATCGTCGTGGGAATTCCCCGGCCTACCTCCTCCGCGTGGGAAGGGCCGGAAAGCACCGCCACGTCCGCATTTGGAATTTCCTCCTCAATGATTTGCGAAAGGGTCATAAGGGTTGTCTCCTCGATTCCTTTCGCCACGTTGACAATTTTCTGCCCGTCCCTGATAAAAGGCGACATCTTAGCCGCCGTGCTTCTGGTAAAGGGCGACGGTACCGCAAGCACAAGCACGTCCTTTTCCGCGACGGTTTTTTCCAAATCAGTGGTGAACTCCATATCCTCCGGCAAAATCACGCCGGGCAGCTTTTCTTTCTGCTCATGGGTTTCTCTCAGCATTTGAATTTCATTTTCCAACGCCGACCACAAAGTAATCTCATTTCCGTTATTGTAAAGATGCCACGCCAACGCGCTGCCCCAGCTTCCGGCTCCGATGATTCCGATTTTTTTCATATTCTCCTCTTTCTTTCCTGTATTTTATATACATAAACTATATCTGTACTGCATTACACACAAAACTATATCTGCAATGTATTTGCACATATACAATCTGCATTTATACTGTTTGCATACAAAATCTATACCTACATCCTGCACATATAAAATTTGCTCCTGTATCTACTCCTTATTCTTTTTTGTTAAATAAGTCTTTCTTTCCACGCCTTTTAGTAGACGCACAATATTTTCGCGATGTTTGTAATAGGCCAGCGCCGTAAGCAGCGCCGTGACTATGTACATCTCGTTCAGTACCGCCTGCGGCGCGCCGAAAGCCCCTGTCTGTCCCACAATCACCATCTCAATCATCAGGCCCGCATAGACAAGCAGGGAGCCCAGCGAAACATAGTGCGTTAGAAAAAAGGTTCCAAAGAAGATAATCACTCCCATAGGCAAAAAGTACGGGTGGAAGGATAAAATAAGCCCCGCCGTTGCCGCAATGCCCTTTCCGCCCTTAAATTTCAGATAAAAAGGGAAGTTATGGCCCAAGATAGCTCCTGCTGCAGCATAAAGCTTTAATAGATAAATTTCCTCCGGATGGGAAGGGCCGAAAAGCCTGCCGCAAATGACAATCGCCAAAATACACTTAGCGATGTCCCCCGCAAGCACGATAAGCCCCGCCTTCGTTCCCAGCACCCGAAGGGTGTTCGTGGTGCCGGCGTTTCCGCTGCCGTGCTCCCTGATATCGATTCCATGAAGCTTTCCGTAAATAAACGCTGTCTGAAACAGACCAAATATATAGCCGATTGCAATACAGAATATTCGTTCCACTTTACTTTGTTTCCTTTCTACAAAAACCTTTCATCTATTTCCACAAATTATCTTATAAATTCTCTGCATATGCTTTTTTAAAAAGCTCCCTATTATAATTAAAACAATAGTTATGACTATTGGCAAGCATAAAAATTCTAAAAGCTGAACTACTCCATTTTGTGGAATAATTATCATAATAATCTTTTTAATCATTGCCTCATAAAACTCATGAAATGCATATATAAAAAAAGTAAATTGAGCGCACCATAAAATCTTGCTTTTCCACTTACTGTTTATTATCTTTCCTGCAAGCCAAAAACAAAAAAGTAAACTAGCTGAACTATTTAACAAACGTGCAGTACCCCCCCCCGAAGCTTTTCGGAAAAATATGCTGCCTATATATACACATAAAATATAAAACCCGTTTATCTCATCTATTTTTTTCATCTCCAATTTACATTTTGCCAAACAACATCCAATTGCAAACATACACAAAGATTCTTTACTTACCAGCAGTGGTATAGATATTTCTCCTAAATACAAAAAAGCAATTAAATATATAGACAGTATCAAGTATTTATCAATTATGATATTAATTATTTTGGCAAAAATATTCACAATAAACAAATCTCGCAAAAACCAAAAAGGATAATAAAGAGGCATGGGGTTAATAAATGCACTTATTACTTCTTTAATCCCGTTTATTTGATATGCTTCACCTGAAAAATAACCTGCCGTTTGTGGAAAAGCTTGCATCACTTTGAAAAAAAGAATCCAAAAAGTATTAATGATTATGTATGGCACTAATATACTTCTTACCTTCTTTTTCATATTTTCAGCCCATGTAAATTCTTTGCTTCCCAACAGCATACCTGAAATTAAGAAAAATCCGGGAACCGCCATAGAGCATATTCCATCTGTAATAAATGACTTAATATTAGATACATACGATGGTATATATAACTTATAGGGAAGTTCAGGTGTAGCATCAGAATGAATAAAGACCACCATTATCATAAATATAAATTTAACTATAGTTATTCTTTGAGACATATTCTCATCTATTTTATCCATACCTTAGCATACCTCTCGTTGTCGAAATCTCTTCTGATTTTCTTATACAAACTACATTATTATCTAATAATAAGCAAATTCATATTCATTTTCTCTCCCTTATATAAAATTTCAGCGGCGTACCCTTAAATCCAAAGGCTTCCCTAATCTGATTTTCGATATATCTGGTGTAAGAAAAATGCATGAGCTCCTTATCGTTCACGAAAATGACAAAAGTCGGAGGCTTCACGCCTACCTGCGTAATGTAAAACAGCTTCAGCCGTTTTCCCTTATCCGAGGGGGGCTGCTGAAGGGCAACGGCCTCGCTCATAATTTCATTTAAGACCCCGGTGGAAATACGCATGGCGTGATTTTCGCTTACCGTATCAATCAAATCATAAAGCCGGCTGACTCTCTGTCCCGTCACAGCGGAAATAAAAATAATCTCCGCATAAGGCATGTAGGAAAGCACGTTTCTGATTTTATTTGTATATTCGTTTACCGTCTTATTATCCTTCTCCACGGCATCCCACTTATTGACCGCGATAATAACCGCTTTTCCCCTGTCATGGGCAATGCCCGCGATTTTTGCGTCCTGCTCGGTTACGCCCTCCACGGCGTCGATTAAAAGAATCACAACATCGGCCCGCTCTACTGCACTTACCGCTCGGATAATCATGTAACGCTCCAGCTCTTCCTTAATTTTATTTTTACGCCGAAGCCCCGCTGTGTCAATAAAAATATATTCTTTTCCATTGTGGGTGATGAGCGTGTCTACCGCATCCCTTGTGGTTCCCGCAATGTCGGACACAATCAGGCGGTTCTCGCCAATCATCTTGTTAATCAAAGAAGATTTTCCCACGTTGGGCTTCCCCACGATAGCAACTCTGATTTTGTCGTCCTCCTCCTCAATATTGCCGTTCTCCCCGAAATATCCAATCATCTCGTCCAGCATATCTCCAATGCCCATCCGGTTAGCTGCCGAGATGGGATGAGGTTCCCCGATTCCTAAATTATAAAACTCATAGACATCCGCCATATATTTTTCAAAGGAATCTACCTTATTGACAACCAAAACCACCGGCTTGCGCGAATGGCGCAGCATCTCGGCCACTCTTGCGTCAGCGTCCACTAACCCCTGTTTTACGTCCACCATAAAAAGAATCACGTCCGCCGTATCTATGGCAATCTGTGCCTGTTCCCGCATCTGCGACAGGATAATATCCTTGCTGTCCGGCTCAATGCCCCCTGTGTCAATCAGGGTAAAAGCCTTGTCAAGCCAAGTTGCATCCGCATAGATTCTGTCCCTTGTAATTCCCGGAATGTCCTGCACAATTGAAATCCTCTGTCCTGCCAGCGCGTTAAAGAGGGTTGATTTTCCCACGTTCGGCCTGCCCACTACCGCCACAATCGGCTTTCTCTTTTTACTCATTCTATACCTCGCATTTTACTCTCGTATCGTTTCCTGCAGCCACGCGTCAAAGCGCAGGGCCCGTCCCTGTCGCTACTCCAAGACGGCGTTTATAAAGTCGTATCCGCTTGATTTTACAATAACTATTTTTACTTGTAAAGTTTTTTCCATCTCCTCCACCGTCATATTGTCCAAAAAAAGCTCCTCCCCGCTCCGAAGCATATGCTGTGAAAGCAGAAGCCGCCGCCCTAAGGGCCTGTCCTTTAGCTGAGCAATAATATCCTGCCCCGTCAACAGCCCCGCCACCGTGATGCTCTCTCCGAAAAAGTAATTGACAATCTCGTAAACATGCACGGTAAGACCGGGAACAAGAGCCATAAGCCGCCGCGACATTTTTAGGAGATAAGGGTAAGCAAGCTTTCCCGTTGCGATGGAAATTTCCCGTGCTTGTTCTTTATTTTTGACTTGTTCTTCTTTTTTACATTGCCTCTCTTTTCGATTTTGTTCCTCGTTATCCTGCTTCTCTTTTTTTTCTTGTCCTTCCTTGCTATCTTGTTTCTCGCCTTTTTCTTGTTCCTCTTTTCTACTCTGCTCTTTTTTCTTACATTGCTTCTCTTTTCTACCTTGTTCTTCCCTGCTGCTTTCTTCTTTGCTATTTCGTTCTTTTCTTTCTTCCTCCAGTTTACAATAAGCCTCCTCGAACTCGTCCATAAAAAGCCGCATCATTCCCACGCCGTTTTCCAATTGGGGATAACCGTCGTATCGCTGTGCGGGAGGCACCTCCCGCCCCGCCAAGAGATACCACTCGTCGCTGGCATGAACAAAATGAGCGCCGTGCTCGGCGTAAATTTCCTTCTGAAATTCATGTATCATATGAAGGACTTTCTCTGCATCCTCAGCGTCAAAGGGCTCCAAGGGATAAAGTCCTTCCCTGAACTTTGAAAGCCCCACCGGCACCACCGACACGCTCTCAAGCACCGGAAAATAATCCATCAGCTTCCGAATACTGAAAGAAAGCTCTTCCCCGTCGTTTACTCCCTTGCAAAGCACAATCTGGCCGTTCATGGCAATGCCCGCCTCGTACAGCCGCCGCGCTTTCTTTAAGGCCTCCCCGGCAAAGCGGTTATTGAGCATCTTACAGCGGAGCTCTGGATTCATGGTTTGAAAAGAAATGTTGATGGGCGCAAGACGGTATTTGATAATTCTGTCGATATCATGCTCCGACATATTGGTGAGGGTCACATAATTTCCCTGCAAAAAAGAAAGCCTTGAATCGTCGTCCTTAAAGTATAGAGTATCCCTCATTCCCTTAGGCATCTGGTCGATGAAACAAAAAATGCATTTATTGTGGCAAGACTTATAATCGTCCATAAGCCCGTTTTCAAACACAATCCCAAGGTCCTCGTCCTCGTCCTTGTCCACCTCCAAAAGCCACTGCTCTTTATCTGGCTTTTCAACCAAAAGCTCAATGTATTCATTTTCAATCTGATACTGATAATCAAAAATATCTTCTATCTCATTATCGTTTATAGAAAGAAGCTTGTCCCCCGCCTCTATTTCAAGCTCCATGGCGATGCTGCCGGGGCGTACTTCCTTAATAACGTGCCCTTTTTGCCTTTTCTTTTGTTTTTGCGCTTCTTTCTGCTCCTGCTCTTCTTTTTTCATATTTTTCCCACTCTCCCACACCCAGCAAGCCGCCGTCCTCTTTCATTCTACTAGAATTTTCTTGACGTGTCACTAGCATAATGTTATAAAATAAAATAGATACTTACATATTTATTCCCGCAGGCGGCGAATCAAAGTCAAGCTTGCCGCGGGGCTTTTTACTTCCATGGAGGTCGCCATGCCCAACTTACATGAGCTTGAAGCTGCAATTCCCGTTGCGCCCTTAAAGCTGGTTGTTATGGATTCCGCCGCAAACCTTGGGGAAAATGTCAACAGCCATCTTGTAAGCTTCAGAAAAAACATTAAGAGCATCGCCAAAAATCATCCTGAATTTGAAGGCTATCTGTCCGACAACTATATTCTCGACAGCGCCTGTTACCGCTTTGGCTCCGGCGAGGGCAAAGCGCTCATTTCCGAATCTATCAGGGGGAAAGACCTCTTTATTCTTACGGACGTCTGTAATCACAGTATTTCTTATAAAATAAACGGTTATACCAACTATAAATCCCCTGACGACCATTATCAGGATTTGAAAAGGGTCATTGCGGCGGCCAACGGCAAAGCCCACCGCATCAACGTCATTATTCCCTTTTTGTACGGAGGACGCCAGCACAAAAGAAACGGCCACGAATCCCTAGACTGCGCGCAGGCAATCGAGGAGCTCAGCAAAATGGGGGTCAGCAATCTAATTACCTTTGACGCCCACGACCCCAGTATCCAAAACGCCGCCCCTCTATGCGGATTTGACAATTTTACGCCGCCTTATCAGTTTATACAAGCGCTCCTTGCGGCGGAGGACAGCCTGCTCATCGACCGCGACCATTTGGTGGTGGTAAGTCCTAATGAAAACGCCTTTGACCGCGCCGTCTATTTTGCAAACGTTTTGGAAGTAAACACGGGAATGTTTTACAACCGCTTTCCCTCCTCCTTCTCCGCCCCTCATGAATTTTTAGGGGACAACGTGGACGGAAAAGACGTCATTATCATCAACGATATCATTACCACCGGAAATAGTATGCTTGAAAAAGCCGCTATGCTAAAAGAGATGAACGCAAAGCGCGTCTACATATGCTGCACCTTCGGCCTTTTCACGGAAGGGCTTGCCCGTTTTGACGAGGCTTATGAAAAGTGCTATTTTGACAAAATCATCACCACCAACTTAACCTACCGGATTCCCGATTTAAAGTCGCGGCCCTATTATATGGAAGCGGACATGAGCAAATTTCTCGCGTCCATCATCGATTTCATGAATCACGATTCCTCCATGGCAAACGTTTACACGCCTACCGATAAGATTCACCGGATTTTGGCCCGGTACAATAACCGGGAAGATGATTTTTCTATTAATGAGTAATTTAGTCGGGCAGAGATAATTTCTCCGCCCGCTGCGCAAAGCGTCCATGGGTTTGCCACAGTTTTCTTTTTGGACGTTTCTGTGCAATCGAGTAGAAAGATTTTTCTTCCCGCTCGCCGCGCGGCCTGCCCGCTGTTTTTACGGCTCCTCCTCTGCACGGGTCTGTGCATAAAAAAGTTCCTGAATTCTATCAGGAACTTTTTCGATTATATACACTTTTGCCTATTATATGCATTTTGCTTATCATATGCATTTGGCTGGGATAGCATTTTCTTTTCATAAAAAAGCAGACAGGCCCGCGTGCAAATCCTTTTTACTACTCCTCCAGCATGGGGAATATTAAATTTACCTTAAACAAATCGCCGTCCATGACAATCTCAAATTTCCCCTTCTGAGCTTCCGTCAAATTCTTTGCAATGGAAAGGCCAAGGCCGCTGCCCTCCGTGGTTCTGGATTCGTCCCCGCGTATGAACCGCTCTGTGAGCTCACTGGGGTTTACCTTTAAGGGCTGCGCGGAAATATTCTTGATGGAAAGAACCGCCTGCCGCCCCTCGCTTTCGTCTGCAAAGAATTCCAAATCAATGTACACTCTGGTTCCTGACAGGGCGTATTTAAAAATGTTGTTGAACAGATTTTCAATCACCCGCCAAATACTTCTGCTGTCCGCCTCTATCAATGCGGTGTTTTGGGCCGTGCGAAAAACAGGATACAATGCTTTTTCCTCAAATTTCTCAGAAAATTCCCCTATGGTCTGGTTTAGGAGCTCCACCAGATTAATCCGCTCCCAATGAAGCACAATATTCCCGGAAGAAATTTTTGAGGCCTCCACTAAATCGTCCGTAAGCTGCTTTAACCGCTGGGATTTTGCGTCTAATACACTGATATACTCTCTCACTCTGGGATTTTCAACATTTTCACGTTTAATCAAGTCCACATAATTTATGATAGAGGTCAAAGGCGTTTTCAGGTCATGGGAAACGTTGGTAATCAAATCCGCCTTGAGCCGCTCGTCCTTCATGCTGGTTTCTACCGCAATCCTCACGCTATCGCCAATACTGTTTACCGCCCGCGCAAGCACCAGCTCGTCCCCGCGCATTTTTTCCTCGCCCACCTGATGAGAAATGTCGCCCTCGCTGATTTGCTGGATTCCTTTTATAATTTTCTGCCTTGCCACAGCCGAAGTATATAAGAAATACCCCACCGCGCCGTCCAAAACAAGAAGCGCAATCAATCCAACCGTAAACAGCGCGGTCTGAGAGGTATCTCGGCATATCAGGAACATGCCTCCCAAGTTAAGAAGGACAAAAATTCCAAAAGGCACGCACACCCTCAAAAGAAGGGAAGAATTCTTATAGGCATAAGTAACGCCTTTTTTTATGGAGCGCGCCAGCCGCCGAAGGAGGCTTCCCCGCCAGAGAACGCCCGCCTTGATTCTTCTCACAAAGCTATAGTAGAAGAAGGAAAAGAACAGGCTCACGGGCAGCGCCGCCACCCCCGCCAAAACCGCCAGAATCCCGCCGTCAAACACTTGCCATGCCTGTACAGCTATGGCTTTTATCCCAAAGAACAGCCCTACAAAAACCGCCGCGGCCGCTATAATCATGATTTCCGTAAAAATATAGTCCTCAGAGCGAAGGCTGATTACTACTTCGCCGGTGTCCCGCCTGCGAACCCGGCCTTCCCGCATGGTTAAAACCACCAAGAGCAGCAGATAAACAAGAATACACGCAATTCCGCCCGCCACGTACTCCCACATATAGGGAACGTAATTGCCAAACCCTGCTTTTGCCTGCGAGAAGCAGTCCGCCGCCCCATAGCCGGAATCCACCCCTATCATAATCTGAGTATCTTCCGGGTAAGCATACTCGTATCCGTTCAAGACATAGCGCAAGGTTCCCTCCTCAATTAGCGTGTTTGTCTCAAACAAAACCTCTTCCCCGTCGTAAAAAACATATTTATCGCATTTACGCAATAATTCCTTCTTCATATCGTAAAGCGCGCCAGCGTCCGTTTTCATATTGGTGAAAATCTGCGTGTGCTTTCCTACCGTCCTTCTGATAAAATAGACCACGTTGGAATCGCCGGAGTCATAGTAATCCCTATATTTCAAATACTCCTTGTAATTGACGTTCAAATCGTTAGCGGCCTTCTCCACATGATTGCAGAGCTCGTAATACTCCTCCCACGATGAGACATAATCCTCGATGTTTTTCCCCTCCACAGTGCGGTATCTATTTTTTAGCACCGTAGCGTTGACGGCGTCTCTCTCAATCTCCCCATTTTCCAGCAGATTCCCCGACACATCCCGAATACTGACAGAATTTGAAAAATCAGAATTTAAATAGCTCACCGTTCCGCCGCTGTAATTGCTCAAATCAACCGTCGTCACAGTCCGGCTTCTGCTCAAAAATTCATCCGCGTCTTTTCCGCTCATGGAAACCTCGGAAGTGGAAAAACCGGCCTGCGCCCATTTAATCAAATCGTCCAGATAATAGGTTGCCGTAATGTATTCCCACGGCATCTCCCCATATCTGCCCGCAAAGGCGGTAACGTCGATTTCTTTTCCGGGGTCATACTTATCCTCCGTCTCCATCTGGCTCCTGATAGCGCCATAGCAGATAACGTCGGAAACGCTGTTCCCCAAAAGATTGCTGAACATCTCGGAATCTTCAAAGTCCCCTTTTCTCTCCCCCATCAGCCGGTAAGCCTTTGTGCCGTTTCTAGTGTCCACCACCACGTAAGAGCCCGCCAGCACAATCACAAAAAGAACCGCCGCCATCACCAGCATGATATGCTGCAGCACATGTAAAAAACTGTTTCCCCTTCCGGCTTTTCTCTTTTTTTTCTTCCGGTTTTTTGGAGCCTCCGAAGCTGCGCCTCTCTCCTGATTTTCTCTTTGCCCCGGCTGTGCTTCTCCTCTTTCCGATTGTATCTTTTCCTTTTCTGACTGTATCTTTTCTCTTTCTGGCTGTGCTTTCTCTCTTTCTGACTGCATCTTTTCTCTTTCTGACTGTGCTTTTTCTCTTTCTAACTGTATTTTTCCCTTTTCTGACTGCATTTTTTCTCTTTCCATCTGTATTTCTGTTCTCTCCGTCTGTTCCTGATTTCTTCCCTGCTTTTCCATAGCTATCCTCGTTTTTGTTCTGTTCTATTTCTGTGAACAATGGATTTTATGATTACCACGAAGCTTATTTGCTCTCCACCGAAACAAAGAGACTGTCCCAGCCACAAGCCAAAGGCCTTGTGGCTTCGTTTATACTCTGCCTGCTTACTGCAAAACTTTGATTCTATATATTTTGTTCTACGCTGTCTACATTGTCACGTCTGCTTTTCTATCTTGTAGCCCACGCCCCAGACTACTTTCAAGTAGCGCGGCTCCTTGGGATTAATTTCAATTTTTTCACGGATATGCCTTATGTGAACCGCAACCGTATTGTCCGCCCCGATTGCCTCCTCGTTCCAAATACTCTCGTAAATCTGGTCGATGGAAAATACTTTTCCCTGATTCTTCACCAGCAAAAGGAGAATATTGTATTCAATGGGCGTAAGCTTCACACTCTCCCCGTCAACGGTGACCTCCTTTGTGTCGTCGTTGATGCACAGCCCGCCCACGGTAAATAACGCGTTGTTCTCCACATTTAAATTTCCAAGCTGGGTATACCGCCTCAAATTGGACTTGACCCTTGCCACAAGCTCCAAGGGGTTAAAAGGCTTCGTCACATAATCGTCGGCCCCGATGTTAAGGCCTAAAATTTTATCGGTATCCTCCGACTTCGCGGAGAGAAAGATAATCGGAATACTGCTGTACTCCCGGATTTTTAAGGTGGCGTGAATACCGTCCAGCTTCGGCATCATAATATCGATAATCAAAAGGTGAATATTCTGCTCCTTAAGCATTTTGATTGCCTGCTCCCCATCGTACGCCTTGTAAACCTGATATCCTTCCTGATTTAAGTAAATTTCGATGGCGTCTACAATTTCCCTGTCATCGTCACAGACGAGAATATTTGTCATAATAGCTTTTTTCCTTTGCAGTATTTTTTGATACTATAAGTAAACCACATAAATGTTAAGGTTCCCTTTGGAAAAAAATTAATATTTTCTTAATTCCATAAACGCGGCGAGATTTCCCCTTTTTCCGTGGCTGGCGCGGTGGGAAAACAAATAATTGCTGTTGCAGC
>JAMPGS010000043.1 GCA_023663815.1 Clostridium sp.
GGCGTTTCTACCTGGTGGTACATTGAGGAGCTGATGGGCGATTACGCGGACGATTATGTGTTCCTGCCTGTGCTTGACGGCCCTAACGGAACTCACAACGTTACCATCCGTACCGGCGGCGGGACGAATAGCGGAAGCTTAAATATTACGAAGGCCTGCAAGAGCCCCGCAAATCTTTTGAAATTTTATGATATGTGGTATGACCCTGAAATTGTAATGCAGCTTCAGTACGGCCCTATCGGCGTTTACTTTACAGCTCAGGACGAGGATGGCGTATGGCTGAGTATTTCTGACGAGGAGAGCAGGGAAAAATATGGAAAGGGTTCCGGCGAGTTAAAAGGGGAACAGGAAGTGGCCGGGCCGAAGCTGATTCTCAGCGACTACTATCAGACTACTTTTAAGATGGAGGACAGAGCCATCGAGCGTTTGACGGATTTGTATGATTTTTGGATGCCTTATGTGGACAGTACGGCCACCTATCCGGTTGACTGCGTGTTTACCGGAAGGGAGCTTGACGATATCGACTGGTATAAAACCAGCTTTGAAAACGCCGTGTCCGAGCAGGAGGGCTTATGGCTGAAGGAGGGCGGCCCTACCGACGAAGAGTGGGCAAGCTATATTGAAAACCTGAGGGAAAAATGCGGTATGGATAAGCTTCTTGCGGTGTATCAGGCGGCCTATGACCGGTATTCGGAATGAAATAGTAGTGGAAATGAGGGAAATATGACAAGCCAGATTTTACGTGATGCGCGGAAATGCGAGGAGGAGATGGAAAGAAGGAACGCGGCAAGCCCGCGTCCTGCTTTCCACTTATCGGCCCGGACAGGGTGGATGAACGATCCTAACGGATTTTCTTTTTACAAGGGGGAGTACCACCTTTTTTACCAGTATCATCCCTTTAGTACCCAGTGGGGGCCGATGCACTGGGGCCATGCGGTGAGCGATAATCTTTTAAGCTGGAGACATCTTCCGGCGGCAATGGCGCCGGACATGGATTACGATCGGGACGGCTGCTTTTCGGGGAGCGCGGTTGTGATGCCGGACGGAACGCATCTGCTGATGTATACGGGAGTGGCGAAGGAAACTCAGCCGGATGGTAGCTGGAGAGAAATACAAACTCAGTGCCTTGCTGTGGGCGACGGGACGGATTATGAGAAATATCCGTGCAACCCTGTGCTGGATAGAAACGACTTGCCGGAAAACGGAAGCAAGTACGATTTCCGGGACCCAAAGGTGTGGAGAAAAGGGGATGGGTCTTACCGGTGCGTTGTGGGAAATTGCAACGGGGAGCACGACGGGCAGATACTTCTTTTTGGCAGTCCCGACGGTTTTAAGTGGCGTTATGAAAAGGTGCTTGCATCCAACGGGGGACGGTTTGGAAGAATGTGGGAATGTCCCGATTTCTTTGAGCTGGACGGAAAACAGGTTCTTCTGGTGAGCCCGCAGGATATGATGCCGCAGGGATTTGAGTACCACAATGGGAACGGTACGCTTTGCCTGATTGGAAGCTACGACGAGGGGACGGATACTTTTACGGAAGAATACAATCAGGCTGTGGATTACGGGATTGATTTTTATGCGCCTCAGACGATACTATCCCCGGACGGGCGGAGAATTATGATTGGATGGATGCAAAACTGGGATACCTGTAATCTTCACGTGCCGCTACATTCATGGTTTGGACAGATGAGCCTGCCAAGGGAAATTTCCGTAAAAAACGGACGGCTGTTCCAAAAGCCGATTCGGGAGCTTGAAACGTTTCGAGGGGAAGAAGTAAGGTACGAAAATATAGTCTTTACGGATGTAATGAAGCTGGAAGGCGTTAAGGGACGGAAGATTGACATGGAGCTTTCCATACAGCCGGGAGACGAGGA
The DNA here is from genome assembly GCA_023663815.1 of Clostridium sp. Taxonomy (GTDB): domain Bacteria; phylum Bacillota; class Clostridia; order Lachnospirales; family Lachnospiraceae; genus Suilimivivens. The sequence goes on from JAMPGS010000043.1 coordinate 1,875, forward strand.
AAGCATTTATCGGAAGTTTGCCGTGCGCTTTGCGCAGAATGATATCTATCAGACCTCCGTCAGCTATCGGCCTTATGAATCGATTTTAAAGGTGGATAGAAAACATTCCGGTTCCAGGCGGGCGATTATCCACCAGCGCCGGTGCCTTGTGCGGAATCAGGAGGGAAGGATTAGGCTGCGGATAATTTTAGATACTTTTAGCGCGGAGATTTTTGTAAATGACGGCGAGCACGTGCTTTCCGCAACGTTTTACACGGAGCCAGAGGCCGAAGGCATTTCTTTCTTTGCCGACGGCAAAGTGAAAATGGACGTTGTGAAATATGAATTGACGGTATAAAGAAGAAAAGGGTATGACACTTGGGTGTGATGCCCTTTTTCTTTATGAGGCAGATAAACTTTCTTGAGCGCAGCGGAGTTTCGTAGTAAGGAAACGGAAATGTGCTCAACATTAAATCATTCGCTGCGCGGCAAGGTAAAAGCTGTAAATCCAGCTTTCAGGAATTGCCGTCGGGAATAAAATTTAAATTAAACGGGATATTATTTTGCTCTAGGAGAGCTTTTAAATAGTCATTTTGGGCGGACAACAGTTTGTTGTCGGAGGTTAAGCTGTCGATTTGAGGAAGATAATATTCCGCGTCTTCCTGCTTGGTGCGCTCGATAATCTCTTCAGAGCTGGTTCCACATAAATTGAGTATTCCTTCGCATACCATAGGGGAATTTCCTTTCTTTTTTATATTTGCGGTAGCAAGCTGGTGCATGTATTTGATATAGATATCCTGCTCGCTGTGAAGTATGTAGTCGTCAGTCAGACGGTTTATCAAAGCAGGAGTTTGCAGTTTGTCCGTCAGACATCGGAGGTAAAGATTTTCTTCCGGCAAAAGCTCCTGTGTAACGATAATCTGTGTAGTAAATGTCTCTTTACTGATATAATATATCCCTTTGGAAAAAGTTTCAACCTTTATTTTTCTTTCCGCTATTAAATGTTTCATTAGCTTTCGGGGATAATGCAGGCTTAGCAGGGTTAAGCTGACGTCGAGGCTGGAATATTGGTTCTTTTTGCCGGTTTGATTGATAAGCAATCCGGCATAACCTATTGTTTTGTAGTAAGAACTGATACTGGCGGAAGAGCCGATTCCCTTAATTTCAAATAGATTGAAGGTTGAAAAAATGCGGGCGATATTTTTGGGCACGGTAAAGTCAGTAAGCTTTTTTATGACAAGGAGGTCAATGCGGTAGCTGTTTTTGCCAAGAATATATTCAGGCTCATATTCAAGAAAATCCGCATACGCTTGAAGCTCGATTTGAATGGCGCAGGAGACGGCTTCGTGCCAGTTGACGCGCTGTTTTTTTCGTGCGGGCGTTTTGACGGATTGTTTTTTGACAGTTTGCTTTTGGAAATTTATACTTTCCAAAGAGGTGGAAGAAGTGTTAAGATTATGGGACATAGAATACCTAAAAAGTGATGGGTTGTTGAGATAAGCCGCAAAGATAGCAGCGTGAAATTTAAATATGTTAAGAATATTTATATCACAGGTGGAAGAAAAAGGCAAATGTTTTTTATTTTCGCAGGCAGCAAGCCAAGCGGCTGCCTGCAGACAGCTAGCGACTGCCGCAAGGCCTGTCCGCTTTTTAAAGAAAAGCTGATGCGGTTCTGCAAGGAGACAAATGCATCGTTGCTTGCGTAGGACTTTTCATTTAAAATAGGTAAAAATATAATTTTGTAGCATAAAATTTGGCGTTTTTGTTTGCGTTATAAAATTTGAAAACAGTTTAGGCTGTGCAGCTTATGAATGGAATGGTTGGTTTTGTATAATTTATGTAAGCGCGTTGTTCAGGTAATACCGGGACGAATAAAAACAATGCGGAAATGAGGAAAAATATGAAATGGATGATAGCGTCGGATATTCACGGTTCGGAATATTATTGCGGGCTTTTGCTTAAGGCATACGAGAGGGAGCAGGCGGAGCGTATGCTTTTGCTGGGGGATATTCTCTATCACGGGCCGCGGAACGATTTGCCGAAGGGGTACAATCCGAAAGAAGTAACGGAAATGCTGAATACTTACAGTCAGGATATTTTTTGCGTGCGCGGGAACTGCGATACGGAGGTGGACCAGATGGTGCTGGATTTTCCGATTATGGCGGATTACTGTATAATTGCGGAGGAAAAGCGGCTAATATATGCTACCCATGGGCATCATTTTAACGAAGAAAGCTTACCGCCCTTGCACAAAGGGGATATTTTGCTGGGCGGACATACTCATGTGCCTGCGTGTACCCCGTATGATAATTATACTTATCTAAATCCGGGTTCGGTGTCCATTCCCAAGGAGAGGAGCTGGCGAGGATATATGATTTTGGAAAATGAGACCTTTATATGGAAAGATTTGGAGGGGCGGGAGAAAATGATATGGAAAATTCAGGGATAAAACCTATTGTGATTCAGGAAATACGCGGGATGGCGCGGAAATATAATGTAAACCGGGTGATTTTGTTCGGGTCAAGGGCCCGCGGCGATTATAGGAGGGTCAGCGATATTGACTTGGCGGTCGGCGGCGGTGATTTTGCCGGATTTGCGTTGGAGGTGGAGGAGGAGACCTCAACTTTGCTGAAATATGATATTGTGAATCTGGACGGAAGCGTGCAGGAAGAATTGAGGACTTCCATTGAGAAGGAAGGGAAAATTTTGTATGAAAAAGTATGAAAATTTTTGCGCGGCGTTGGATAATTTAAAGGATATTTATCTGTATGAGGAGCCCTATGACAATGTGACGATGACTGGGTTGGTGGGGCTTTACGAGATATGCTTTGAGCAGTCTTGGAAAATGATGAAAGATATTTTGGAGCAGCACGGCTATGGAGCCGCCGCCACGGGTTCGCCTAAATTGATTATAAAAACGGCCTATCAGTCGTCAATGATTTTGGATGAGGATATATGGCTGGCGGCTTTGCAGGCGAGGAACAATGTAGCTCATTCTTATAACAGAGAAATTGCATTGGATATCGTCAGGCAAACAAAAGCGCTTTTTTATAAGATGTTCTGCAAATTAAAGGAAGCTGTTGATGAAAATTGTGTTTAAGGGAGGATGGAAACTATTATATGGGGATTTGGATTCCGGTGAAATAAAAGTAGTTGGAGATTAAAGGTAAGGCTGACGCGGCAAAATTTTCTGTGCGTCAGCCTTTTAATTTTTGCTTATAGACAGATTTTAAGTGAAAAGCTTAAGAAACAGCCCCCTTCATTTTCTTCACATACTCCCCAACCGGCCCGGCGGCATCCCTTCCGTACTTGGCAATCAGCTTGACGATTGCGGAGCCCACGATGGCGCCGTCGGAAATTCCCGCCATTTTTGCGGCCTGCTCCGGGGTGGAAATGCCAAAGCCCACCGCGCAGGGAACGGAAGAATTTTCCCGCACCAGCTTTACTAGAGAGGAAATGTCGGTGGTAATCTCGCTCCGGGTGCCGGTGACGCCCAGACTAGACACAATGTAAATAAAGCCCTCCGCCTCGCGGGCAATCATGGCGATTCGATTTTCCGAGGTGGGCGCAATCAGGGAAATGAGGTCTATCCCGTATTTTTTGCAGAGGCCGCTGAATTCTTCTTTTTCCTCGAAGGGCAAATCAGGAAGAATCAGCCCGTCGATTCCAATTTCAGCGCAGGAGCCGATAAATTTTTCCGCATCATAGGAAAACACAACGTTGGCGTAGGTCATAAACACCATGGGCAGGGTGAGCGGAGCTGAAGAATCCGTCCGAAGCTCCTTTACCATATGAAAAATCTTGTCGGTGGTAACGCCGCCGGTTAGGGCGCGCAGGTTTGCCCCTTGAATGACGGGGCCCTCTGCAGTGGGGTCTGAAAAGGGAATCCCCAGCTCAATTAAATCGGCGCCGTTTGCCGCCATGCTGCGGACGATTTTTTTGGTGGTGTCAATGTCAGGGTCGCCGCAGGTGATAAATGGGATAAAGGCTTTTTTGTTTTGAAAAGCGTTCGCAATTTTACTCATGGATATCCTCCCCTCTATAACGGGCGATTGCGGCGCAGTCCTTGTCGCCGCGGCCGGAAATGGTGATGACGATAAGCTTGTCCTTGGCATAATTGGGGGCGATTTTCATAGCGTGGGCAACGGCGTGGGCGCTTTCAATTGCGGGGATAATTCCTTCCGTCCGCGAGAGATACTCAAAAGCGTTTACCGCCTCGTCGTCCGTCACGGGCACGTATTTTGCCCGGCCAATGTCGTGGAGCCATGCGTGCTCCGGCCCGATGCCGGGATAATCAAGTCCGGCGGAAATAGAGTAGACGGGCGCAATCTGTCCGTAGCTGTCCTGACAAAAGTAAGATTTCATCCCATGAAAAATGCCGAGCCTGCCGGTGCTTATGGTGGCGGCCGTCTCAAAGGTATCGACGCCTCTTCCGGCGGCTTCGCACCCGATGAGTTCCACATTTTTATCCTCGATAAAGTGGTAAAAGGTTCCCATGGCGTTGCTGCCGCCTCCCACGCAGGCCATCACCACATCGGGCAGGCGGCCTTCTTTTTCCTGCATTTGCTGCTTGATTTCTCGCGAGATGACAGACTGAAAGTCTCTTACGATGGTGGGAAAAGGGTGAGGCCCCATCACGGAGCCAAGGCAGTAGTGGGTATCGTCGATACGGCTGGTCCATTCCCGCATGGCCTCTGAGACGGCGTCCTTTAGGGTGGCCGTTCCGGTGGTGACGGGAATAACCTCAGCGCCCAAAAGCCGCATCCGGTAGACGTTGAGGGCCTGCCGTTTCGTGTCCTCCTCCCCCATAAACACAACGCACTCCATACCCAAAAGCGCGGCGGCGGTAGCGGTGGCAACGCCGTGCTGTCCCGCTCCCGTCTCGGCAATCAGCCGAGTTTTTCCCATTTTTTTTGCAAGGAGGGCTTGGCCGAGCACGTTATTGATTTTGTGGGAGCCGGTGTGGTTTAAATCCTCCCTCTTTAAATAAATTTTTGCACCGCCAAGGGCCTTGGTGAGCTTTTCCGCGTAATATAAGCGGCTGGGACGGCCGGCGTATTCGTTAAAGAGGGCGGTGAGCTCTGAGTTAAATTCAGAGTTATTTTTGTAATGGTTATAGGCTTCTTCCAGTTCAATAACGGCGTTCATAAGGGTTTCGGGAATATACTGCCCGCCGTGAACTCCGAAGCGTCCTTTTTGGTTTGACATAGTTTTCCTCATTTCTGCGCTGCTTTTATAGTTTAACTTTGCTGTACTGATACGCACAAGCATAAATGCACAATTTTTTTCCTAAGCTTTTATAGTCCTATATGCTGCCGCGGACGGCATCAATAAAATCCTTCATTTTGCGATAATCCTTGCAAAAATCCGTTTCCACACCGGAGCTGGTATCCACCCCGTAAGGGTGAGTTTGGGAAATAGCCTCCTTTACATTTTCAGGGGTCAGGCCGCCGGCTAGAAAAAATGGTTTATTAATATTCTGCACTAGAGACCAGTCGAAGGTCTGGCCGAAGCCAAGGCCGCCGTCCAGCAGAAGGTAATCGCAGGGATAGTCTAAAGCTTTTTTGATATCTTTCGCCGTTTTTATGACAAAAGCCTTGATGATAGGAGGACATGGACTAGGGCATAGATTGGAGCATAGCTGTTTCAGCTCCCGCGCATATTCGGCGTCCTCCTGTCCGTGAAGCTGGGCAAGCTGTATGCTGCCGCTTTGCAAAAGGGCGGCCACGTTTTCCACAGGCTCATTTACAAAAACGCCCACGCGTTGGATAGAGGGCTCTAGGAGACTGCTCAGAAAAGCGGCTTTTTCCGGCGAAACATAGCGTTTTCTGCCCTTCAAAAATACAAATCCAATAAAATCCGGCTTCAGCTCGTTTACATAGGAAATATCTTGTTCCGATTTTAATCCGCAGATTTTAATTTTTGTCATAAACTTCCTCATTATTAGCAATAAGTTTTTGTATTCAGCAACAGGTTTTCGTTTTCAGCAACAGGTTTTTGTATTCAGCAATAGGTTTTCGTATTCAGCAATAGGTTTTTGTGTTCAACAACAGGTCTTGTATTCAGCAGCAGGTCTTTGATTTTAGCAAAAGATTTTGTATGCTTTCAATTTGTTGCAAGTTACAAGTTTATATTCCCCGCAGTTCATTCAGCATGGCTTTTTTATCGGAGGAGCGCATTAAGGTTTCTCCGATTAAAACGGCGTTTACATGGGCTTTTTCAAGAGCTTCTATATCCTGCCGGTTGTGGATTCCACTTTCCGCGACAAATAAAATAGTTTCAGGAACCAGTAAGCGGAGCCGTCCGCTGTTGGAAATATCCACGGTAAAGTTCTTTAAATTTCGGTTGTTCACACCGATGACGCGGGCTCCGGCTTTTAAAGCCTTTGCAATTTCCTCATCGTCGTGGGCTTCCACCAAGGCCGACAGTCCAAGAGTATCGCAGATTTGTAGATAGCGTTCCAAATCCTCCAAGGCCAGCAGGGAGCAGATAAGAAGGACCGCGCTTGCGCCCAGCAGCTTCGCCTCGTAAATCATGTATTCGTCTACGATAAAATCTTTGCGGAGGCAGGGAATGGAAACGGTCTTTGCAATTTCTTTGAGATATTCGTTTTTTCCAAGGAACCATTTAGGCTCGGTGAGCACGGAAATACAGGAAGCCCCGGCGTTTTCGTAATCCTTGGCAATGGCAAGATAGGGAAAATCCTCCGCAATCAGCCCTTTCGAGGGAGAAGCCTTTTTACATTCGCAGATAAAGCTGATACCTTCTGCGGAAAGGGCTTTTTCAAAGGGAAAGCCGGTTTGACAGTTCATGGAAAGAGCTTGCTTTTTAATTTCTTCAAGGGGTAAATACTTTTTTGCCTCCGCAACGCGCGCTCTTGCATAATCGGCGATGGTGTCTAGTATATTTGTTGTCTTTTGCGTTGCTGTCTTTGTCATTGTTATTTTTGACGCTGCTGTTTTTGCTTCTGCTTTTTTTAGCTGTGCCATTTTTAAGCCCTCTGGCTTTCCTGACGGAATTTTTCCAGTGTTTCTAAGGCCTTGCCGCTGTCGATGAGCTGTCCAGCAAGCGTGATGCCGTCCGCAAAGGAATCCGCTTTTCCGCCGATATAGAGGGCCGCCCCGGCGTTTAAGAGAACGGCATCCCTTTTAGGGCCTTTTTCTCCTTTTAAAATAGAAAGAGTGATTTCGGCGTTTTCCACAGGGCTGCCGCCTTTTAAATCCTCCTTTTTGCAGGTGGAAAGTCCAAAGTCCTCAGGGGCGATAGTGTAGGTGTTGTAGCTGCCCTCATGGAATTCACAGATAAAGGTGGGGGAGCTTGCGGATATTTCATCCAGCTTATCCGTCCCGTAAACCACCATTCCATGCTTCACGCCAAGGCTGGTGAGAACTCTTGCAAGAGGCTCCACCAGAGACTTATCGTAAACGCCTAAAAGCTGTCTTTGGGGGGAAGCGGGGTTTGTTAAGGGGCCTAAAATGTTAAAAACCGTGCGGATGCCAAGCTCCTTGCGGATAGGGCCCACGTATTTCATGGAAGTATGGTATTTTTGTGCAAAAAAGAAACAAATGCCTGCGCTTTTTAGGAGCTCTGCGCATTTTTCAGGGGACTGCTCAATATTCACGCCAAGGGCTTCCAGACAGTCGGCGGTACCGCATTTCGAGGAAGCGGCGCGGTTGCCGTGTTTGGCTATTTTTACTCCTCCGGCGGCGGCTACAAGGGCGGAAGTGGTGGAAATATTAAAGCTTTGCGCACCGTCTCCGCCGGTTCCCACAATTTCCATCACATCCATGTCATGGGGAACTTTTAGGGCGTGAGCCCGCATGGCCGCGGCGCATCCCGCAATTTCGTCGATGGTCTCAGCCTTTGTGCTTTTGGTGGATAAGGCCGCCAAAAAAGCCGCGTTCTGAGTGGGGGAGGTTTCGCCGCTCATTATCTCGTTGATAACGGCGTAAGCCTCGTCATAGGTTAAGTCCTGTTTGTCTACGATTTTTACAATTGCTTCTTTAATCATGTTTTTGATTTCCTTTCCTGTTTTTGTGTTATGTTAATTCTAAAAAATTTTTAATTATCTGCCTGCCGTCGGGGGTCAAAATAGATTCTGGGTGGAATTGCAGCCCGTAAACAGGATAGTTCTTGTGCATGACTGCCATCACTTCCCCGTCGCTGCTTCTTGCGGTGACGGAAAGACAATCAGGGAGAGTTTCCTCCGCCAGCGCCAGAGAGTGGTATCTGGCAACCGGTATGATTTCAGGGAGATGTGAAAAAAGAGGGCATTTCCCGTCAAGCTTTGTCTGCGATTGCTTTCCGTGCATCAATTCCTTTGCATAGGAGACGACGCCTCCATAGGCCGTGCAGATGGCTTGATGTCCAAGGCACACGCCTAAAATGGGAATTTGGCCGCCAAGCTCCTTTACAATGTCGATGCAGACGCCGGCGTCTTCGGGCCGTCCGGGGCCGGGAGAAAGAATGATGGCTTCCGGTTCCATTGCCTTGATTTCCGGTACGGAAGCGGCGTCGTTTCGGATTACTTTGATATCCGGCTGCAAGGAGCCTATCAGTTGGAAAAGGTTGTAAGAAAAGCTGTCATAATTATCAATTAATAAAATCATTGTTTTCCTCATTTCTGCGCTGCTTTTTGCACAAGCATACATGCTTGCAGAGTTTGTGGATGCAGCACAGACACAAACTCCCCCGTGAAAGATTTATCTTTCACTCTTTACCTCCTCTGCGGATTTTAAGGCTTTCACCACGGCGGCGGCTTTATTTAAGCACTCCTGATACTCCTTTTCGGGGACGGAATCCGCCACAATGCCTGCGCCGCTTCTTATAAATACCCTGCCGTTTTTTTTGTATGCAATCCTGATGGCAATGCAGGTGTCCATGTTTCCGGTAAAATCCAGATAGCCGATGGCCCCGCCGTAAATGCCCCGCTTATTGTTTTCTAAATCGTTAATCAACTGACATGCCTTGATTTTCGGCGCGCCGGAAAGGGTTCCTGCCGGGAGAATCGCGTCAATCGCGGCGAGGGCGTCCTCATCCTCCCTGATTTCTCCCCGGACGGTGGAACCGATGTGCATTACATGAGAATATTTTTCAATGGAAAGATATTTTTCCACCTCTACAGTTCCAAATTTGCTGATTTTTCCGATATCATTCCGTCCAAGATCCACCAGCATATTGTGTTCGGCCAGCTCTTTGGGGTCGGCGAGAAGCTCTTTTTCCAGCGCGTCGTCCTCCTCCTGCGTCTTGCCCCTTGGCCTTGTTCCGGCCAGCGGAAAGGTGTGGAGAATACCGTTTTCCAGCTTTACCAGCGTTTCCGGGGAAGCGCCGGCCACCTCCATATCGCTGCTGGAAAAATAAAACATATAAGGGGAAGGGTTCAGTGTCCTAAGCACCCGGTAGGTATTTAAAAGACTGCCTTCAAAGCCTGCTTCCAGCCGGTTGGAAAGCACAATCTGGAAAATATCGCCTTCATGGATATGATTTTTGGCTTTTTCCACCATGGAGCAGTATTCTTCTTTTTGAAAAAGGGGTTGGAAGTCAGTGGTGCATCTGCCGGGGTTATCGGCGGCGGGAGCCCCTGTCCGTATTAGCTCCGCCATCTGCCGCAAAGTCAAAACGGCTCTGTTGTACTCGGTATCCAGCCGGTCGAGGTTGATATTTACAATCAAAATGATTTTCTGCTTAAAATTGTCAAAGGCGATAACCTTGTCAAAAAGCATTAAGTCTACGTCCTTAAATCCTTCCGTGTCCTCGGTGTTCAGATTTAAAGAAGGCTCGGCATATTTCAAATAATCATAGGAAAAGTATCCCACAAGGCCGCCGGTAAAGGGAGGCAGATAAGAAAAGCGAGGGCTTTTATGTTCCTTAATAATCTGACGGATATAGCTGCCGGGGTCTGTCGTTTCAAGGGAAAGAGGCCCGGCCTTTAAATGCCCGTTCTGGCAGGTGATTTCCATGCTGGGGTCATAGCCCAAAAAGGTGTAACGCCCCCATTTTTCGTGGTCAGAGACGGATTCCAGCAGGTAACAGTGGGTGGAAACATTTTTTAGGATTCTTAAGACCTCGATAGGGGTTCTGATATCGGAAAAGATTTCCATGCTGACGGGGGCCGTCTTAAAATTGTTTTCTGTTTGGAGTTTTTTCAAAATGTTGATGTCCGGTTGTATCATATTTGGGTTGTGTCCTCCTGTGAGAAATTTCTGTGGGAATGTGGTGAGCGTTTTCGTGTGTCTTGCAGTGCGCAGGCTCGACTAGGGTCTCACTGACGCGGCAGCAAACTAATTGAAATTGCTTGTGGTCTCGCTTGGCTCGTTGCTCGCGCAAAAAAACGCCCCTGACAGAAAATGGTTCGGTCAAGGACGAATAAAAGCTATCCGCGGTGCCACCTTGATTTACGGCGTTGCCGTACTCTTATGGGATACCAACATATCCCCGGCAACTGACGTGTGCCTGACGTTGCAGAATACTTAACAGGTTTTTATTACTGGCTGGAAATAAATTGTAGGTAATTTCAGCGGCGTTTTGACGGCTGTTGTTCACTGCACCCTCTGCGGTCCATTTGATGATTTGTTTTCCGCCCGCTCTCAGCTTATCGGGCTCTCTGTGGGAGCATCATCACCTTTACTTCCGCATCAACGGTTTAGGTGTTATTAAATTTTCTTTATCATAACGCAGTATTAAAGCGTTGTCAAATGTTTTTTTGCTGATATTGTCCACGGTGAAAAAGTTATAATTGTGGTTGGGGGGAAATGCCGGTATAATATAGGTGAGCAGGAGATTTGGATTGCGGAAAAAGAGGTGTCCATATGGAGCGACAAAAAAAACTTCCGATTGGTATTGAAAATTTTGAAAAAATACGTAAAGAAGGATTTTACTATGTTGATAAAACAAGCTTAATAATAGAATTGTTGAATAATTGGAGCGAAGTAAATTTATTTACCCGCCCTAGAAGATTTGGCAAATCCCTTAACATGAGTATGCTTAAAGCCTTTTTTGAATATGGCGCTGACAGATTTCTTTTTGATGGATTAGAAATTGCGGGGGAAAAAGGGCTTTGTGAAAGGTATATGGGAAGATTTCCTGTAATTTCTATAAGCTTGAAGGATGTGGAAGCGGCAAATTTTGAGACGGCAAGGCGTATGCTGTGTTCTATTGTTGGGAATGAAGCGTTGAGGTTTCAGTTCCTTTTGGAAAGCAGCCAGCTTTCCGATTTGGATAAGGAGCAGTATCGGCAGTTAATAAGAACTGGCGAAAAGGGAGAGTTTGGTTTTTCTATGGCATATGAAGTGCTTGCAAACAGTTTGTTAGTATTGTCAGGGCTTTTGAATAAGCATTATAATCAAAAAGTAATTCTCCTGATTGATGAGTACGACGTGCCGTTAGATAAAGCGCAGCATTCTGGTTATTACGATGAGATGGTTGATATTATGCGGAAGCTGTTCAGCAGGGTATTAAAAGGTAATGATAATCTTTATTTTGCTGTGTTGACCGGTTGTTTGAAGGTTGCAAAGGAAAGTATTTTTACAGGGCTTAACAATATTCATGTCCTTTCGATTACAAGTGTACAGTATGACGAGCATTTTGGGTTTTCTGGCAGCGAGGTCAGGCAAATGCTGGAGTTTTACGGGTTTAGCGATAAGTATGATTTAGTCAGAGAATGGTATGATGGATACCGCTTTGGCAATGCAGATATTTATTGCCCGTGGGATGTGATTAATTACGTGAATTTGATGCGTTCGGAGCCGGGGGAGACGCCAAAGGCTTTTTGGATTAATACAAGTGGGAATGATATTTTACGTAAGTTTTTTAAGATGGCAAATCAAAAGACAAGGCGCGAGATAGAGCGGCTGATTGACGGAGAGTATGTAGCAAAAAAGATAAATCAGGAATTAACATGGCGGGATTTATATGAAAATATAGACAACCTTTGGAGCGTGCTTTTTACTACGGGGTATTTAACTCAGCGGGGAAAAGTGGACGAAGATGTATATAGATTGGCAATACCCAATCTGGAAATAAAAAAGATTTTTGTGGAGCAGATTTTGGAATGGTTCCAGTTAAATGCTCGAAAGGATGCGCCAAGGTTGGATGCATTTTGCAATGCGTTTGCGAAAGCTGATGCGGGAACGGTTGAAAGAATGTTTAATGAATATTTACAGAAGATAATCAGTATTCGTGATACCAGCGTAAGAAGGGCAAAGAAGGAAAATTTCTATCACGGGATACTTCTTGGACTATTGAGCCACCGTGAAAGCTGGGATATTGATTCTAATGCGGAGTCGGGAGACGGATTCAGCGACATTCTTGTAGAAATTGAAGAAGGTAAAATAGGGATAGTAATAGAGGTAAAATATGCGGACAAAGATAATCTGGAAACGGAGTGCGCGGAGGCGCTTATTCAGATTGAGAAAAGAAGGTATGAAACAAAGCTTAAGCAAGATGGAATGAACACAATTATCAAGTATGGAATTGCATGTCGAAAAAAGGAGTGCAAAGTAAGAGTTGAAACATGCTAGAGCAGCAGATTTTTAAAAGAATGGCTATCAGGAGGTCCCATGAACACAAACTATCAATTCGACAACCACGACCCTCGTATCAAATACTATGAACTGCTCCTAGAACGCAGCTTAAATGACCTGCCGCAGTACCCCCTTCCGGGCGGATACCGTTTTGTATTTTTTAAGCCAGGAGACCGCGACGCGTGGATAGACATTGAAATATCTGCAAAAGAGCTTTCAGGACACGGGCAGGGGGTAGAAGTGTGGGACAAGTATTACGGCGGCAATGAACATATGCTTCCGGGGCGGATGGTTTTTATTGAAAATGAAAAGGGCGAGAAGGTGGCGACGGCTACAGCCTATTATGATGTGACGGGCCGCGATACCTCCGGCGACGGGTGGCTTCATTGGGTGGCCGTCCGAAGGGATTATCAGGGAAAAGGTCTGTCAAAGCCTTTGATTTCCTATGTGCTGGGCGTCATGCGAAAGCTGGGCTATACCCGCGCAAAAATCCCGACGCAGACCACAACTTGGCTTGCCTGTAAAATTTATCTTGATTTCGGTTTCCGGCCCCTTCCGCAGAACGCGGTTTCAAGCAGGGACGGGTGGCGGATTGTTAAGACGCTTACAAATCACCCGGCCCTTGAGGAGTTTGAAGCCGCTGATATCGTTACTTAACGCATATAAAATCAGCCTGCAAGCTGCTATAAAACTTACAGGCTGATTGACTTATCTAGTCATTTTCCGTTTCTTGGTTTTGGCTTATATTGCTCTTCACCGGATTCAATATAAAGAACAAAGTCGTTGATTTCTTTTTCAGTCCAACCGGCTGCCCTCAAACCTAGCAGTAGTCTCGCCACTTCTGTCATATTCATTTTCTATCACAATCCTTTCTATAGATAAAATCGATTTTTATTTTCTATATTATTGTAACGTTTGTATCGAAGATAGTCAACCGGCTTTCTTGGCTCGTTTGTGTCAAGCAATCGTTGGCAATTTACCATTCTTTTTTATGTGAATTGTTGCCTGTTTTTTGTATGTTAAACAGACCTTGATAGTTTTTTTATTAACAGAATACTCTCTTAAATGCTTTCCTTGATGCTGTCTGCATGGCTTCTGTAATCGGCATACGGGCTCTTACCACATCTGCATATAGGTTCCCCTTTCCGTTCTTTTTATGCGCCTTAAATGGAATCTTTGGCGGGGCGGTTTAAATAATGGAAAGTTTGGCAGAGATTTTGTAAAGTTTGATAGGAAGGGACAGTTTTTTCAGGCGTGGCGGGATTGTTTGCGGGAAAAAATGATGATAAGATGATTCATGTGGAGATGGGCTGCAGACAAGCCGGGAGGGACGCATAAAAAGTATAGGAAGAACAGGTGGTGAAAAATGCTCCGTATTGGAATATGCGGCGGCCAGACAAAGGCGGGGGAAGTTCTGCGTTTCCAGTTGGAAAAGGTGATTCAGGAGTGAGGAAAACTATGAAAGTATATTTTGACAATCCGGCCGGCTGCTGGCACGAGGCCTTTCCCTTGGGAAACGGAAGAATCGGGGCGATGTTTGGCGGCGGCACAAGTGAGGAGACGATTTATTTAAACGAGGATACGCTGTGGTCCGGCTATCCGGCGGATACCCATCATGCCCCTGCAGAGGGCTTTGTGGAGGAAATACGGGATTTGGCAGGTCGGGGAGATTACGGCGCGGCCATGGAGAAAATTGAAAAGCAAAACGAGGTTTCGCAGGACTGCCAAATGTATGTGCCATTCGGCAATTTAAAGCTTCAATTTCTGGGGGAGCGCAGAATAAGCGGGTACAAGCGGAGCCTTGACCTTACCAGCGGTATAGTGCAGGCAGAATATTGTGCGGATGGCAAAAGGGAGCGGCAGGAGTGTTTTTGCTCTGCGGAGCATGACGGAGTTCACTATTATCTTTCGCTGGCGGAAAAAACGGATATTTATTTGTATTTTTCAGGGGGCTATCTGCAAAGCTCGGCATACGACGGGGATTTTTTGATTGGAAAAGGGGAGTGTCCCGGAAGGAATCCCTTTACGGTTACGGAAGGGGTGGGAGGAAAAGCAAAGCCTTTCTTTTCGGAGAAGGAAGAGGAGCGGGGGATGCGGTACGCGGGGATTGCCGCCATAAACGCGGGCGCGGCGCGGAAAATTCCCTTTGGGCAGGGAGTGAAGCTCTGCGGCTGTGAAAAGCTGCACTTGTATATCTCCATTCATTCTTCTTATAGGGACAGCGTTACCCACCCGTATCTTGCGGGCATAGACCCGGTGGAAAGGTGCATGGAGGACATAAATAAGCTTGGAAAAACGGATTATGAAACTGTGCGGGAAGCCCATACGCAGAGCTTTAGCGCCTATATGAACCGCACAAGGCTGCGCATCGGCGGGGCGGAGCAGGCGCGGGAGTTTGAGATGGAGGATATGGGCGAAAGGCTGAGCCGTTACGGGGAGAGAGCGGAGCGGGGAGAGGATTTGGAGCTTCCGGTACTTTTGTTTGAGTTTGGAAAATATTTGATGGTATCCTCCTCAAGACCGGGAACGCAGGCGGCGAACGGGCAGGGCATATGGAACAAGGAGCTGATTCCCCCGTGGAACAGCTACTACACCGCGAATATCAATGTGGAGATGAATTATTGGCTAAACGGCCCCTGCGCCCTTTTTGAGATGGACGAGCCTTTTTACCGGCTGTGCCGGGAAATAATGGAGGACGGGAGGAAAACCGCAAAGGCCTACTGGAACGCGGGAGGAGTGTGCGCCTACAGCAACATAGATTTGTGGCGAAAAACTTCCCCGGCCACCGGCCATGCCACATGGGCTTTCTGGCCCTTTGGATTTGCGTGGATGTGTAAAAATTTGATGGAACATTACTATTTTACGGAGGATAATCAATATTTAAGGGATACGGCATACCCTATTTTGCGGGAAAACGTTAGGTTTTGTTTGGATACGCTGACGGAGAAGGACGGATATTATTTATTTTCGCCGGGGACTTCGCCGGAAAACAATTTTATCTGGAAGGGAAAAAGAGTCTCGGTAGCTTTATACTCCGAGAACGAGACGGCGATTATACGAAATTTGTTCCGGGATTTTATTTTATGCTGCGAGCGGTTAGGGGTTAAGGATAGTTTATATAAAGAAACCGCAGAGCGGCTTCCGTTTTTAATGCCCATACGGATAGGGTCTAGGGGGCAGGTACTTGAGTGGAACGAGGAATTTCAGGAGGCGGACAGGCAGCACCGCCATCTGTCGCATCTCTATGAGCTATATCCGGGGGACGGTATCACGGAAGAGACGGCCGAACTGCAAAAGGCCGCGCGGACAACCTTAATAGACAGGGGAGATAACGGAAGCGGCTGGAGCATTGCGTGGAAAATTTTGATGTGGGCCAGATTGGGGGAGGGAGAACGCGCGCTGAAGCTGGCGGACAGATTTTTAAGCCTTTCGACGCAGTATGATAAGATAGACGTGGTGGGAGGGGATGGCCGAGGGCTTTAAGGCGAGGGGAAACATAGACGTATCCCTTTCATGGAAGGACAATCACGGAAAAGTCGTTCTGCTGTCCCAAAGGGAAAAAGAGATAAAAGTAAAGCTGCCGGACGGAAGCTGTAAAACTGTGCGGCTGGAAGCCGGAAAAGAAAAGGAAATTGCGTTTTAAAGCAATTTCCTTTAGTAGTCTTGCATTTATTCCGCCGTATCTTTAAGCACATCCGCTATGGTCTGCAGCAGCTTTGCCGGGTCAATGGGTTTGGCGATGTGGCCGTTCATGCCGACGGCAATTGCTTTGTCGCAGTCCTCCTTAAAGGCGTTTGCCGTCATGGCTAGGATAGGGATTTTAGCCTTTTTGGTATCTGAAAAGGAGCGGATAGCCAGCGTTGCATGGTAGCCGTCCATGTTCGGCATTTGGATATCCATGAGAATTAAATCATAGTACTCCGGATCCGCTTTCAGCAGCATATCGACGCACTCGACGCCGTCCCGCGCCCGGTCGATGGCGCAGCCGTTTTTCGTTAAAATTCTGATTGCAACCATGGCATTGACGTCAATATCCTCCGCTAGAAGGATTCGCTTGTCTTGAAGCAGGGAGGCGTCAAAGGCCACGGGGGCCTCAGGATTTTTTTCTGCGGAGGCAATCCCAAGCCTGTGGGGAAGCCGGAGGGTTACGGTGGTGCCTGCGCCCTGCTTGCTCTCGATTTGGAGAGTGCCTTTCATCATGTCCACAAGATTTTTCACGATAGCTAACCCCAAACCGGCGCCCTGAACGCCGCTGATGGTGGAGGTGCGCTCACGGGAGAAGGATTCAAGGGCGTGGGCTAAAAATTCCTCGGACATTCCAATGCCGGTGTCTTTAATGACCGTCTCCAAAAAGCAGATATCCGGCGCGTTGGCTGAGAGTTCCCGAAGGGAAACGGTAATCGTGCCGCCTGCCGGGGTGTATTTGATGGCGTTGCTGATAACATTTAAGAAAATCTGTGAGTAATGGGTGGTATCCATGTACAGGTAAGGATGCTTGACGTCAAGGTTCACGGAGAAGGAAAGGTTTTTCTGCCTCAAATCGCTGTTAAAGACGGTGCGCAGCCTGCCGTAAACGTCGTTTATGTTTGTGAGTTCCTCCTCAATTATGGTCTGGTGGTTTTCAATTTTGGAAAGCTCTAAAATGTTGTTCACAAGGTCTAAAAGCTGTTTGGAGGAGATATCGATATTTTTCAAATAGTCCCGCTGGGTCTTTGCATCGCCGCTTTCCAATGCAAGGTTGGTAAAGCCGAGGATTGCGTTCATGGGAGTGCGGATATCGTGGGACATGTTGAACAGGAATTCCGACTTGGTTCTGTTGGCGGCCTCCGCCCGTTCTACAGCGATTTCCAGTTGCTCGCGCTGGCGTTCTAACTCTTCCTTTTGGCTTTCAATTTGTTTCGCCATCTCCAATTTTTGGGAGGTCTGCAAAAGGCTTGCAACCATGCCGTTAATGTGGTCGCTCAGCTCCTGAAATTCCTTGCTGTCCTTGACGCTTACCTTTGTGGTGAGGTCGCCGTCCTGGATGGAGCGGAGATTTTCATTGACCTGCTTAATGGGATTGACGATTGCCTTATCCATGTTGGCGGCCACCGCGTAAACTAAAATCAGGGCGGTTAAAGCAAGCCCGCCTAAAAGCAGCAGCTCGTTAATAGCAATTGACCGGGCAAACTGCGAGGTAGACGTCGCCCATATGATATAATGTCCGCCGATTTGTCTGGAAAGGCAGTAGGAGAGCGTTCCGTTTAAATACGCGTGGAAAGCCTTGGCGGAAACCAACTGCTGTGTTTTAAGGCCAAGCTGGGAGATATCTTTTCCGGTATCGGAAATAACGGTAGAACCTTCCACCTCCCACGTGTTCGGGTCGATGGCGTACAGGTTATAACCGATTCCCGCCCTTAGAAGGGAAAAAATATAAGATAATTCGTTTTTTTCCGTTGCGCGCTTTAGGGTGCCGGGATACATGCCCACCTGCACGATAAAGGTTTGGTCCTCGCTCCACAGGGCCGAGTACTGTACTTCCGTGTTGCTTGCCGTGTTGGGCGTCACGTCCTGAATCAGTTCCAAGGTTTTGTTCGTCAAAAGAGGCTTAAAAAAGCTAATCTGCTCCCCGGAATCAAAATTCATGCCGTAATCTTCGGGGTGCGTCCCTCCGACAATCGTGCCCTCCTCGTCGAAAATATGGATTTCATCAACCTCCACGCCGGCGGCAATCTTGTAAAGCTCCTGTATGTCGTACCGTGCATCGGGGTTGTATTCCAAAATGTACGCTACCGTCCGGGCATTGTTCAGGCACATAATTTCATATTCCGCCCGAACCCGCTCTAACTCAGTGGAATTTTCTTCCAATATCTGCCCCACCTGGGCGAAAATTTGGTCGGCGTTTTCTCTGGAATTCTGCCGTGCATTGGATATCTGAACGGCTGCGGAGAGAAAAAGAATGACGATTATCATAATTAGGGTGATTTTCCGCATATTTTCCACGATGATTTTTTTGATAGTAGGCAAGTAGGTTTCCTCTTTTCCGCAGTTTGCAGCCGCTTTATTTCCCCTGCAATTGATTATAGCACGCTTATGGATAAAAGCAAACACTTGTAATTTTATTAAGAATGAATATTTTGGTTTTGTGAAAATGATATCTTGATTTTGCAAAAAATGATATTTTTGGTTTTGTGTAAAATTGGCGTTCATGATTTTATGTAAAATGATATTTGTGATTTCACATGTTGACATTTTGGATTGTGGAGATTACAATGGAGACGTTCACTCGGAGGCGGATTGTTCAGAAGAAATGACGAGCCGGATAAGGTGGCGGGCTGAGATGCCCGTTTCCCTATCCGGCTTTATTTTCGCGGGCAGCGGGCCAAGCGGTTGCTTAAAAGTCAACTTAAGTTGGCTTTGACATTATGGGGACTGCCGCGAGGCTTATCTGCTCTTTGAAGAAGAGCTGATGCCGCCCCAGCGAGGGGGCAAATACCTCGTTACTTGCGGCGGGGTTTTTGATTCGAGCGCAGAGATTTGGAGGTAATGGAGTATGAAAAAGGTACAGGATTTTACGGAGGGAAAAATTTTAGGCCCCCTTATGAAATTCGCGGGCCCTATTTTGCTGGCGATGTTTTTGCAGTCCATGTACGGGGCGGTGGATTTGCTGATTGTGGGAAAATTTGCGTCCACAGTGGACGTGTCCGCCGTGGCTACCGGCAGCCAGTTGATGCAGAGCATCACAGGGGTGATTACCGGCATTGCAATGGGGGGCACGATTCTTTTAGGACAGTATATCGGGGAAAAGAAGGTGGAGGAGGCGGGAAAAGTAATCGGAAGCGGCATCGCGCTGTTTTTCCTTATTGCCGTTGCGGCCACGATTATATTTACCGGATTTGCGGGCTCTTTTGCTTCCCTGCTTAAAGCTCCGGAGGAAGCTTTTAATAGCACGGTGCGTTATCTGCAAATCTGCGCGCTGGGCATTATTTTTATTATTGCCTTTAATGCGCTGGGCAGCATATTCCGGGGAATCGGCGATTCCAAAATGCCGCTGCTTACGGTGAGTATTGCCTGCGTCGTGAATATTTTGGGGGATTTGCTGCTGGTGGCGGTTTTTCATATGGGAGCGTCGGGGGCGGCGCTGGCGACGATTGCGGCTCAGGCGGTGAGCGTGCTGCTTTCCTTCTATATTATTTCCAAGAGGGAGCTGCCCTTTCAGTTTTCTAAAAATTACATAAGGCTGGAGCGTTTTTACACGGGAAAAATTTTGAAGTTCGGCGTTCCGGTGGCTCTCCAGGATATGCTGGTAAGCTTGTCTTTTCTGGTGATTATGGCAATTATCAACCAGTTAGGGCTGGTGAAGTCGGCGGGCGTGGGCGTTGCGGAAAAGGTGTGCAGCTTCATTATGCTTGTGCCCTCGGCCTATATGCAGGCCCTGTCCGCTTACGTTGCCCAAAATGTAGGGGCGGGGAAATTGGAGCGCGCAAGGAAAGCTTTGTACTACTCCATCGGGACGTCCATTTTAGCCGGAACGGTCATGTTTTATATTTCTTTTTTTCACGGGGAAAGGCTGTCCTCTATTTTTTCAAACGACGGGGAAGTGATAAGGCAGGCGGCGGATTATCTGAAGGCCTACGGCATCGACTGCCTGCTTACGGCGGAGCTGTTCTGCTTTAACGGCTATTTCAGCGGCCTTGGAAAAACTACTTTCGTCATGGCGCAGGGAATATTTGCGGCTTTTTGCATTAGGATTCCCGTCTCGTGGATTGTCAGCAGGATAGAGGGAGCCAGCCTGTTCCACATAGGGCTTGGAATACCGGCTTCCACGGTGGCGCAAATTTTGCTGTGCTTGGGGTTTATGGTTTATTTGAGTAGGAAGCGGAGAGGCGACAGAGGATAATTTCCTAATTTCTAACGCTAGATTTATAAGGCTGGTTAAATTTTTCCATTTTTTTAAAAAAGCCCACTGACGCTATTCCAATAATGCACGCAATGACGCCGGTAGGAATTAGGACAAGAGAAACCGCGCCGCTGAATTTGTCAAACAAAAATCCGTATACAATTTGCCCGATTGGCTGAACGCACAAAGTAATTGAGGAGGTGTACGCCATAACCTTCCCGATTAAGTGGTTTGGAGTTTTTTGCTGTATGAGGGAAACTGCAAAAATCGAGAAGATACTTACGGCAATCTGCACGCCGCAGAAGGAAATTACGTTGATTATGTAAACCGCGGTATTGCCGATTGGAAAAAGAAACGCCGCCCCGGCGGGGATGATGAAGATTCCCAAGGAGGCAAGCAGCAAGGCCAATCTGCCGGTTTTTAATTTTCCGGTAAGGAGCCCGGCGGCCGCGCTGCCTAAAATGGTTGCAACGGCCAGCGCGCTTTCCGCTGCGCCGTAATAATTTGCGCTTAATCCAAGAAGGGCGCGCACAATATAGGGCAGTCCGATTAGGGTGGTTCCCATAACAAAAAATCTTGAAACGGAAGTCAACAGCAGCATTTTTGCAATATCGGGCTGTTCCTTAAAAATAAACTGGATGCTTGAAGAAAAGTCCCCCTTGATTGTGGAAAAAATATTTTGACTGCCGGGAAGCCGCTCATAGCTTAATTTTATAAAACATTCAAATAAGGCGGTAATGAAAAAACAGGTAATGCTTGCGTACATAACCGGCTTTAAACCAAAAAGAGAATACATTACGCTGCCAATCATCGGCGCAATGAGATAGGATAGGGAGGCTATCTGGTTGACGACGGCGTTTCCTTTCATGATGTTGTCGCCTGTCAGCATGGTTGGGATACACGCTTGCACGTTGGGCGTTTCAAAGGCTCCCAAAACGGATAATATTATAAGCAGCACGCCTATGACTGTAAGGCCGTTTTTTTCGGATAAAAAGAACGCCGCCCACAAAACGGACAGGCCGGACAGGGTATCTAACGCAACCATGATGTTTTTTCTGTTTGCCCTGTCGGAGAGGACGCCCCCGAACGGCGATAATAAAATCGTCGGAACTGTTGCGATAGACAGTATTCCCGCAAATATGGACGCGGAGCCGGTTTTCTCCAGCACATACATAGAGAGTGCAAGCTTCAATATGAAATTGCCAAATAAAGAGGTTGCCTGCCCTAAAATAAGAAGCGTAAAGTTTTTTGTAAATAATTTTTGTGTCATGGCTGATTCTCCTCCTTTTCTGAGATATCCGCGAGAAATTTTTCCGCGATGCCTGTCAGCTCATTATCCGTAAGGGGCAGCCCCATAGCGGCAAGCATTTCTACAATAAAGCGGTATTTATGACGGATTTCTTCGGCGGAAGCGGGGAAAACCGACGGCATGAGCCAAAAGTTAATGAGCGGGAGAAGCTCGGAAAGATCTCTTGCGTATTCTGTTTTGACGGAGCCGTCCCGCCGTCCCTCTTCAAGCAGTTCAAACCATAAAGGGGTTAGTATCCGCCTGTTTTCTTCAATCGCCGCCGCCAAAATGCGGGGGTCTTTGAGGATGGCAATTGCCTGCACGTTTATGCGGCTGCGCGCTGTGTCCGCCTGATTTAAGGTAAGCAGTTCCCGGATTTTTTGCAGTCCGTTTAAATCCGTGCGTTTTCTGACGGCTTCAAAAGGATTGTTTTCAAAAAACATTTGATCGCCCAGCGCGTGCATAAGCTCTTCCTTGCTTGGGAAGCAGCGGTAAAACATACCCTTTGCCCCTCCCACAGCCTCCATAATGTCGGAAACGGAGGTTTCCTCATATCCCTTGGATAGAAATAGTTCCAGCGCCGCGTCTAAAATTTCTTTTTTCCATTGCTTTGGTGTTTTCTTTGCCGGACGAGCCAATTTGTGCGTCCTCCTTTGTATATTTTATGCAATTAATGACTTATGGTCAATAATTATTATATAGGAAGGTTATGGGGGTGTCAAGAGGGGGAATAGGGAAATGGGAAAACTTTTTAGGAAGCGATTGTGGGCGGTTACTTTCTTGATGTTTCAAATAGCATATCTGGGCTGTTGATTCAAGTCGTAAATATTTCATTAATGTTTTCTTTAGAGGATTTTTATAAATAATTAGCACTCACCACTTGTTAGTAAGAGGTGGTTTCCGTCTTGTTTCATAGTGTGCCGTAAGTGCCCATTTTATGGGCTTTGCGGCACATTGTACATTTTGTCCTGATTCGTCTGAGGGCGTGGTTTTTGAGGAAAATGGTGTAGTAAATGGTGTAGTAGATCAATTAAAAAATTCGATTGTGTGGTTGTGATCAATGGGATATAATAATAGTAACTTCATAACAGAATTGCACAAAGAAGAAAAACAGTCAAAAAGGCGGTGGATATATGACTGAAGAAGAAATGCAGCAGGATACTAGAACCGTAGAGCAGATCATTGACGATATGGACTTGTTTGATGATGATCTGATGTCGATGGTATTTGACGCGAATATAGAAGCGACGGAAC
>JAMPGS010000044.1 GCA_023663815.1 Clostridium sp.
AAAGCGGGGCGAGGACATGCAGGACTTGTCCAAGATGGACGCCATTATGGGCGTGGAGCGGGAGGAGACGGGAGATTTTATCGTAAATGAAAAGGATAAAGTGGTAAACCTTACCGCTCAGGGCGTTGACAAGGTAGAAAAATTTTTCCAGATAGAAAATTTAGCCGACCCGGAAAACATTGAAATTCAGCACAATATCATACTGGCCCTGCGCGCCAACAATTTAATGTTCCGGGATCAGGATTATGTGGTAAAGGACGAGCAGGTTTTGATTGTGGACGAGTTTACCGGGCGTATTATGCCGGGGCGGCGGTATTCCGACGGGCTCCATCAGGCCATCGAGGCGAAGGAGCACGTGAAGGTAAAGCGCGAGAGCAAAACGCTGGCAACCATCACTTTCCAGAATTTCTTCAATAAATTTGAGAAAAAAGCGGGCATGACCGGTACGGCGTTGACGGAAGAGCGGGAGTTTCGGGATATTTACGGGATGGACGTTATTGAAATCCCAACCAACAAGCCCATTGCAAGAAAAGATTTACAGGACGCAGTGTACAAGACGAAAAAAGAAAAGCTCCACGCGATTGTGGAGGCTGTGAAGGAATCTCACGCCAAGGGGCAGCCCGTTCTTGTGGGCACGATTACCATTGAGGCTTCCGAGGAGCTCAGCAAGCTCCTTGCGCGGCAGGGGATTCAGCACAAGGTGTTGAACGCCAAATTCCATGAGCTGGAAGCGGAAATCGTGGCGGACGCTGGTATCCATGGAGCCGTAACTATCGCCACCAACATGGCGGGCCGCGGTACGGATATCAAATTAGACGACGCTGCAAGGGAAGCGGGCGGCCTGAAAATCATCGGCACGGAACGCCACGAGTCCAGACGAATCGACAACCAGTTGCGGGGCCGTTCCGGGCGGCAGGGGGATCCCGGCGAATCGAAGTTTTATATTTCGCTGGAGGACGACTTGATGCGCCTATTCGGTTCTGAGCGTCTTATCAATATGTTTAACGCCCTTGGTATCCCTGAAAATCAGGAGATTGAGCACAAGATGCTGAGCAACGCTATTGAATCCGCTCAAAAGAAGATAGAAAACAACAACTTCGGCATCAGAAAGAACCTGCTGGAATACGATCAGGTAATGAACGAGCAGAGGGAAATTATTTACGAGGAAAGACGCCGGGTACTAAACGGCGAGAGTATGCGGGACGCCATTTACAAGATGATTACGGATATCACCGACAACGCGGTGGATATCGTGATTGGCGACGATACGGATTTTGACGAGTGGAATCTGGACGAGCTGAACACCCTGCTCCTCCCGACCATTCCTTTAAAGCCCATTAACAGGGGGCGCGTGGCCACCCCCAAGAAAAACGCGCTAAAGCAGCAGCTCAAGGAAGAGGCCGTGAAATTTTACGAGGCAAAGGAAGCGGAATTCCCGGAGACGGAGGCTATCCGCGAATTAGAGCGGGTTATTTTGCTGAAGGTGATTGACAGGAAGTGGATGGACCACATCGACGATATGGACCAGCTTCGTCAGGGCGTGGGCCTGCAGGCTTACGGCCAGAGGGATCCGCTGGTGGAATACAAGCTCAGCGGATATGAAATGTTTGACGAGATGACGCAGAATATCTGCGAGGAGACGGTGCGGCTCTTGTTCCATGTGAGAGTGGAGCAGAAGGTGGAGAGAGAGCAGGTTGCCAAGGTGACGGGAACCAATAAGGACGACTCTGTCGCAAAGGCGCCCGTGAGACGGGCCAGCACAAAGATATATCCAAACGACCCTTGCCCCTGCGGCAGCGGGAAGAAATATAAACAGTGCTGCGGGAGAGGCGCAAGGTAGGAAAAATGCGCGGGTGCAGGGCTTAGACTTGAAAGCCGTTGGTTTTCTCGGTTTGCGGCCGTCGCCGCATGTGCAGGAAGAGAGAAAAGCCATTCGGCGCGCAAGGGCCCGTTTGTTTTCTTTGTTTCCTGCCTGCCCTGCTTACAATTATAAAAGAAAGAGGTGACGCAAGGTGGTAGAACTGGATCAGATGAAATCTGAACTGCAAGCTTATAAAAGCCCTCTAGCGGAAGTGAGGGATTCACTTTGACTTAGCAAATAAGTCAAAGAAGATTGAAGAGCTGGAAAGAGAAATGGAAGCGCCGGGCTTTTGGGATGTTCCCGACATTTCCAACCGGAAAATGAAGGAGCTCAAGGGCTTAAAGGATACCGTGGAGAGTATCGAGGGGCTTGAGAATCAGTATGAGGATATTGAAACTCTAATTGAAATGGGCTACGAGGAGGAGGACGCCGGACTGGCGGCCGATATTCGGACAGAGCTGGACGAGTTTATAGAGACTTTTGAGAATATCCGGGTGGGCACGCTGCTTTCAGGAGAGTACGACAATAACAATGCGATTTTGAAATTGAACGCGGGGGCCGGGGGCACGGAGAGCTGCGACTGGTGCTCTATGCTTTACCGCATGTATACCAGATGGGCGGAGCACAAGGGCTTTTCCGTGGAGGTACTGGACTTTTTGGACGGCGACGAGGCCGGAATTAAGTCGGTCACGTTTCAGGTAAACGGAACCAACGCTTACGGCTATTTGAAATCGGAGAAGGGCGTTCACAGGCTGGTGCGCATTTCCCCCTTTAACGCGCAGGGCAAGCGGCAGACCTCCTTTGTATCTCTGGACGTTATGCCGGATATTGAGGAGGATGTGGACGTGGACATCAACGAAGATGATTTGCGGATTGACACCTACCGAAGCAGCGGCGCAGGCGGCCAGCACATCAATAAGACCTCCTCGGCTATTAGAATTACCCATATTCCCACGGGGATTGTGGTACAGTGCCAGAACGAGCGTTCTCAGTTCCAGAATAAGGACAAGGCTATGCAGATGCTGAAGGCCAAGCTGTACCTTTTAAAAAAGGAAGCCAACGCGGAGAAGCTTTCGGATATCCGGGGGGAGATAAAGGAAATCGGTTGGGGGAATCAAATTCGTTCCTATGTGATGCAGCCCTATACCATGGTGAAGGACCACAGGACAAACGCGGAGACAGGAAATGTGGATTCTGTGATGGACGGAGGCATCGACTTGTTTATCAACGCGTATTTGAAATGGAGTAATGTGAAAGAGCCGTCAACCTGACGGCTCCTGTTTTTTCTTAATTAAATCCAAATAAAAGTTAGCGGAAACGGCCTCCCTATAGGGGAGCACCCACAAGAGGGCGATGCCGAAGGAAAATATACTAACTAGCATCAGGGGAATGAAGGAAAGCTGGATATAAAACAGCCTGCCCTTGTTCCCTTTCATCAACTGAATACTCATTTTAATCAGCTGCGAAGGGGAATATTCCGGGAAATCCAGCATTAAGTAATAGGCCTGCGAGAGCATTAGACCTACAAAAATATCGACGGCAACGCCCGCAACATAAAATATCACATAGGCGAGAAACAGCCCCGCCCCCGTCTCAAGGCTTCCGGCCTCCACGCCGCTTTCTGTTCCGCCTAAGAGAATTCTTGCGAGGGACAGCGACATATAGTGGCTGATGATTAGGGCCGGCAGGGAGCAGGCGATGGAAACCGCCGACAGGACGGCCTGAATACGGACAACCTTCTGGGAATCCTCCCTGAAACAGTGAAATAAATCGCTCACCGCAGGTATTTGATTACAGGCGGTCTTTAAATAAACATAGGCCTCTCCGGCGGTAAAAAAGCCTGCGAAAAGGTCAAACAAAAATGTGGCAAGGCAAAAAACCAAAATAGCGCCTAAAGAGCCCGTTCCAATTAAGGAAGAGATGGAAAACGTGAAAGGAACGGTGCAGACTAGATGGAGAAGATAAATACAGATTACCACTTTATATTTTCCAAGAAGTTGCCCCCGCGCCTGCGCCTTTAAGCTGGCGGAAGATAAATAATTATTCATATAAAAAACTCCTGTGTTTCATATTAAACTGCAATGTCCAAATTGTTCCCGATAAGGGAAATGGCATCCAGATTCTTTTTATTTTGAGTGTAGGGGTTGTTTTCATTAGGGTATTTAATTTGCGTGGAGGTGGTTCCGCCCGCCACGTAGCTGCGCCCACATTCGGGGCAGATAGCCGTCTTTAGGGTGACGTTGGCGGAGACGACCTTTCCGCCTTTCATAGCCGCCTTGGAATAGGCGTTGCTCACGTGCTCCTGCTCATGGGCCATCACTCTGGAAGCGGAGGCCTCCGGTGAAATGTGGGCCGCCGACTTAAAAGAAACCATCTCGTCGGAGCCGTCCTTATATTTGCGGTTTTTGCAGGTCTGGCACTGTGCTGGGGAGGATTTGCGCCCCGGCGAAACCGTGGTGGATTCGCCCGGATTTACCACGGCCTTTGTCTCGGATGCAGCTTCGGCGGCCGATGCTGCCCCCGCTTTCTGCGCCCGCAAGGACGCGCCGTACCCGCCGGTATAAATACTTATATAATTATAATTTCCTGAAATTCTCCCAACCATGCGATACCTCCCTATTTTTGCCCTTTATCAATATTTTATTTTACTTCCCAAGCAATTCTGTGTAGCTTTTCATAATATCCTCGTAAGACTGTCCAAGAAAATCCTCTAAATTATAGCCGGTCTGCTGCTCAAACTGATTATCCATGGTTTGGCCGAATTTAATTAAATCGTCCCCGCTGCTGGATAAAAGCATGGACACCAGCGAAAAGACGATGGACAAAATCAGCGCCATGCCGCCTATGGCAGTTCCCACTCCAACCTTGGCGGCTGCCAGCATTTTTTTCCCATAGCCCTTGGAAAGAATGGCAAGGACCACGGCGATGCTCCCGCAGATAAGGGGAACGTAAACGGTGAATACGGAAAAAAGAGCCGCCAGCCCCAGAATCATGGACGCCGTCGCCATGCTTTGACCGGGATTGCGCAGGTAAGCCCCTTGACCGTATGGATAATTTTCTTGATTTTGCTGTGGATAAGGGTTGTTATTATTATAATCCATGGTTTTTTTCCCTCTCGCGTTCTTTAATTACCATATTAGCACTTTCTTCCAAAGAATACAAATCTTTCTTTAAGCTGCGCGGGCAACGAGCCAAAGGCCAACGCTTGCGCGGGTTTTTGATTTCATGCTTGAAAACATGAGTGCATATCTACTATAATAGTAGGGCAGTTGTAAAGGAAGTAGTTATAGAATGGAGAGATTATGGATATTGTACTGAAGCTTAAGGAAGAGTTGAAGGTGGAAAAGTGGCAGGTTGAGGCCGCCGTCAAGCTGATTGACGAAGGCAATACCATACCCTTTATTTCCCGTTACCGCAAGGAGGCTACCGGTTCATTAAACGACGAGACGCTTAGGGATTTGAACGAAAGGCTGGCGTATCTGCGCAATTTGGAGGAAAAGAAAACGCAGGTAATCGGCAGCATCGAGGAGCAGGGAAAGCTGACCGAGGAATTGAAAGAAAAAATCATGGCGGCGGAGACCCTTGTGGTGGTGGAGGACCTTTATCGTCCGTACCGCCCGAAGAGAAAAACCAGGGCCAGCGTGGCGAGGGAAAAGGGGCTTGAACCTCTGGCGGAGTATCTTTTGAAGCAGGAGGCCGCCTGCCCGGTTCTTGAGGAGGCCGCTAAATACATAGATGAAGAAAAAGAAGTGATGGACGCCGCGTCTGCCTTACAGGGGGCAAAGGATATCCTTGCGGAAACGATATCCGACGAGGCGGATTACCGCAGTTATATCCGCGGCATCACCATGGAGGAGGGAAAGCTTATAAGCACGGCGCGGGATGAAAAGGCCCAGAGCGTGTATGAAATGTATTACGATTACGAGGAGCCTGTAAAGAAAGCCGCGGGGCATCGGGTGCTTGCCTTAAACAGAGGGGAAAATGAGAAGTTCCTGACGGTAAAAATTGAAGCTCCCGTGGAGCGGATTCTTCAATATTTAAGCAAAAAAGTCATCACCGGAGACAACGAGTTTACCACGCCGGTATTAAAAGAAGTGATACAGGATTCCTACGACCGGCTGATTGCCCCCGCCATCGAGCGGGAAATCAGAAACGAGCTCACGGAGAAGGCGGAGGACGGGGCCATTTCCGTGTTTGGAAAAAATCTGCAGCAGCTTCTCATGCAGCCTCCCATTGCCGGTCGGGTGGTTCTTGGGTGGGATCCCGCTTTTCGGACCGGCTGTAAGCTTGCGGTGGTGGACGCTACCGGCAAGGTATTGGATACAAAGGTTATTTATCCCACGGCTCCCCAGAATAAGGTGGCGGAGGCCAAGGCGGAGCTGAAAAGGCTGATTAAAAAATACGGAATTTCCTTGATAAGCGTGGGAAACGGAACCGCCTCAAGGGAGTCGGAGCAGGTGATTGTGGAGCTGATTAAGGAATTGGATACTCCGGTTCAGTATGTAATTGTCAACGAGGCGGGGGCTTCCGTGTACTCCGCAAGCAAGCTGGCTACGGAGGAATTCCCTAATTTCGACGTGGGACAAAGGAGCGCGGCTTCCATTGCAAGAAGGCTGCAGGACCCTTTGGCCGAGCTTGTGAAAATAGACCCCCGCTCTATCGGCGTGGGGCAGTATCAGCACGATATGAACCAGAAAAAGCTGGGCGAAACCTTGGGCGGCGTGGTGGAGGACTGCGTAAACAAGGTGGGCGTTGATTTGAACACCGCTTCCGCTTCCCTTTTGGGATATATTTCAGGCATTTCAAAGACGGTTGCAAAAAATATTGTGGATTACAGAGAGCGGAACGGACGCTTTGTGAACCGCGCCCAGCTTTTGTCGGTGCCCAAGCTGGGTCCCAAGGCTTATGAACAGTGCGCCGGTTTTCTGCGGATACTGGACGGGGACAATCCCCTTGACGCTACCAGCGTCCACCCTGAATCCTATCAGGCGGCCCTTAAGCTTTTGGAAAAGCTGGGACTTACCATGGAGGATGTGCGCCTTGCCCAGAAAAAGGCCTCGGAGCGTCAAAGCCTTGCAGGGAAAAGCGCAGGTCAGGGAGGAAATATAGGTCAAGGAGGAAGCGCAGACAAGAGAGGCAATGCAGTTCAAGGAGGAAACGGAAGAAAGGGCGGGGAGCAGCGATTTGTTATCCGAAACACGGACACGGCCATGGGGAAAGCGCTGGCGGCGGCCATGGGCGGCATGACCTTGGCTGCGGAGAATACTTCGCGGGAACCCGCAAGCAAAGGGGCGGGCAGGCAGAAAGCCCCGGAGGCAGCCGTAAGTACTTTTGAGAAGAAAATCAAGGACAAGAAACAGCTGGCGCAGGAGCTGGGAATCGGTGAAATTACTCTTACAGATATTTTGAAGGAGCTGGAAAAGCCCTCCAGAGACCCAAGGGAAAGTATGCCCACGCCTATTTTGCGCAACGATGTGCTGGAAATAAAGGACTTAAAGCCGGGCATGATATTAAAGGGCACCGTCCGCAACGTGATTGACTTTGGCGTGTTTGTGGATATCGGCGTGCATCAGGACGGGCTGGTGCATATTTCCCAGATTACGGACCGCTTTATCAAGCATCCCTTGGAGGCCCTAAGCGTTGGGGATATCGTGGACGTGCAG
Organism: Clostridium sp.; assembly: GCA_023663815.1. Classification (GTDB taxonomy): domain Bacteria; phylum Bacillota; class Clostridia; order Lachnospirales; family Lachnospiraceae; genus Suilimivivens. Next base: position 7,525 of record JAMPGS010000044.1, read on the forward strand.
GTGCTCAACGTGGATACCGCCAAGAAGAGAATCGGCCTCACTATGCGGCTGAATCAGGATAAAAAGTCATGAGAAGGGGAGCGGAGGAAAAAACAAAAATAGAATACAGGTATTTTGAGATGCCTCCCGGCGGGCAGGCTTTGTTTTTAACCAGAGAGGAAATTTATAAGGAAAAACCGGATGTCATGCATTTCCACAATGTGATGGAAATAGGGTATTGCTATAAGGGAAGCGGAATCATGTATATGAAGGATGAAAAAATTCCTTTCTGCGAGGGAACCTTTACCATAATTCCCAAAAAATTTCCCCATGTGACGATTTCCGGGGAAAACACCTTGGGCTATTGGAAGTACCTTTTTGTGGACTCCGACGGGTTTTTGCGGGAGCTGTACGGGGAGAATTCTCTCATGGGGCGGGAGCTGGCGGAAAAGACAAACGCGCGCTTTTGGACCTTTAAGGATATCGAGGAGAGAGAAAACGCGGATTTAATCTTGCAGCTTATTTCTATTATGAAGGAGCAAGGGCCTTTATATAAGGAAGAGTTCAAGGGGCTTATGCTGACCTTATTAGTACGTATGGCGGCCCGCGCCGGCGGGGAGGAGGAAAACGGCGGCGGAAAGCGGGAGACAGAGGCCGGAAAGAATCTTTACCCGTCGAGGAACAGCATGATTATTTCCAAAGCGGTGGATTATATCAGCAAGGTGCCGGAGCGTCCGGTAAAGATTGACGAGCTGGCAAAAATGTGCCATATCAGCGAGACCCACTTTAGGCGGGTATTCGGGGAATGTATGCAGATGACCCCGGTGGAGTACATTAATCGGGTGCGGGTCAGAGGCGCCTGCGACGCCCTTGAGCGGACGAACAAGTCGGTGGGCGACATTGCGGCGGAGACAGGATTTGGCACCGTGTCCACGTTTAACAGGAATTTTCGCCAGATTACCGGGGTATCCCCTCAGCAGTGGCGGAAAAACGCAAGGGAATACGGGCGTCCCAAGGAGGATTTTCGGCAGGATTAAAGGATAAGGGACGCCGCGCGCAGAGCAGGGAAAATTTCCCTGCTCTTTTTATGCGCAGGCCCGTGCAGAGGAGAAGCCGCAAAAGCGGCGCACGGGCCGCGCGGTGAGCGGGAAGAAAAACCTTCCCTGCTCGATTACACAGGGGGTGCGGAAGGAAATTTGCTGCCAGCGCAGCATGCACCCCGCGCAGCGAGCAGGGAGAAAACTTTCCCTGCTCAATTGCACAAGCTCGTGCAGAGGAATATGCTGCGATATATCACATGGTTGATAATGCGAATAAAATGGTCGAATTTAATAACAAAACTCTATTGCGATATGGTACAATGTTAGAGAATTAGTTCCAGTAAAGCCCGTCCGTTATGCATATTGCTAATAAGCGGATAATATGTCGAAAAACGGCGCGGGCAAAGTGAACTAAAATCTAAATTATCGGGAGGATATAGAGTAATGAAAAGAAAAGTAATTTCTGTATTACTGGCACTCGCCATGGTAGTATCCTTGGCGGCTTGCGGCGGCGGAAGCGACAGCGGAAGCACGTCTGACAGCGGAGCGGCGGCAGACGACGGCGCGGCAGCGGGCGACGGCGCGGTAGCGGGCGATGCCAGTGCGGCGGGAGATGATGCCGCAGCAGTAACAGAGGGCGCCTCGGCAGACGAGAACACCCTGACAGTTTGGACATGGGATCCTAACTTCAACGTATACGCTATCGAGAAAGCGGCTGAAATTTACGCTAAGGACCATGAGGGCTTCAAGGTTCAGGTAAGCGAGGTTCAGTCCGACGATATCGAGACGCGTATTACCACAGCGGTAAATGCTAATGATTTGAGCACTTTGCCCGATATTTTCTTGATGCAGGATAACTCATTCCAGAAATACACCACCTTTTATCCGGATGTATTTGTAGACCTGACAAGCTCAGGAATTGATTTTTCACAGTTCTCAGCGGCGAAGGTTGCTTATTCCACGTTAAATGGCGTAAATTATGGTATTCCGTTTGATAACGGCGCTGTAATCAACTGCGTGCGTACCGACATTTTGGAGCAGGCTGGATTCACAGTGGACGACTTCACAGACATTACATGGTCTGATTATATGGAGAAGGCTAAAGTTGTTCTGGATGCAACAGGCGTTCCTATGCTGACGGCTCAGGCAGGTTCCCCTGATCAGGTTATGATGATGCTGCAGTCCTGCGGTTCTTCCCTGTTCAAAGAGGACGGTTCCGTTAATATCGAAGGTAATGCGGAATTAAAGGCCATCATGGAAATTTACGTTCAGATGGTAAAGGACGGCACGTTAGTAGAAGTAACTGACTGGGATCAGTACATTGCTTCCCTCAACAACGGCACCGCTGCAAGCGCAATGAACGGCTGCTGGATTATGGCAAGTATCACGGTTGCAGAAGACCAGTCCGGAAAATGGGCGCTCACCAATATGCCGAAGCTTGACGGCATCAGCGGAGCTACCAACTACTCCAATAACGGCGGTTCTTCATGGGCAATTTCCGCTAACTGCCAGAAGGTTGACCTTGCAATTGACTTTATGAACTCTACCTTTGCAGGAAGCAACGAGCTGTATGACGACGTTATCTCCAAGGGAGCTCTTGCAACGTGGGCGCCTGCAGGACAGTCCGACGCATACAACGTAGGCGTTGACTTCTTTAGCGGCGACGCAATCTACGCTAAGATTGTAGACTTTGCTACACATACGCCTTCCAACGTTACCGGTCCTTTCTATTATGATGCTCGTGACGCTGTAGGCGTTGCACTTTCCAACATCAGCCAGACAGGCGCAGACATTGATTCTGAAATCACAACTGCACAGCAGACTGTTGAATTTAACATGGGCGGCTGATAAACCTATTTTGGTTTTAAAAACTGAATGGTGTAAAAGGGGCCTGTTGCGTCTGCCTGCAAAGGCAGCGGGCAGACCTCTTTTTTACCAGAATAAATATGCCATAGGGGAAGGCAAAATATTAATGATTGAAGGAGGTAGTGTTCTATGAGTGGCCAGAAGAAAAAAGGACTGACTTTGGAGAAAAAGCACAGCCTTACGGGATGGGTGTTTCTGATACCGGCGGTACTGCTGATTTGCTGGACCAGCTTTTATCCCATGATTCAGGCGTTTATCTTGTCTATGAAATCAGGTTTGGGCGTAAATTTAAATTTTTCAGGTTTTTCTAACTATGCCCGTATCCTGAAGGACCCGACGTTTAAGCAGACATTGTTCAACACATTTTTTTACCTGATTATTCAAGTACCGGTTATGCTGGTTTTGGCGTTGATTCTCGCATCCGTACTGAATAATAAGGACTTGCGCTTTAAGGGGCTATTCCGTACCTGCATCTTTTTGCCCTGTGCGACGTCGCTGGTATCCTATGCCATGATTTTCCGTTCCTTGTTTGCCAACGACGGCTTTATCAATACGGTGCTTCGTAATCTGGGCATGAATCCTGTAATGTGGTTTGCCAACGCATGGACGGCCCGCGCGGTTATCATTATAGCGCTTATATGGAGATGGACCGGATATAACATGGTATTTTACTTATCAGGCCTGCAGAATATTGAGTATTCTGTCTATGAAGCGGCCAAGATTGACGGCGCCAGCCCGGTACAGTCATTCTTTAAGATTACCGTTCCTTTGCTCAAACCGACTATTTTGCTCACAACCATTACATCTACCAATGGTACGCTGCAGTTGTTCGATGAATCCTTGAACCTTACCAACGGCGGCCCCGGCAAGTCCACGATGACGATGTCCCATTATATTTACAACACGTCCTTCGTGCAGAGCCCGAACTTTGGGTACGCGGCGGCAATGTCCATTATTATTTTGGTGATGGTGGCGATTCTTGCATTAGTTCAGATGAAAGTAGGTGACGAGAGATAATGTATAAAGGCAGAAAATTTTTAATGTATTTGTTCTTGACAGTTTTTTCACTTTTATCCGTATTTCCGCTGTATTACATGTTCTGTGCGGCTACCAATAAAAGTGTGGACGTTATTGCCGGCAAATTGATTCCCGGTACCTATCTGATTGAAAATTATAAATCGCTGATTGGCAATCAGAATTTAGGATTGGCGCTTGTAAACTCTTTCCGAAATTCTATCGTGCTGACGGTGCTCTGTCTTGTGATATGTTCCATCGCCGGATACGGTTTTGAAATTTATCATGACAAGGGAAAAGATGCGGTGTTCACGATTCTCCTCACGGCTATGATGATTCCCTTTGCGGCGATTATGATTCCCATGTTCCGCATGTTTTCAACGCTGGGGATGGTAAATACCATGGCGGCTTTTATGCTTCCGTCCATCTCAACGCCTTTTATGATTATGATGTTCAGGCAGGCTTCCCGTTCTTTCCCTCATGATATCATTGAGGCGGCGCGTATCGACGGCTTGAGCGAGGTTGGCATTTTCTTCCGCATGTTCATGCCGACCATGCGCTCCACTTACGCGGCGGCTATGACAATCACTTTCATGAACGCGTGGAACAACTACCTATGGCCCAAGGTTATTTTGCAGACAGACAACTCCATCACCATGCCGATGCTGGTTGCCAACCTGCTTGGCGGCTACACCGTTGACTATGGTATGCTGATGCTGGGCGTATTTATCTGTACGGTTCCTACGGCAATCATTTTCTTCTGCTTACAGAAGAGCTTCGCAGAAGGTATTACCGGCGCGGTGAAGTAAATGATGCTGCGGCAGTGTAAGATAAGACAATTTAATATTTAGATATGGAAATAACCTTATTATTATTTGTTTGCGCAAACCTATAATAAGGTTATTTTTATATTTTATCCTGCGAACAATGAGCCATGAGAGCCTTGATAATTGGATAGACTTTACTCTTTGGCCGTGATATACTTATAATGTAACAACAAAACCACAGTATGAAAGCAGGTGATTTTATATGTCAGATAAAGAAATGATGCAGAGGAATGTTGAAGAGTTTGCAAGGCTTCAAGATTATATGATTTTAATACAGGATAAAGAATCGGCAGCATACAAAAGAATGAAGGGACGTTATATAGAATTAAAAGTTATACTTTCTGCATCCGGTATAAATCTTACTGAGCTTGATATAATCAAAGAATAATAACCTAAGCGCTAAATAATAAAGGAAAGAAGAGCTCATGGGTATTTTGCGTATATCTGTGAAATTACACATGGCGTATATCTGTGAAAATTATACTTGGCATATATCTGTGAAATTATACATGGTAGATGCTTGTGAAATTGTTAGCGCATATTTGCGAAATTACTGGCAGCACATACTTGTGAAATTCCCCCTTGATTTTCCCGCATTTCCGTGGTATCCTATCCCATGTAAATAAAGAAAAGTTCTTCGGGGCAGGGTGAAATTCCCTACTGGCGGTATAGTCCGCGACCCACAAGCTTTTGCGGATACGGCGCGAAAGCAAAATGGCTGATTTGGTGAAATTCCAAAACCAACAGTAAAGTCTGGATGAGAGAAGAAAAAACTGTTTTCTGTGCAGGCGGAAGTTTGAAGCTGTCGGAAGCAGTTGTGCGCAATAGTAGAATGAATAGCCTCGAATGTTTACTGACATTCGGGGTAAATTTTTTATGCGCAGAAGAACCTTTCTAAAAAATCGGGCGAAAAGCCAAAACCCGCGTCATGCGGAGGATTTTTAAGGAGGAAAAAGAAATGAGTAATGGATTATGGAGCAGCGTAAAAGAAAATGTGATTTTTGTACTGGTGTCGGTGGGAATAGCGGCGGCGTTGTTTTTGATTGCCGCTTTGACGGAGAAAGCGCTGAAAAAGAAAAACGACGATACGGAGCGCATTTTAACTACAAGGAAAATCGTATTGATTGGCGTATTTTCGGCAATATCGGCGGTTCTAATGCTGTTTGAATTTCCCGTGCCCTTTGCGTCGGCCTTTTATGAGCTGGATTTCAGCGAGATACCCGCGCTGATTGGGGCTTTTGCCTTTGGGCCGGTGGCAGGCGTTATGATTGAGTTCTGCAAGGTTCTTTTGAAGCTTTTTATAAAAGGAACCAGCACCGCCTTTGTGGGCGATTTGGCAAACTTCGTGATTGGGTGCAGCTTTATCCTGCCTGCTTCCATCATTTATATGTTTAAAAAGACGAAAAAAACCGCCATTGCGGCGTCTGTTATCGGAACGTTAGTTATGACGGTATTCGGCACAATGTTCAATGCGGTTTATCTTTTGCCCGCCTTTTCCAAGCTTTATGGGATGCCTTTAGATGCGATTGTGGGGATGGGAACCGCCATCAACGGCAATATTACCAGCGTAACTAGTCTGGTTGTCTTTGCGGTGGCGCCCCTTAATCTGCTAAAGGGCGGGAGTGTGTCCCTGATAACTATACTTGTGTATAAAAAGCTAAGCCCGATTCTAAAGTCGGAGCCTGCGGGCAGGAAGGCAAAGCAGAAAAAACAGGTGGAAATTGCGGAGTAGTGGACAAACTTTGGTCGAGGCAGTAGCAGCCAAATGCCTGTCAACAGTGCTTTGCTGGACGGTATTTGCCAAATATCTGTGCAAATAGCTTTTTGTCGAGTGTCAGCAATCAAAGCCTATAGACGGCGTCTTGCTGAGAGGCTTCTGCTAAACGTTCGCGTAAATCTTTTGGCTTATTGCCTATAAGAGCCAGCCATAGAACCAGCTCAGCTATAGAATCAGTTATAGAATTGTAAACACATATAAACAACATATAAAAACCAGCGGCGTGGGAAGAAAACAGTTCCTGCGCCATTTTTTTAGATAAAATTAAGAATTTATTATAGATTCCCGTAAGTTTTTTGAAATATACTTCGTTATAATAAGTGGACGTCAAAAAGTGTGCCCCAATCTTAGGAAGAATATAATTCTTGAAAAATCTTTTTAAGCATAAAGAACAATATTTCATGACTTAGGTATTGACAAATTTTGTATTAGTAATATAATACAATAGTACAAACATACAAGGAGCGCGGATACTGATGGACGAATTAATTGAAATTCGGGATATGTGTAAAATTTATAATCCCGGCGAAAATGAAGTGCGGGCATTAGACCATGTGAATCTGGCTATAAATAAGAACGAATTTGTGGCCATCATCGGACAGTCAGGGTCAGGGAAATCTACCCTGATGAACATGTTGGGCTGTCTGGACGTACCGACCAGCGGCACTTACATATTAAACGGGCAGGACGTTTCGGGGCTCACGGACGACGAGCTGTCGGATATCAGGAACCGGGAAATCGGCTTTATTTTTCAGGGATTTAACTTGATTGCAGGCTTGACCGCCCTTGAAAATGTAGAACTGCCTTTAATTTATCGCGGAGTTTCCCGGAAAGAGCGAACGCAGCTTTCCAAGACGGCGCTGGAAAAGGTGGGGTTAAAAGCAAGAATGGAGCATAAGCCGTCGGAGATGAGCGGCGGCCAGCAGCAGAGAGTGGCGATTGCAAGGGCTATCGCGCAGGCTCCGCCGGTGATTTTGGCGGATGAGCCTACCGGAAATCTGGATTCCGGTTCAACTAGAGAGATTATGGAAATTTTAAAAGAACTGCACAAAGAGGGCAGGACGGTTATTTTGATTACTCATGATAACGAAATTGCATCGCAGGCCCGGCGCATTATACGAATTATGGACGGTCGGGTGGTGGACGACATTATAAATGAAAACTGGTGAGAGGAGATTAGCTGATATGGAATTGAACGAAGTAAAAGAGGGGAAAGCGGAAAGAGAAGAAATAGTTCAAATGGAAGAAAAGTCTCGGCAAGAGGAAGCGGTTCAAATGGAGGAAATGTCTCAACGAGAAGAGCCTGAAACGGCAGAAAAATTTCAAAGAGAAGCTCAAAAGAAGGAAAAATCTCAACAAGAGGAAATGATCCAAACAAAGAAAAAACCCCAAAAGGAGAAAAAATCAAAAAAAGAGAAACCCAAAAAAGAAAAAAATCCCCTTGACAAAGCGGCAAAGAAAAAGCGCAGAAGAATTGTCATGCTTGTTATCGCCGGCGTGCTGGTACTAGCGGTTGTGGTAAAAAACACGTTTTTTAAAAGCGAGGTGCAGACCTTTGTGGCGACGACGGAAGCCCTTTCAGGAGAAATAGAGCAAACCATCAATACCAGCGGCACGGTGACGACGGAAAAGTCAAAAACGTATTTTTCTGACGTGAGCGTAAAGATTGGAAGCGTGGCCGTGGCGGCGGGCGATGCTGTAAAGGCAGGCGATGTATTGATTGCCTACGACGCTGATGCGTTAGAGCAGGAAAAAGAGCTGGCAAAGCTGAAAGCCCAGTCAGCGGAGGGAAATTATAGGAATTCCGTCCAGAGCAACAATGAAAAGCTGGGGGATTTAAACGAAGCAACCGTTAATCTGGAGGTTTTGGACCAGCAGATTAAGGATACGGAGGCCTACATAACTAATTTAAACAATAAGATAGAAAAGAAAAAGAGCGACTTGTCTTATTTTGCGACGCTGCTCCAAATTACGCTTTTGGAGGAAGCGGACAGTTTGACGGAGGATGAGAGAATTGAAATTGAAAAGCAGGTGGAGTTAAACCGGTACGAGCAGGAGCATAACAAGGAAATTCAGGGGTGGCAGGACGAGCTGGAAGTATATAATAAGATGCTTTCCGATTATCAGGAATACCGCTCGGAAATGAAGTCCCAGAAGAGCTCCGCGGATGCAGGGAAAATGACGGCCGGTGCGCGGGAGGAACTGGAAGCGGAAAACCAGACGAAGGAAATAGAAAACGCCGATTCGCTGGAAAGCTTGGAAAAAGCCACAGAGGGCATTGTGGCGGAATTTAACGGCGTCGTCACGGAGGTAAACGCCGTGGAGGGCGGCAGCATGGCGGTAGGAGAAAAGCTGCTTCAATTGGAAAGCACCGAGAATGTCATGGTAAAAATTTCCGTCACCAAGTACGACTTGGATAAGGTTGCGATGGGGCAAAGGGCAAGGATTACCATTGGCAGCAAGGAGTACGAGGGCAAAGTTTCTAAGATTAACAAAATGGCGGAGACTAACAACAGCGGAGCCTCTGTGGTGGGAACCGAGATTGAGATTATGAACCCGGACAGCGACGTAATTTTAGGCGTGGAGGCAAAGGTGGTTATCAGCACGGCGAAGGAGGAAAACGCCGTTTTGATACCGGTGACTGCAGTCAATGTGGACATGGACGGAGACTTTGTTTATGTGGTGGAGAACAATATTTTGGTTAAAAAGCCCGTGGTGACGGGAATTTCGTCGGATACTATGATTCAGGTGACGGAAGGACTTTCCGCAGGAGAGCAGGTGGTAACGGAGGTGACCGCCGCGCTCACCGAAGGAATGTCAGTGATGGCAATGCCGCAGTAATGTAAGAAATGTAGGAGGGAAAATCCGGAAGAATAAGTTTTTTCCCTGCGGCAGTAAACCAAGAATTGGCCTTGCAAAGCATTTGAAAGCCGCTGCAGGCATTGGTATATGCAAGGAATAGAAATGAGGTAGGAAATGGCACAGATTTGGGAATACATAAAAATTGCTTTAATGAACATTAAAAGCAATAAAGGGCGTTCTATTTTAACCATGCTCGGCATCATTATCGGAATTTCCTCCGTGATTATGGTAATTTCCATCGGCAACGGCGTCCGGGCGCAGGTGAACTCGGAGCTGGAAGGCATTGCGGGAGGCCAAATTGCGTTTTATGTGGACAGCACTAGAAAGGACACCACAGTAATGTTTACTCAATCGGATTTTGACGCGATTGAGACACAGGTGGAGCACATAAAAGGGGTAACGCCGCAATTCGGCACATGGGGAACTGCGGAGGGACCCAAAGGGGATTTTGATATTTCAATGAGCGGGGGAACCGTGGGGCTTCAGTACGCGTCCATGGACCCCATTGTCAAGGGGAAATATTTTACCCAGAACGATTACAACAGCGCGGCCAACACATGCGTGATTAACGAGAGCAGCGCGGTGGCCCTTTTTGGCACAACCGATGTGATAGGCATGAGCTTTGACGCCACTTTCTGGGGTATCACGCAGGAGCTTCGGGTGATTGGAATTCGGAAAGACAACGCCTCGACACTGATTAGCACGGGCTACGGAACCACTACAATACAGGCGGAGGTGCCTCTTACTTTTATGGCAAATAAGCTGGGATATTATATCGACGAGATAGATCAGTTTTATGTGATTGCGGATGCTCCCGAATATTCTACCGAGGTGGCCGCCAAGGCGCTGGCCCTTTTGGAGAGCAGGCACAATGTGCGCGGTGAAAATCAGATTATGATGGAGAGCTTTGCGGATTATACGTCGCAGTTTGACACGATTTTGAGCTTTATTACCGTGTTTATTTCCTTTGTGGCGGCTATTTCCCTGCTGGTGGGCGGCATTGGCGTTATGAATATTATGCTGGTGTCCGTCACGGAGCGGACGAGGGAAATTGGTATCAGAAAGGCGTTGGGGGCAAGGACAAATTCAGTGCTGCTGCAGTTTTTGGCGGAAGCGGGCATTATCACGCTGCTCGGCGGCATTATCGGGATTATACTTGGCTTTCTTGGGGCAAACGGCATTGCATCCATTGCTGGCGTCAGCGCAAAAATCGGAGTGGGAACCGTGGCCGCGGCGTCCGCGTTTTCCTGCGGGGTGGGAATTTTCTTCGGAATTTATCCCGCCAGAAAGGCGGCCAAGTTAAGTCCTATAGAGGCCCTTCGGCATGAATAGGAAGTTTTCAAGGAAATTTTTAGAAAAGATGTTGTCCGCGGCACGTATGGATGGTTAGCATTTTGGGCATGTGTGAATTTTTGTTACTTGCGGCGCGAATCGATTTTAAATCTTGCACTTTAAGTTTTTTTTAGTATAATAGGAATTGTGGAGAGCACCTGCTTGTGCGGGTGCTCTTTATGCACAGGAGCTTCGGTAGAAAGAAGCCGGTAAAGCAGGGGTAGTCTGCGATGTCTGTGCAAAAACCTTGATTGTCAAATATACAGTAAAATTACGGATAAAGGAACAGATTTATGGAAGTGGAATTCGATGTAAAAATAACGCCGGGCGTGCTTTATGATTATATGCTCTATCACAGCTATACCAGTGCGTCGGGGCTGATTGGCGGGATAGCGGGAGCGCTTCTTATAGTGGCTTTTTTTATGGGATACGGCGCGCTTTTTCTTGTTTTTGGGATAATCATATTGGTTTATCTGCCGTGGACGCTTTTTATCAAATCCAGACAGCAGTACCTCTCCAATCCGGCCTTTAAAAATCCGCTTCATTATACAATGACGGACGAGGGCGTGGCCGTTTCTCAGGGCGAGGAGACGCAGTCCCAAAAGTGGGAGGACATGCACAAGGCGGTGTCCACTCCCCGAAGCTTAATTTTGTACACCTCCCCCGTCAACGCGTCGATTTTTCCCAAAAAGGATTTAGGCGACAAGGCGGCCGGGGTGATTGAAATGATATCAACTCATATGCCTCCGAAGAAGGTGAAGATTCGGGGGTGAAAACTCGATTCATGCAAGCGGGGAGGCAGCCGTTTTGCATAGAATTGCGGTTTTGCTGTTTATGGCGTGGCAGAATTGCAGTTTGGCCGCTTGCGATGGGTGCGTTGATAAGAGAGCGGATGCTTTGCTGCTGTGGCATGGCAAAATTGCGGTTTTGCTGTTTGTGATGGGGTGTTGATAAGAGAGCGGATACTTTGTTGCCTGCGGCATGGCAGAATTGAGATTTGGCTGTTTGCGCTGGGATTGCTATATGGAAGGAAATAAATAAATGGAGATAGAAACCTTCGGCCCGGAGGAGACGTACGAGCTGGGTAGAAAAATCGGAGAGCGAGCGGTGGCTGGGACGGTGTTTGCCTTAAACGGCGACTTGGGTGTTGGAAAAACTGTTTTTACCCAAGGATTCGCGGCGGGGCTTGGAATTAAGGAACATGTAAACAGCCCCACCTTTACTATTTTGCAGATTTACGAAAAGGGGCGGTATCCTTTTTACCATTTTGACGTGTACCGAATCGGGGATATTTCCGAGATGGAGGAGATTGGCTACGAGGACTGCTTTTACGGGGAGGGAATCTGCCTTATAGAGTGGGCCGGGCTGGTGCGGGAAATATTGCCGGAGCATTACACGGAAATAACCATCTGCAAGGATTTGGAAAAAGGATTTGACTACAGAAAAATTGGGATTAACGAGGTTTAAAAAGCATGAAAGTGATTGCCATAGACAGTTCGGGCCTTACGGCTTCGGTGGCTATTGTGGAGGACGATACGCTGACGGGCGAGTACAATGTTCAATATAAAAAGACCCATTCCCAAACCCTGCTTCTCATGCTGGACGAGCTGAAAAAAATGGTGGAGCTTGACCTTTCCACGGTGGACGCTATTGCAATTGCTTCCGGCCCCGGCTCTTTTACGGGCCTGCGGATAGGCTCCGCCACGGCAAAGGGACTTGGGCTGGCGATGGAAAAGCCTTTGGTGGAGATTCCCACCCTTGACGGTCTTGCCTGCAATCTGTACGGGACGGATAAGCTGGTCTGCCCCATTATGGACGCAAGAAGGAATCAGGTGTACACCGGGCTTTATGAATTTGTAAAAAATGAGGGCAATCCTGTTCAGTATAAGCTTTCCGTGCTGCTTTCCGGCTGCGCCGTTTCCATTGACGAGATTGCGGAAAAATGTAACGGGATGGGCCGCGAGGTGATTTTTTTGGGGGACGGAGTTCCGGTGTTTGCGGAAAGGCTTAAGGAGCTTATGAAGATTCCCCACGGCTTTGCGCCTGCTCATATGAACAGACAGAGGGCGGCGGCTTTCGCCATGCTGGCCTTTCAATATATGCGGGAGGGAAAATGCGTCCATGCCAGAGACCACGCGCCGCAGTATTTGAGACTGTCTCAGGCGGAGCAGGAGAAGGGGAAAACCTCATCATGATAAAGAAATGCTGAAAGTGGAGAAAAAATTAAAAAGACAAGAGCATTTTAATGTGGAGAAGAGTTACGCCTGCTTTGCATCCACAAACTCTGCAGGCATTTATGCTTGTTCAAATTAATTAGTAAAGCTGAACGATGCAAGCAACGCAAAAATGAGGAAACCAATGCTTCAAATTAGAGAAATGACGGCGGCCGATGTGGAGGCGGCAAGCAAAATCGAGTGGGAAGTTTTTTCCATGCCATGGTCGGCGCAGGATTTTTTGGAGATGGTGGAGGCTGATTACGCCAGCTACTATGTGGCCGAGCTGGACGGAGAGATTGTAGGCTGCTGCGGAATTCGGAAGCTGATAGACGAGGGCGAGATTACAAACGTGGCGGTGACGGCGGCGCACAGAAGAAAGGGAATCGCCCGCCGAATGATGGAGCATATGCTGGATAAGGCGGAGGAAAACGGTATCGGCGGCTGCACTTTGGAGGTGCGGGCCAGTAATCAACCGGCAATCCGGCTATATGAAAGCCTTGGCTTTAAGGGGGAGGGGGTTCGACCAAACTTTTACGAGAAGCCTGCGGAGGACGCGCTGATTATGTGGAAAAGATAGGCAAGGCATGGAAGAATTACCACTATCACTTATTTCTCTTTTATGTATAATGGTATTTGGGGATGCAAGAGAAACCTGCGGTGAAAATATCGCTGCGGCGATATCCTGCAAAATACTTAAGGGAGGATAAGAATATGCGAATTTACTCAGAGGATACTACAAAAGAACTGAAAAAAGTTGTTTGTAATAAATGTAAAAAAGAATTAAAATTAAAAAACGGAATGTTGACGGAAGGCTGTTTCCATGGACAGGTTCGTTTTGGATATTTCAGTAATAAGGACGGACAGGAACATTCCTTTGACTTGTGCGAGGAATGTTACGATAATTTAATCAGCGGATTTGCAATTCCGGTCGAAGAGGAGGAAATAAAAGAGCTGCTTTAAAATTTCTTTTCCATATGGATGTGGAAAGACCGGCGTAAAGCGTTCCGCGCGGAAATGAGGAAGATTATGCTGGATATTTGCTTGCTGGGGACCGGCGGAATGATGCCGCTCCCCTATAGGTGGCTCACATCCATGATGGCCAGATACAATGGACAAAGTATATTGATTGACTGTGGGGAAGGAACGCAGATTGCAATGAAGGAGAAGGGCTGGAGCCCGAAACCCATTGACGTCATTTGTTTTACCCACTTTCATGCAGACCATATCAGCGGACTGCCGGGGATGCTTCTCACTATGGGAAATGCGGAACGGACAGAGCCGCTGCTTTTGGTGGGGCCGAAAGGGCTTTCAAGAGTGGTTGCTTCCCTTCGTATTATTGCGCCGGAGCTGCCCTTTGTGATAGACTGTTTGGAGCTGAACGAGGCGGAGCACATCATTTCCTTTGACGGCTTTAAAATAGAAGCTTTTCGGGTGAATCACAATGTGCCTTGTTACGGCTACAGTATTTCCATTGAGAGGACTGGGAAATTTCAGGTGGATAAGGCCTTGGCCCTTGGAATTGAAAAAAAATACTGGAACCGCCTGCAGAAAGGCGAGGTCATTAAAATAGAAGGAAAAACCTACACGCCGGAGATGGTTTTAGGGCCGGCAAGAAAAGGAATCAAGGTGACTTACTGCACGGACACAAGGCCCACGGAGGGGATTGTAAAACATGCTACTGGGTCGGATTTATTTATCTGCGAGGGAATGTACGGGGAGAGAGATAAAAAAGCCAGCGCCAGAGAAAAAAAGCACATGACCTTCTATGAGGCGGCCGAGCTGGCAAAACGGGCGAAGGTGCCAAGGCTGTGGCTGACCCACTACAGCCCGTCTCTGAACAGGCCGGAGGAATTTTTACCGGAAGTGAGAAAAATTTTTCCCGAAACGGAGACTTGCAGGGATGGAAAAACCATCGAGCTGGGCTTTGAGGATGAGGAGTAAAGCGGGTAAGGGAAAAAGCAAGTAAGGAAAGCAATAAAGAAAAGCAGGCAAAAAACGAAAGCGGGCAAAGAAGAAAGGAAAAGGTGTAGGACCATGAAGGGGAAGGGCGGAATCATAAAAGCGCTGGTTGTCATTGTTGTTTTGGTAGGACTGGTGGGGGGATATTATTATTACCTGTCCAACAAAAAGCCGGATAAGAGCAAGGAAGAAGAGGTAAAGGCAACGGTTGTGCAGGAGGTTCTTTTGCGCAATTTGGATAATAACTACCCCCCCACGCCGCGGGAGGTGGTAAAATGCTTCGGCGAGCTTGCACAGTGCATTTTGGGGGAAACCTACACGGACGATGAGTTTCGGAAGCTGGCGCTTCATGTGCAGAAGCTTTACGACGCGGAGCTTATTGAAGGCAAAACCCAGCAGCAGTATTTTGAGGATTTGAAATGGGATATCAATACTTTTAAGGAAGAAGGAATTGTGATATCCAGCTATACCCCGGCATCCAGCGTGGACGTGGAGGAGTTTACGCAAAACGGCTACAAATGTGCCAGATTAACTTGTAGCTTTACCCTGAGAAAAGGGACTTATCTGGAGGCCAACGAAGAAATTTTTGTCTTGCGGAAGGACGAGGACGGCCATTGGAAAATTTTGGGCTGGAAACCGACGGAAAACGGGAATACGGGAAGCTCCTCGTAAAATCTGCATAATATAAGGAAGAAACAGGATGGAAAAGGACGTTTATATACTGGCGATTGAAAGTTCCTGCGACGAGACGGCCGCCGCGGTGGTGAAAAACGGCAGGGAAGTACTTTCAAACGTGATTTACTCCCAGATTGCGCTGCACACGGAGTACGGCGGCGTGGTTCCGGAAATTGCCTCCCGCAAGCATATAGAAAAAATAAATCAGGTGATTGAGCAGGCCCTGTCCGATGCGGAGATGGCTTTGTCTGATATGACGGCCATTGCGGTCACTTATGGGCCCGGACTTGTGGGAGCGTTGCTGGTGGGCGTGTCGGCGGCCAAGGCGGTCAGCTTTGCGTCGGGGATTCCGCTGGTGGGCGTACATCACATTGAAGGGCACATCAGCGCCAATTATATTGAAAATAAAGATTTAGAGCCGCCTTTCTTGTGCCTCGTGGCGTCCGGCGGCCATTCCCATTTAGTGGTGGTTAAAGATTATGGGGAGTACGAGGTGATTGGCAGGACAAGGGACGACGCGGCGGGGGAAGCCTTTGACAAGGTGGCAAGGGCTATCGGCCTTGGATATCCCGGCGGGCCGAAGATTGACAAGGCGTCAAAGGAGGGCAATCCCGATGCTATTATGTTCCCGCGGGCAAAGGTGGAGAACTCGGAGTTTGATTTTAGCTTCAGCGGAATGAAGTCGGCGGTTTTAAATTATTTGAATTCCTGCAAAATGAAAGGGGAAGAAATATCCACGGCGGACGTGGCGGCCTCTTTCCAGAAAGCGGTCATCGATGTGCTGGTGGAACATTCCATGGAAGCCTTGAAAAAATTTGGGATGAAAAAATTTGCCATCGCCGGGGGAGTGGCCTCCAACAGCGGCCTTCGGAAAGCCTTTACGGAGGCTTGTGAAAAAGCGGGAGTTGCTTTTTATCATCCCTCTCCTATTTACTGCACCGATAACGCGGCGATGATTGGAGCGGCGGCTTATTATGAATATCAAAAAGGCGTGCGGCATGGTTTTGACCTAAACGCCGTGCCCAATTTAAAACTTGGGGAGCGGTAAAGTGACGGCGGAAGTGTTGGCGATGATGGCAATTGAGACGTGTAGCAATTGGAAAAGATATTTTGGCATGGCGATTGGAAAAAATGTTTTAGTATGGCAGTTGGAAAAGACCTTTTGGTATGATAGTTGGACTGGTTGACTTTGGCGGAGACGGTTATATGCAGGTAATTGACGGGCCAAGAAACAAAAACGGGAATGAAGGTTTGAAAATATGGAAGAGAAAAAGCGGGAGCGCACGGTGGCAATCGTGCTTGCGGCGGGAAGCGGGAAGCGAATGGAGAGCAGTACCAAAAAACAGTATATATTGCTTGACGGCAAGCCGGTTATTTACTACGCGCTGAAAACCTTCGAGGATTGCTTTATTGATGAAATTGTTTTGGTAGTCTCGCCCGGCGATGTTGATTTTTGCCGGAAAGAAATTGTGGAAAAATACGGTTTTAGCAAAGTGCGCCACGTTGTGGAGGGTGGGAAGGAGAGATATCACTCGGTGGCCGC
>JAMPGS010000045.1 GCA_023663815.1 Clostridium sp.
GGCAACGGCCGTGCAATCAAATCCAAATTGTGGTCTCCGAACCGTGTGGACAAGATTGACGCTCCCGTAAACGCAATCTTCTGGATTATGAAGGATCCTACTATTCCTCCGGTAATCAAATTAAAAGGCGCGGCTCTTGCTTCCGTTATGGGCGCAACCCTTGCAACCAAGACCTCTACCGCAGAGCGTGTTGCAGCAGGCACAGATATGAACGCCCTTCGTATCGTTCCTTACGCTAACCCGTTTAGAACCTATCCTCTTGTAAACGACTATGAGAAGTTTAAGAAGCTGGTGGAAGAAAAGAACGTTGACTGCTATATTGTAAACACAGGCGACTTTATGGGAACAAAGGTAAAACCTGCCGATACATTGGGAATCCTTGAGACAATCGTTGAAGGAAAAGCTAACTTCGTGAAGTGGGGCAACTTTGACGATATCGAGATCATGACCGAGTGGGAAGGCAAGACTGCCGACTTTACACCTGACCTTGGCAATGCGGAATATGTAGCCGCTCTTAAGAGCGCAATGCAGAACCGTGTAGACGCTGTTCAGGGCTTCGCAACAAAGAAGGAAGGCTATGACAAGCTTCCCGACGAGGCGCTTGAGGCTGTTCAGAGATTGGTTGACGCTCTGTAAAAAATAAAGTTAAAAATTGGGTCTGCAATTGCAGGCCCTTTTTGTTTGCGCAGGCGTAAATTTTTTTGGTGAAAACGCTGAAAAACGGTTTCCAGTCCATATTTATAGTTGTATTTTTATGCGGTATTGGATATAATACAATTAGCCTGAAATGTGCGACAACTCTTGTCATTTTGAACCTACAGATACTTTAAACGGGATTCCTATATTGTCGGGCGGCTGCCAAGCCTCCACTCGCAAGAGGATTGCAGGGGAAGGCAAAAGCGTTGATTGCGGTTACCCACCTAGCTGTGGCTAGGAGTCAAAAGACAGGAACCGGCATTTCGGGTCAACAGAAGAAAAAGCAGCCTTGCAACAGGCTGCTTTTTCTGTGAAAGGGGAAGGGATGGAGAAGCGGGCGAGAATTTGGTTAAAAGTGGTTGTTGCGGCGGTACTGACGCTTTTATTTATCTGGCTGGTTTACACCGACGAGAAGGTTTTGCAGTTGGAGCAGCCGGAGGGCGAGCTGATTTGGGCGGAGGACGTTTGGATTTTATTAAAAGAATTGAAGGAGGCGGGAGCTGGGGCAGCTGATGAAGCTGAAAGGGAAGAGACGGAAGTCGGGAAAATTGGCGAATCCGAATTGAAAGAGCTTGAGCAGATTTTTACGGCGCAGGAAACAGAATATGTGAGCTATGAAAATTATTGTAAAGCCTTGGATATTCTTCTTGAATCCGGCGGAGCCTCTGAGGAGACTAAAAAATTAAAAGAAAGGCTTACATATAAAAATAAGTATAAGGACGAGTTTTATCTTTTAAAAAAGGATTGGTATGAAAGCTATGAGAAGCTTGTAAAGCTTTACGGGCTGGAAGAGCAGATTAAGGAGACGCAGGTGGAGATACTCTGCGGCAGTCAAAATTTGGCCGGTGAGGAAGTAATTGGCGAGGGCTGCCTCCTTGACAAGAATGGGAAAATTTATGCGACGGCAAGCGGCAAGCTCCAAGGCCTTCAGTTTGTCTCGGTGCGGGCGTATGTCCGGGAAAACCGTATGCTCACGCTGGTTGATACGCTTTCGAATAAAAACACTCTGCCAAACGTTTGGATTATGGAGGACGAAGGGGAGCGGATTTACTTTTTTTATAAGGGATATGAAATTACGGCAGATATAGAGGAAGCTTTTTCGGCGGAAAATCTGCGGGAGCAGGTAGGGGATATCAGTTATGCCGAAGGGAAAATTTCAAAGATTCAAGTGAAGGGGGAGCGGATAGGAGGAAAGCTTCTTGGCATTTCCGAGGAACAGGCGGAGATTGAGGGGTACGGAAAGCTTCCAATTTTGGATGACTGTATCGGATATCAATTGTATGAGGAGCTGCGCGAAGCGGATAAGGAGGAGCTGGCTCTTGGCTATGATTTTGCGGATTTTGTTCTGGACAAGGGGAAAATTTGTGCTTTTTTGATTACAAGAAAAGAAACCATGGAAACGGTCCGGGTGGCGATTAAAAACAATAATTTTGGGAGCCTGTATCATGACAAAATAACCCTTGCAGGCGAAAATGGCATTACCGTTGCCTATGGAGAATACGGGGCTAGAGCTCAGGAGAAGCTGGAAGCGGGGCAGGAGCTTGTGATTGAGCCGGGAAGCAAGTACCTTTCTGGGGGGCGGGCGGAGGTTTCCTCCGACGTCAATACGGGAAAAATCCGGGTGCTTTCTCTTGAGAGAAGTCAAGGAACACCGGCTTACCGGGGGAAAATGGAAATTGCCCAGACGGAGGACGGACTGGTTTTAATCAATGAGGTTTTGATGGAGGAATATCTTTATTCAGTGGTTCCCAGCGAGATGCCTTCCTCCTATCCAATGGAGGCCTTGAAGGCGCAGGCTGTTTGCGCAAGAACCTACGGATACCGCCATTTGCTGCAGCCGGGCTATGGGAATCTTGGGGCCCACATGGACGACAGCGTAAGCTATCAGGTGTATAATAATATTGCGGAAAACGTCAATACCACAAAGGCGGTAAAGGAAACGGCGGGGACGCTGCTTTTATACGAAGGGGAGCCGGTTACTACCTATTATTATTCTACTTCCTGCGGCTTCGGCGCGGACGCGGGGGTGTGGAACAGCGGACAGGCGGAGGAATTCCCATATCTGCGGGCGGGACATATTGCAAGGGGGGAAGAAAGCCAAGGAAACGGACAGGAAGAAGAAGCTGGACAGTCAGCGGAAGATGGACAGAAAGAAGAGGCTGGACGGTCAGAGGAAGCTGCACAGTCAGCGGAAGGCGAACAGAAAGAGAAAGGTGGACAGAAAGAAGAAACTGAACAGGAAGGAGAAGGCCGTTTGGAAACAGAGGCAGGATTGGAAGAGGAGGACGACTCTGGAAAGGAAAATGCCTTGAAAGCGGAAAATGGCTCAGAAAAGAAAGTATATTCAGCCGCAGAGCTATCGCAGGAAGAAAATTTCAGGGACTATATTTTCAATAGGGATGAAAACGCCTATGAAAAGGACGAAAAATGGTTTCGGTGGCGTTACTATGTAGATGAACTGGACGAGGAGCTTCTCTTAAAGAAATTAAAGGAAAGATACGGGGCCGTCCCCTCCAAAATCCTTACGCTCACGGAGGGAGGCGATGCGGAGGAGGAAAGCGCCTATGAGGAAAAAGAGCCTGAAAATTTCAAGGAGGTTTATGAAATACAATGCCTGAAGCGGAGAGAGGGCGGCGTGATGGATGAGCTTTTGCTCACCACAGACAAGGGGGTTTACAAGGTAGTTTCCGAGTACAATATCAGATACGTTTTAAATCAGGGCGGGGAGGCCGCCGGGCAGGACGGAGAGGTTTTCGCCTGTACCACATTGCTCCCAAGCGCGTATTTTGCAATAGATGTTGTAAAAGGGGGTACAAATGTGATAGGATATACTGTAATTGGCGGCGGCTACGGGCATGGCGTGGGAATGTCGCAGAACGGAGCCAAGGCAATGGGGGCGGACGGCATGGACTGCGAGGGGATTCTTTCTTTTTATTTTAACGGCTGCCAGCTCAGCAAACTATATTAAGGAAAAGGGATTCATGATAAAAAGACTTCTGTTTATCGGATATGATTTTGGAAAGCATATGAGCAAAAAGAATATTAATGCCTTTGCTGCCAGCACGGCTTTCTTTTTGTTCCTGTCGCTGATTCCGGCGTTGATGCTTTTGTGCGCTATTTTGCCCTACACGCCCGTCACAAAAGCAAATTTGATGTTTTTGGCAAGGGAGATTACGCCGGACGCTATGGATGCGCTGCTTGTGGGGATTATTTCAGATGTTTACGATAAATCGGTGGGCGTTATTTCTATCACGGCGATTGCCACCTTGTGGTCCGCGGGAAAAGGCGTTCTTGCGCTGATGAGGGGACTAAACGCAATCAATGATGTGGAGGAGAACAGAAATTACCTGCTTCTTCGGATAGTGGCAAGTCTGTATCTGATATTGATTTTGTTTGCCGTGCTGCTGTCGCTGATTATTATGGTATTCGGCAATTCGCTTATCGGGCTTGTGGAGGGCTTTGTGCCCCAGACCTCCTATTTGTTCGATATTTTGCTTCACTTTAGAACCCCGCTGATGTGGGCGGTGCTTACAATTGTAATTGCCCTTATGTATGCCTATGTGCCCGGAACAAGACAGGGCTTTAAAATTCAGCTTCCGGGGGCGGTGTTTGCGGCGGTGGCATGGAGTGTGATGACCTGGGGGTTTTCCATTTATATCGATGAGTTTAACGGGTTTACCATGTACGGGAATTTGACGACTATCATTATTTTGATGCTTTGGCTTTACGCCGCTATGTATATTATATTGGCGGGGGCGTATATCAATCGGTATTTTAAACCGGCTTTTCAGTTTTTTATTGGGAAAAAGCAGGATAAGAAATAAAGGAGAACTTATGAAATCGCTGGTTTCTTTGTTTTTATCCCAGTCCTATCAGGACGCGTGGGATGACTACATGCGTTCGCTGAACCGGGCAGATTTTGCCAGATGGGATTATGTGATTCTCACCGCCTCCAACGAGCGGCAGGCGGATGGGTTTTATGCGCAGCTAGAGCGGCGCAGGGCTTTTTTGCCGGAGCAGACGCATTTTGCGGTGTTGCCTGACCCAGACGGGAAGCGGGTGGGAAGCGGGGGAGCCACCTTAAATGTAATTCGCTATATTGCCCAGAGAGAGGGAAGAGCGGATTTTCAGGGATTGAGAATTCTGGTGATTCACAGCGGAGGGGACAGCAGGCGCGCGCCGCAGTATTCCGCTTTGGGGAAGCTTTTTTCGCCGGTGCCCCGCGCCTTGCCGGACGGGCGTTCCTCCACATTGTTTGACGAGTTTATGATTGCCATGTCCAGCGTTCCGGCTAGAATTCGCGAGGGAATGTTTCTTTTAGCGGGGGACGTTCTTTTGTTGTTTAATCCTCTTCAAATTGATTATAACGGAAACGGGGCGGCGGTTATTTCCTTCAAGGAAAATGTGGAGACAGGGAAAAACCACGGGGTTTATCTGCGCGGCAGCGACGGAAATGTGGCGGTTTGCCTGCAGAAGCAGCCTGTGGAAACGCTTAGGAAAGCTGGGGCGGTCAACGGGCAGGACTGCGTGGACATCGATACGGGGGCGGTTATTTTTTCCGCGGCAATGTTATCCTCCCTTTATGGCTTAATCAGCGATGAGGGCCGTTTTAATGAGGAAAAGTACCGCCGGTATGTGAATGAAAAGGTACGGCTTTCCCTTTATGTGGATTTTCTTTATCCCATGGGAAGGCGGGCGACGCTGGAACAATTTTATAAAGAAAAGCCGGAAGGGGATTTTTCCCGCGAGCTTACAGAGTGCCGGAAGGCGGTTTGGGATGCGATTCACCCTTACTCTATGAAGCTTTTGCGGCTGGCTCCGGCAAAGTTTATCCATTTTGGGACGACAAAAGAAATTATGCGCTTAATGTCGGAAGAAATTGGCGAGTACGGCCACCTTGGGTGGAATAGCTGCGTCAACAGCAGCATTGCGCACAAAGGCGTTTTCGGCTATAACAGCATTTTGTCCCAGCAGGCAGTGTGCGGGGAAAACGTGTATTTGGAGGTTTCCTACGTCCATCACAGGGCGCGGATTGGAAACAATGTTCTGCTTTCCTATGTGGATATTCATGATGAAACAATTCCCGACAATGTGGCGGTTCACGGGTTGAAATTAAAGGACGGCCATTTTGTGGTACGGATTTTCGGCATTGGGGACAATCCAAAGGAAGGACTGCAGGGCTCTTTTTTGGGGACGACGCTGGAGGCCTTTCTTGAAAAAAATAAAATCCGCCCTGAGGAGCTATGGAACGGGGCGGCGGGGCAGCTTTGGCAGGCAAATTTATATCCCATCTGCAAAAATGTGGCGGAGGGCGTGGCCGCCGCTTTAAATCTCTACGCTATGGCCCAAGGCGGGGGAGATGTGGAAAGCTGGCGGCAGGCCAAGAGGCAGAGCCTTTGGGCAGGCTTTAATGAGGCGAACACCGAGGCGTTAATCGCTTGGGACAGGCGGATGCAGGAGCTGGTGACGATGGATAGGCTGGCAAAGGACATTCAAGGGGGCTGTCCGGTGGGGAAAATACATACGCAGATATGCCCGGAGGGGCTCACCGAAATTCAGCAGTCATGGCTGGAAAAACGCCTGCAGAGGACGGATTACAGCGAGCGGATGCGTCTCCATTATTATATAGGGCGGATTTTAAAAGGGCAGGAAGGGGAGCGGCATATTTCCGAGTGCTTCCGCACCATTCAGCAGTCGATACTTTCCGGCAGCCGGGAAATGATTCGTGAAAACAAAGAGTGCCGGATTGTAAAGGAACGCCACAAGGTAAGGCTGCCCCTGCGGGTCAATTGGGGAGGCGGCTGGAGCGATACGCCGCCCTACTGCAATGAAAACGGCGGCACGGTATTAAACGCGGCCATTTTGCTAAAGGGACGGATGCCGGTGGAGGTTTCGCTGGAAAAGCTTGCCGGGCATAGGATTGTATTTGACAGCAGGGACATGGACGCCCATGGAGAATTTACTGGAATAGAAGAGCTGCAAAAGGTAGGCGACCCTTACGATCCTTTTGTACTGCAGAAGGCGGCGCTGATTGCCTGCGGCGTCATTCCGGCGGCGGGCGGCAGTTTGGAGGAAATACTAGCCCGGCTTGGGGGAGGTATTTTGATGCGCTCCGAGGTCACGGGCGTTCCTCAGGGAAGCGGTCTTGGCACCAGCAGCATCCTTGCCGGAGGGTGCGTGAAGGCCTTGCTTGAATTTATGGGAATTCCCTACAGTGAAAACGAGCTGTACAGCTATGTTTCGGTAATGGAGCAGATGATGTCCACGGGCGGCGGCTGGCAGGACCAAGTGGGAGGCCTAAGCGGCGGAATCAAGTACATCACTACTATGCCGGGGCTGGTTCAGGATATCCGGGTAGAGCATCTTCAAATTCCGGCGGAGGCGTGGAAGGAGCTGCGGGAGCGTTTTGTGCTGATTTACACCGGGCAGAGAAGGCTTGCGCGGAATCTTCTGCGGGATGTGGTAGGGCGGTATATTGGAAACGAGCCGGATTCCCTTTACGCGCTGAATGAAATTCAAAGGCTGGCGGCCCTGATGCGCTTTGAGCTGGAGCGGGGCCATGTGGACGATTTTGCGAAGCTTTTGGACAAGCATTGGGAGCTGTCCAAGATGATAGATGCAGGCAGCACCAACACGCTAATCGACCAGATTTTTGCGTCAATCAATGGGCTGATTGACGGACGGCTGGTCTGCGGCGCAGGGGGCGGAGGCTTTTTGCAGGCGATACTCAAAAAAGGCGTGACGAGAGAGGAGATTGACAAAAGGCTTGGCGAGGTGTTTCAGGACAGCGACGTGGGCGTTTACGACGCGGAGCTGGTTTAGCGGGTATGACGGCATTGGTATTGCAGACTTATAGATAGAAAGGCGGACATATGAAATATTTGATTGTGGTGGATATGCAGAAGGATTTTATTACCGGAAGTTTAGGCACCCAGGAGGCGCAGAAGATTTTACCGAAGGTAATCGAAAAGGTTGAAAATTATGACGGAAAAGTGATTTTTACAAAGGATACTCATACCGCGGATTACTTGAACACGCAGGAAGGAAAAAACCTGCCGGTGGAGCACTGTATTTCCGGCGAGGAGGGCTGGTATCTGGACGAACGGCTGGAGGAGCTGGCCGCGCGGGAGAGCTGGAAAATTTACAATAAGCCGACCTTTGGCTGCGTGGAGCTGGCCGAAGATTTGCGGGAGGAAAATAAAAAGGAAGCCATTGAAGAAATTGAGCTTTGCGGGCTCTGTACGGATATCTGCGTAATTTCCAACGCTTTGCTTTTAAAGGCTTTTTTGCCGGAAACGCCAATCCGCGTGGATGCAAAGTGCTGCGCGGGGGTGACGCCCCAAAGCCATCAAAATGCCCTTGAAGCGATGAAAATGTGTCAGATTTTGGTTTCCGCGGACGGCAAGCAGGGAGAGGGATTATAGGCATTGAGCGAACGAAGTGGGAGCGACAATCCTGCAGTATTGTTGTGTTGCAATGCAAGTTTAATGCATTGGCGTTATCTTGCTATGAAGGTAATGATTGTTGGCCTAGATAGTTTGTTGCGGAGGTTGACCGAGGAATGGGAGGAAAAGAATGGGTACACAGTATAACGAGCGAAATATCTCCATGGTGATGGACATGTACGAGCTTACCATGTCCAACGGGTATTTTAATAAGGAACGTCAAAACACTGTCGTCGCTTTCGATGTGTTTTACAGGAACAACCCGGATAACGCGGGATTTGCCATTTTTGCCGGGTTGGAGCAGGTGGTGGAGTACATTCAAAATCTGCATTTTGATAGGGAGGACATTGCCTATCTAAAGTCAAAAAATCTGTTTACGGAAGAGTTTTTGGAGTATCTCCTGCATTTTAAATTTAGGGGTGACATCTACGCCATGCCGGAGGGCACCATCATGTATCCCAACGAGCCGATTATGACTGTGGTGGCGCCGCTGATTGACGCGCAGCTCATTGAGACGGCAATTTTGCTGGAAATAAATCATCAGTCTTTGATTGCCACAAAAACCAACCGGATTGTGCAGGCGGCGGGCGGAAAGCCGGTGTCTGACTTTGGGGCAAGACGGGCCCATAATGTGGATGCGGCGGTGTACGGGGCAAGGGCGGCCTACATTGGCGGAGCCGTGGGGACGGCGACGGTGCTTGCGGGACAGATGTTTGACATTCCCATTTCCGGCACCATGGCCCACAGTTGGGTAATGTGTTTTGACAATGAGTTTGAGGCCTTTAAGGCCTACGCGGAAAGCTACCCCGACGCAACGGTGCTTCTCGTGGACACCTACGACGTGTTAAAAAGCGGCGTTCCCAATGCAATCCGCACGGCAAAAGAGGTTTTGGAGCCCATGGGGAAAAGGCTGAAGGGCATCCGCTTGGATTCGGGAGACCTTGCTTATTTATCGAAGGAGGCGCGAAAAGCCTTAGACGCCGCGGGCCTTTGCGACTGCATTATTGTGGCATCCAACAGCCTTGACGAGTACACGATTACTTCGCTGAACCGGCAGGAGGCTAAAATCGACAGCTACGGCGTGGGTGAAAAGCTGATTACCTCCTCCACTACGCCGGTGTTTGGGGCGGTGTACAAGCTGGTGGCGGTGAGCGGGGAGAACGGCTTTGTTCCCAAAATTAAGATTTCGGAAACGGTGGAAAAAATTACCAATCCCGGCCTCAAGGAGATATACCGGGTTTACGATAAGGCCGGAAAAGCGGTTGCCGACTACCTTACCATTAAGGGAGAAGTCATTGACAGGAGCCGCCCGGTCCGCTATGTGGACCCTTTAAAGTATTGGAAGGACAGAAGCTTTGCCGACTGTACCTTTAAGCCTCTGCAGAAGCAGATTTTTAAAGGCGGCGAGCTGGTGTATGAGCTGCCGAAGCTGGAGGATATCAAAAAGTACGTGAGAAGCCAGCTTGACAGTGAGATATGGAAGGAAGAGCAGAGATTTGAGAATTCCCACACCCATTATTTGGATATGAGCCCGGCGATGTTTGAGCTGAAAATGGGGCTTTTGCATGAGAGCACGGAAGAAAAGTAAAATTTTCAAGAGCGGGTAACACTCTGCAAGCAGCAGAGCACGAAAAATCTGTTTTTCACGTATTGACAATAGGAAGAAGATTGGCTAAAATGGTAAACAATTGAAAAGAAAAGGCTGTGAACGTGCACAGTAGCAGATTATTTTCCGCCAGAGAGAGGGAGCCGGCGGCTGAAAGCTCCCTTGGGTTCAGATAATGTGTGAATTTCCCACGGGAGCTTTTAAGCTGAAAGCGGTTTTTTATGTTTACAAAAGCTGCGAAGTAAGTTTAAACGTGACACGCGTTAAGTGAATGAGAGCCTGCTTTTTGCGCTTATGCAAAAGCTGCAAAGTTGGCAGGAAAGCTGGGTGGTACCGCGGAAAAAATTCGTCCCTTGTGCAAGGCACAGGGGATTTTTTATGCGCAGGGGCATCTCCTACATCTGAGATTAGAGAAATTAGTACAAATTATAAGGAAAGGAAAAAGCAATGAGAGAAAAATTGGAGCAGATTAAGGCGGAAGCCTTAAGACAGATTCAAAACAGCGAGGCACTGGATAAGCTGAACGACATCAGAGTAAATTATTTGGGCAAAAAAGGCGAGCTGACGGCTGTTTTAAAGAGCATGAAGGACGTGGCGGCGGAGGATAGGCCGAAAATCGGTCAGATGGTGAACGAGACAAGGCAGGAAATAGAGGCCGTTTTGGAGGAGGCAAAGACTAAAATGGAGCGCGCCGTCTTGGAGGCCAGAATGGCGAGCGAGACCATCGACGTAACCCTCCCTGCGAAAAAAAGTAAAATGGGCCACCGCCACCCCAGCACTATCGCCTTGGAAGAGGTGGAGAGAATCTTTATCGGCATGGGCTACGAGGTGGTAGAGGGTCCTGAGGTGGAGACGGATTACTATAATTTTGAAGCCCTAAACATTCCGGCGGATCACCCGGCAAAAGACGAGCAGGACACCTTTTTCATCAACGGCGATTTTCTGCTCCGCACTCAGACTTCAGGAACGCAGGTGCATGAGATGGAAAAGGGAAAGCTTCCTATTCGTATGATTGCGCCCGGCAGAGTGTTCCGCTCCGACGAGGTGGACGCCACACATTCCCCCTCCTTCCATCAGGTGGAAGGGCTGGTAATCGACAAGCACATCACCCTTGCGGATTTAAAGGGAACCCTTGCGGAGTTCGCCAGAGAGTTGTTCGGCGAGGAGACAAAAGTAAAATTCCGGCCCCATCATTTTAATTTCACGGAACCCAGCGCGGAAATGGACGTTTCCTGCTTCAAGTGCGGCGGAAAAGGCTGTCGCTTCTGCAAGGGCTCAGGCTGGATTGAAATTTTAGGCTGCGGCATGGTTCACCCTAACGTACTATCCATGAGCGGCATCGACCCTGAAAAATACTCCGGCTTTGCTTTCGGCATCGGCCTTGAGAGAATAGCCCTCCTAAAATATGAAATAGACGATATGCGGCTTCTCTACGAGAATGATATAAGGTTTCTTAGACAGTTTTAGCGTTGGCAATGTTAGCGTTGGCAATGAGCAGTGCCAAAAGCCAGAATGACAAATTGACTGCTTGCAGTCAGATTTGGCAGGCTGGATTTTGATAGGGCGAAGCCCGTAAAACGAGGAAAACCGCAGGTTTTCCGAGTGTAGCACTGTGGAGTAAAGGAAAGCAATACAGGAAATGTAGCACTGCGTAGTAAAGGAAAGCAATACAGGAAATGCAGCGCTGCGGAGTAAAAGAAAGCAATCTCACCCAGCGGCACAGCGAAGCGAATGTCGCGTCGCAAAGTTAAAATTTGCGCTCGCGGGAATCAAAAAAGAAAAGAAAGGAACAAAAAAATGAATACTGCATTGTCATGGATAAAGGCATATGTACCCGACCTTACATGTACCGACCAGGAATATAGCGACGCAATGACCCTCAGCGGTACGAAAATAGAAAATTTTGAGAGACTGGACAAAAATCTGGAAAAAATTGTAATCGGACAGATTTTAAAAATTGAAAAGCACCCGGACGCCGACAAGCTGATAGTGTGTCAGGTGGATATCGGCGGCGAGACGATTCAAATTGTAACGGGGGCCCCAAACGTGAAGGAAGGGGACAAAGTACCGGTAGTGCTGGACGGCGGCAAAGTGGCGGGTGGCCACGACGGCGGCCCTTTGCCTGAAAACGGCATTGAAATTAAGGCCGGAAAGCTCCGCGGAATCGAATCAAACGGAATGATGTGCTCCATCGAAGAGCTTGGCTCCGACAGGAATATGTACCCCGAAGCGCCCGAAAACGGCATTTATATTTTTGGAAAGGACGCTCAGGTGGGAGCCGACGCCGTTGAAGCGCTGGGCATGAGAGATACCGCGTTTGAATATGAAATTACTTCCAACAGAGTGGACTGCTACAGCGTCCTTGGAATTGCAAGGGAGGCGGCGGCAACCTTTCGCAAGCCCTTTATTGCGCCAGTGGTGGAAGTAAAGGAAAACGGCGAGAACGTCAATGATTATGTTTCCGTGGAGGTAAAGGACCCGGATTTATGCAGCAGATACTGTGCAAGAGTTTGCACCAATATTAAAATTACACCCTCCCCGGAGTGGATGCAGAGAAGGCTGCGCGCCAGCGGAATCCGTCCCATCAACAATCTGGTGGATATTACCAACTATGTGATGGAGGAGTACGGCCAGCCCATGCACGCCTTTGACTTGGATACCGTGGCGGGACATAAGATTATCGTCCGCCGGGCAAAGGACGGGGATGAATTCCAGACATTGGACGAACAGGTAAGAAAGATGGACAAAAACATTCTCATGATTTGCGACGCCGAGAAGGAAATAGGTATTGCGGGTATCATGGGCGGGCAGAATAGTAAGATTACCGACGAGGTTAAGACGGTGCTCTTTGAGGCGGCAACCTTTAACGGCCCCAATATCCGTAAATCCGCCAAGCGGCTGGGCCTGCGCACCGATGCTTCCGGCAAATTTGAAAAAGGATTAGACCCCCACAATGCGGAGGAAGCCATCAACCGCGCCTGCCAGTTAATTCAGGAGCTGGGCTGCGGGGAAGTAGTCGGCGGCATGGTGGACGTGTGCCAGCCCATGAAGGATAAGGTAAAAATTCCTTTTAACCCGGACAGAGTGAACGCGCTTCTCGGCACGGAAATTCCAAGGGAAGTTATGCTGGATATCTTTAAAATGCTTGAAATTGAATATAATGGAAGTACAAATGAGCTGACGGCGCCCACATGGAGGCAGGATTTGGAGTGTCAGGCGGATATTGCCGAGGAAGTGGCGAGATTTTTTGGCTATGACAAGATTCCTTCCACCCTTCCCACCGGCGAGGCCACCACAGGAAAGCTTTCCTATAAGCTTCGCATTGAGCAGAAAGCCAGAGATATTGCGGAGTACTGCGGTTTTTCACAGGGAATGAGCTACTCTTTTGAAAGCCCGAAGGTGTTCGATAAGCTGCTTTTACCGGCAGATTCGCCCTTGCGGAAAACCATTGTGATTTCCAATCCTTTAGGGGAAGATTTTTCCATCATGCGGACAATTTCCTTAAACGGAATGTTGACTTCACTGGCAACGAATTATAATAGAAGAAATAAGGACGTCCGTCTGTATGAGCTGGGAAATATTTACCTGCCTTATGAGTTCCCGCTGACGGAGCTTCCCGACGAGCGGATGCAATTTACCCTTGGCATGTACGGCGACGGAGATTTTTACACGATGAAAGGCGTTGTGGAGGAATTCTTTACGGCTGTTGGCATGAATAAAAAGACGGTTTACCGCCCTGATGCGAAGAAAACTTTCCTGCACCCCGGCCGTCAGGCAGATATCGAGTACGACGGCGAGGTGGTGGGCTATCTGGGTGAGGTTCATCCTCTTGTCTGCAAAAATTACGATATTGGCACAAAGGCCTACGTGGCCGTGCTGGATATGCCCGTGATTTTAGACAAAACTACTTTCGACAGGAAATATGAAGGGGTTGCAAAGTATCCGGCTGTCACAAGGGATATCAGTATGGTAGTGCCGAAAAATATTATGGCGGGCCAGATTGAAGATATGCTGGCGATGCGAGGCGGCAAGATATTGGAATCCTACCAATTGTTCGATATTTACGAGGGCGAGCAGATTCAGGAGGGATATAAGTCGATGGCATATACGCTTACCTTCCGCGCAAACGATCGGACGCTGGGAGAAAACGATGTGACCGCCGCTATGAAAAAGATTTTAAACGGGCTTGAAAGCATGGGAATCGAGCTGAGGCAGTAAAGAAAATAGAGGATTTATGAGATTTCCAAGGCAGAAAAATATTTGCGGAAATTTAAAAACAGAAAATGTCTGAAAAGCGCACGGAAGGATTTACGGATGCAAATCGGCCGGAAATTGTTTTAGATATTGTGCGTTTGAAAGACATTTATGGAACTATAAACAGGAGGTTATAATGGAAACAAAAAACACATGGAATACTTACAGTGAAGAGCAGATAAAAGCGGTAAACGCTTTTGCCGACGAATATAGAAGCTTTTTAGACGAGGGCAAGACCGAGCGCGAGTGCGTCGATGCCATTGTAAATATGGCGGAGCAGGAAGGATATCGGGAGCTTGAAAGGGTGATAAAGGAGGGCGGAAGCCTGAAAAAAGGCGATAAGGTTTATTCCGTCTGCATGAATAAGTCGGTGGTGATGTTCCGCATTGGAGCCCGCCCCATGGCGGAGGGGATGAACATTCTCGGAGCTCATATCGACTCTCCAAGGCTGGATATCAAGCAAAATCCGCTCTATGAGGACGGCGGCTTTGCCTATCTTGACACTCATTATTACGGCGGTGTCAAAAAGTACCAGTGGGTTGCCATACCCCTTGCCCTTCACGGCGTGATTGTAAAGAAGGACGGGACCACTGTGGAGCTCAACATTGGGGAAAATGAGGACGACCCGGTATTTTTTATATCCGATTTGCTGATTCACCTCGCAACGGAGCAGTTGGAAAAGAAGGCTTCCAAGGTGATTGAAGGGGAAGCCCTTGATTTGATTATTGGGAATAAGCCCCTTGTTATCGAGGGAGAACAGAATAAGGAAAAAGAAGGGAAGAACGAAGAAGCATCGGATGAAAAGAAGTGCGCGGCGGATGCCGTGAAAAAGGGGATTTTAGACATTTTAAAGAAAAATTATGATGTGGAGGAAGAAGATTTTCTCTCCGCCGAGCTGGAAGTGGTTCCCGCCGGAAAGGCAAGGGAGGCCGGACTTGACCGCAGCATGATTTTAGCTTACGGGCAGGACGACAGGGTGTGCGCCTTTTCTTCCTTGAAAGCCATGCTTGAAGTGGAGGACACCGACAGGACGGCGTGCTGCCTGCTTGTGGATAAAGAGGAAATAGGAAGCGTGGGAGCCACCGGTATGCAGTCCAAGTTTTTTGAAAACGCCGTGGCGGAGGTGATGAATCTGACGGGAGAATACTCGGAGATAAATCTGAGGAGATGCCTTTCCGCCTCCTGTATGCTTTCCTCCGATGTGAGCAGCGCGTTTGATCCAACCTTTGCGGCAAGCTTTGACAAGAAAAATGTGGCCTATCTTGGGGGCGGCATGGTACTGAATAAATTTACCGGAGCAAGGGGAAAATCCGGTTCCAACGATGCAAACGCGGAGTATTTAGCATACCTTCGCAAAATTTTCGCGGAGGGAAAAGTGAATTTCCAGACGGCGGAGCTTGGCAGGGTTGACCTTGGAGGCGGCGGAACTATCGCTTATATTCTTGCGCTGTACGGCATGAACGTAATTGACAGCGGCGTGGCGGTGCTCAGTATGCACGCGCCTTGGGAAGCCACCAGCAAGGCGGATATATACGAGGCGAAGAGAGGCTACGAGGCGTTTTTGAGAGGAGCCGGCCTGTGATGGATGGGATAAAGCGCGCTAGCAATGGAGGTGGAGCGGAGAAGGCCCCGCATGGGCTGGAAACAATTGCACATGGAGTGAAAGAAGCTATGCGTAAGCCAGAAGCAGTTCCATGCGAAATGGAAGAAGCTGTGGGTGGAGAAGAAGCCATGCATGGAACGGAAGAAGCTGTGGGTGGAGAAGAAGCCATGCATGGAACGGAAGAAGCTGTGGGTGGAGAAGAAGCAGCTATCCATGGAAAGAAAGCAGCCATGCGCAGGGCGGAGGAGGATGCCGGGAATGAAAATAAGCGTGCAGCTTCTTACAACGAAGGTGCGGAGCTGAAAACCTCAGATTTTTATTTTGAACTGCCTGAGGAACTGATTGCGCAGGACCCTTTGGAGGACAGGAGCGCGTCCCGTCTGCTTGTATTAGATAAGCTCACAGGCAAAACAAAGCATGAAACGTTTAAAAACATCATAAATTATCTGGAACCGGGAGACTGTCTGGTACTGAATAACACAAAAGTACTCCCGGCCAGACTTCTTGGAACAAAGGAGGATACCGGCGCGGCGGTGGAAATCCTCCTTTTAAAAAGGAGAGAGGGCGATATCTGGGAAACGCTGGTAAAGCCCGGAAAGAAGCTAAAGCCCGGAGCAAAGGTCAGTTTTGGAGGCGGGATTTTAAGGGCGGAGATTTTGGAAATTGCAGAGGAGGGCAATCGGCTGGTACAGTTTTTCTACGAGGGGATATTCGAGGAGGTTCTGGACAGTTTGGGGGAAATGCCCCTTCCGCCCTATATTACCCACAAGCTTAAAGATAAAAACCGTTACCAGACGGTTTATGCCAAATATGACGGTTCTGCGGCGGCTCCTACGGCGGGGCTTCATTTTACGGAAGAGCTGCTTAGGGAGATAGAGAAAAAGGGAGTAAAGTTAGCATACGTGACGCTCCATGTGGGCCTTGGCACGTTCCGGCCGGTAAAGACGGAGCATATTTTGGAGCATCATATGCATTCCGAATATTATCAGATTACCGGGGAGGCGGCGGAAACAATTAACGAGGCAAAGCAAGGCGGCCATAGAGTAATTTGCGTGGGAACCACAAGCTGCCGGACGCTGGAAAGCGCGGCGGACGAAAACGGCTTTTTGCGGGAATGTAGCGGAAACACGGAAATTTTTATTTATCCGGGCTACCGTTTTAAGGTGTTGGACTGTTTGATTACCAATTTTCATTTGCCGGAATCCACGCTGGTAATGCTTGTCAGCGCATTTGCCGGGAGAGAAAATGTTTTGCGGGCGTATCGGGAGGCTATAGAGGAGGGGTATAGATTTTTTTCTTTTGGGGATGTAATGCTTATATATTAGTACCCAAAATGTACTTTTGCGAAGCGAAAAATTTTCTGATGGGAATATTGCAATCAAGATTTGCATATGCTATAATGCCGATAGGCAAAACGAGATGAGCACAAGATATACACCAAACGAATCCCCGGCAGTTCCAGCTACCGGGGATTCTTCTCAATTTGTGGCTGAGCAAACCAAGGCTAGTCGTTGTCGTCATTTCCGTCTAACCATTTGCAAATGTAATAGGCAATTACACTTGCCAGTACGGAAAGAATAAACGAAGTGAGCAAAAATATACACCCCCTTTCCGCTGCCGGATTGGGTTTGACAACAGAAGCATTGTATCATAATTTCTGACACTGTTCTACATTTTAGATAAAAGTGTTGACACAAACCAGCAAATTTTACATCTTGCAATTTTGCGTCCCACTCGTTATAATAAAAATAAATCAGGGATAGTAAAGGTTTCGACAGGGGTCTTGCAGCTGGAGAAGCTATCCGCAGGCGATGCGTCAAATCGCAAAACTAAATATAAACGCTGAAGATAATTTAGCATACGCTGCCTAACGGCGGCTGTTCGCCCTAGTGCACCTGCACATTAGGATGCGGGCATCGACTATGCAGGAAACGACATGGGCTAAGCTTTGCTCCCATGGGCGTATCATGAAGCTACTGAAGGAATCGGGGTGTCGGTTTCCTGATTTTGGAGGGAATGAGGGTTTCCCGAAATAATCGACTATGATAGTAGAAGGACAGGGAATGGGTCTTTGGACGCGGGTTCGACTCCCGCCTATTCCATTTTAGCGAATGTTCGTCGAATATTGGGGGCAGTTCGATGAGAGAAGCTTAAGCCCCGGCATTTGTGGTAAGAGTTCTTAAAAGGTATGATTTATCTAACTTTTTAAGGGCTTTTATTTTGTTCAGAAAATATACTCATTGAAAAAATCTTCCCGTTCCGCCCGAAGCGTGTTATACTGTACAGAGTAAAAATTGGTTGAGAAAGGATGAAAGTTGTGGCGGACAGAAGCGATTTATTAGTGGAAGGCTACTGCTTTGGCTCTCAGGCAGATGCGGAGAGAGCGCAGACAGAGAAGAAAAAGGCGGATTATTTTGCGTCGAGACTTGCGGACAAAAGCGCGCAGAATATACTTGCGGTTTATAATAGAATTTTGGACGAAAAAGTTTTTGTAACTCCCACGGGCTGGGAATATTTGAAAAAGCTTCAAGAACAGCTGCGGAGCATGGGAGTTGAGGAGGAAAAAATAAGGCAGATTCCGCTGTTTGTGACTTTCGTCCATGAGGAAGAAAAAGTGGTAAGGCAAAGAGTTATTCCCAAAAAGAAGCGGGATACCGCAAGGGATGCTTTCAGAATTTCGGCGCTCATCAATATTGTGCTGGCGATTATGGTGGGGGTTATGTTTTTTATTGCGGTAAAAAGCGACAATCCCAACATTATCAATTATAGAAATAGAATTGTAAGCGAGTACGCCACATGGGAACAGGAGCTGACCGAGCGGGAGAAGGCGGTTAAGAAAAAGGAAGCGGAGTTAGGATTAGAAGCAATACCTGAAAGAGAAGCAGAGGCTGAGGAAGAAACAATATTTGAAGAATAAATGGAGACGGAAGGAGAAACGATGTAGAATAACGGCATATTTCACAATTTTAACATAATTTTAGGGTACACTATTGATAGCAGGAAAACCTGAAAGATAAAATTGGGAGAGTGCGGGATGGAAAGATTGAAAATTCTTGTGGTGGACGACGAGGCCAGAATGAGAAAGCTTGTGAAGGACTTCCTTGTAAAAAGCGGCTATGAGGTGGTGGAAGCGGGGGATGGAAGCGAGGCTCTCGACATTTTTTATGAGCAGAAAGACATTGCGCTGATTATTCTTGACGTTATGATGCCCAAGATGGACGGGTGGGAGGTCTGCCGGGAGGTGCGGCAGTATTCTAAAGTGCCGATTATCATGCTCACGGCCAAGAGCGACGAGAGGGATGAGCTTCAGGGCTTCCAGCTTGGAGTGGACGAGTATATTTCCAAACCATTCAGCCCTAAGATACTGGTGGCAAGGGTGGAGGCGATTCTGCGAAGGACCAACCAGCTTGGGGGCGAAGAAAATCTTGAGGCCGGCGGTATTATCATCAATAAGGCGGCCCACAGCGTCACCATTGACGGGAAGTCGGTGGATTTAAGCTATAAGGAATTTGAGCTGCTGACTTATTTCCTTGAAAATAAAGGAATTGCACTTTCACGCGAAAAAATATTAAATAATGTATGGAATTATGATTATTTCGGGGACGCTAGAACCATAGATACCCATGTAAAAAAGCTGCGCAGCAAGATGGGAGAAAAAGGGGAACTTATCAAAACGATTTGGGGGATGGGTTATAAGTTTGACGTGGAATAAAAAAGCGGATTTTATATAAAGCGGGAGGGACGCGCGCAAATCCTATGAAATATTCGATTCGGAAACAGTTTGCTTTTGTATTCGGACTTTTGATGGCGGGAACGATTTTACTTTGCTGGTTTATTAACAATACCTTTTTGGAGAGATATTATTTAAACAATAAAAAGAAAGCCATGCTGAACGCCTACCAGATTATCAATGCGGCGTCCAACGAGGGGACGATTGGCACGGAGGAATTTGACATTGAATTTCTGCAAATCTGCGGGAAGAACAACATCAATATTATCCTTTTGGACACGGAGACAAGAACCATTAAGGCGTCCATGAACGAGTATGAAATGCTGAGCAGGAAGCTCCTTGATTATTTGTTTAAAAAAAATGAAGCGGAGCGCGACAGAATTTTGGCGGAAGAGGAAAACTATGAGATGCATATCGAGCTGGATTCCAGAACCCGCTTTGAGTATGTGGATATGTGGGGAGTTTTGGATAACGGCAATCTTTTTTTGTTCCGCAGTCCGTTGGAAAGCATCAGGGAGAGCGTAAATTTGGCAAACCGCTTTTTAGCCTATGTGGGAATCGGTTCCGCAATCTTTAGCGCTTTTATTATTCTGCTTGTCTCGCGCAAAATTACAGAACCGATTATGGAGCTGGTGCGAATTTCCGAGAGAATGAAGCATTTAGATTTTGACGCCAAGTATGCGGGGAACAGCCGAACGGAAATTTCTCTTTTGGGACAAAATATCAACGAGCTTTCAGAAACCTTGGAATTTACCATATCGGAATTAAAAAGCGCCAACAACGAGCTGAAAAGCGATATCGAGAGAAAAAATGAAATTGACGAGATGCGGAAGGAATTTTTGTCAAACGTGTCCCATGAGCTAAAAACGCCTATCGCGCTGATACAAGGATATGCGGAGGGCTTAAAGGAAGGGATTAACGACGATGCGGAGAGCAGGGAATTTTACTGCGAGGTCATCATGGACGAAGCCTCCAAGATGAACCATATGGTAAAAAAACTCCTCACCTTGAACCAGCTTGAGTTTGGCAATAATACAATTACTATGGAACGCTTTGACATCACGGCGCTTATCTGCAATTACCTCCAGTCGGCGGCAATTTTGTGCAGACAGAAGGAAATTAACGTGCAGATGGAGGATTATCCGCCAATTTTTGTGTGGGCGGACGAGTTTATGATAGAGGAGGTTTTCAGCAATTATTTCAGCAATGCAATAAATCATGTTGCAGGAAACCGGGTAATTGATGTAAAATTAGTCTTAAAGGAAAACAAAGTGCGGATTTCGGTATTTAACACGGGAATCCCCATACCGGAGGAGAGTATTTCCCATATTTGGGAAAAGTTTTATAAGGTCGATAAGGCAAGGACAAGGGAGTACGGCGGCAGCGGCGTGGGTCTTTCCATTGTGAAAGCAACGATGGAAGCCTTAAATCAGGATTACGGAGTAATTAACTACGACAACGGTGTGGAATTTTGGTTTGAATTGGAAAATGTGAAAAATGGATGAACGCAATCAGGGGAATAATCAAAATAGAAACGATATGGACCGCGCGAGGATGCTTCGCATGGAAGCGATGTATCTGGAACAAAAGGAACGAGTTAGGTTAAGACTTGAATATCTGATGGGAATATCGGAGGATGAGCAGTACGACAGATATTTAGCCCAGATGCTGAAGGATTTGGAGAGCGGAAAGGCAACGCCCGCTCAGGTGGAAAAGGAAGCCTATAGAAGCTATGGCGAGTACCGGCGGAAAATGGCGCAAATACAAAGCCAGCGATTGCAGACGGCGGTTCAGTCTGCGGGAAGGGCGGAGGAAGCTTATGATAGGAGACAATCAACTCAAAGGAAGGATGAAGTCCGGGATGGTAGGCAATCAGTTCAAGGGTTGGATGAAATTGGCAGGAAACAGTCAGCACATGGGATAGATGAAGTTTATGGTAAGAAACCAGCCCAAAGGAAGGATGAAGGCCGTGATGAGAGCCAGTCAGCTCAAAGGATAGAAGTTCATGATGGAGGACAGTCACCTCAAGGTGCGGATGAAGTTCATAATTGGGGACAATCTGTTAAAAGCGCAGAGGGAGATTATAGTCAGAAGCGGTCCGCAGAAAGAGACAGCAGAGAAAACAATCCAAAAAGCACGATGGAATTTAAAATTGGCGTGCATGTATTCAGCATAATAGGGGCGATATTTGTTTTAGCTGCCTTTGTGATTTTGGGTTTTCATTTTCTAGGAGGACTGGCGCAGGGGCTATGTCTATATGGCGCGGCGGCTGCGCTGGTGATTTTGTCGGAATTTGTTCTTGGCCGCAAAATATTAAAAAAATCGGGCGAGCATGGGAGTACTTTTACAGGCGTGCTTACTGGAGCGGGCATTGGAGGCTTGTACGCCGCCAATATCATTAATTATCTGGTGTTGGATACGATAAACGGTCTTGAGGCCATGGCGGTCACCTTGGTGATAGCGATTGGAACTATTTTTATCAGCCGGAGAAGAGATTCGGCGGCGATAAAGATTTTCAGCCTGATTGGCTGTTATATTTGTTTTTTTCCGGTTAAAGGGTTTGAAACGGAATTCAACTTTTTGTTAATTGCTGGGATGTTGCTGGTAGTCAATGCGGCTTGCATGTTTTTTCCCAATCGAAAATATCAAGGGGCAGGAGACGCGGTACATATATTGCTCGCAGTATTTTTTACGGCAGTACTTACGGGTATCGCCTGGGCGGAAGGGATAAATTCAATTTATCTCGCCGGATATGTGGCGACTTCTTTCTTATTTATAGATATGTTCAGTTTAAAAAGGTGCATGGGAAAAGAAACGGAACTATTTCCAGCTTGTTGTATCGGGAACGGGGTTCATCTTGTTTTACTTTTTTTCATTGGAAATTTCGGGCCGGGCGTGTCAAATCAGCCGGACATGGCGTTGTTTATGCATTTGACGGTGGAAGCCTTGCTGCTTGCGGTTTGTCTTGTGACGTTTTTGCTATGGGAAAAGGAGGACGGCAGACGGTGGGCGCAGCTTTATTACGCGGCGGGCATTGTGCTGTTGCTGGGCTCTTTTTCGGAGCATCCTCTTGAAGTACTTTTTTCAGGATTATTTGTTCTTTTGGCGGCAATACTTGCAGCCGGGTATAAGGAAAATTTAACGTTGTGCTGTTTTGTCACGGCATGGGCGGGAATTTTGGCGTACAGCTTATCGGGGAAATGGTACTGCTGGATACTAGCGGGCGCGCTGCTTTTAGCGGCGGTCCGCATGAAGAGGTCTTATCTCTATCAGGAGCTTTTAGCTACTGCGGTTGTCTTGACGATATGGAGAATTAGATTTCATTATTATATAGGAAGAGAGTTTGCGCTGGCTCAGGGCTGGTTTTATCTTGTGGGCGCGGCGGTTTTGCTGGTTTTATTTTTGATGTTTAACCACTTGCCGTGGCTGAAAGGGGAAAAGCAGCGCCCTTACAACATTATAAATGTGGCGGTTATGGTATTCTTTTATTTGGGCGTGTGGTTTTGTTACAGTCCGATGTTTAGCTCCGCCATGATGGCGCTGGGGGCGGTGACGATTCTGGTTGTATTTTCAGGGAGATATGCGATAGGAGCTAAAGGCTGCCGCGATTTGCAAACCGGCGTATCGGGCGAAGACCGGCCTGTTTCGCAAATTGTTGCATCGGGCGAAGAAAGTTTCACTGCGCAAGCCAATTTGCCGATTAGGCAAAAGTATTGGATTTTGACAGGATTTTTGACATGGTTTTCCTTGACAGGGCATTATGAGTCCCCCGTAATAGTCAGCATATTGTTGATGGTAATTGCCCTTGGCTGTGTGGGGATTGGTTTTAAGCTGAAGGATAAAGCGGAAAGAATTTACGGATTGGTGATGGCGGCTTTTGTATGCCTTAAATTGGTCTTGTATGATTTCCGGGAAGTAGAAACCATATATAGAGTTATGGTTTTTCTGGTGGTAGGTATCATTGCGCTGATAATTTCCTTTATTTATGTGCGGCTGGAAAAAAGTATGTCGGGCAGGGAAATGGAAAAAGCTGCGAATAACGATATTGCGGAAGCAGCAGGGAATAATATTGCGCTTGGAATACAGGAGGAGACTGCGGATGGCCATATTGTGTCTGAAATGCAGGCAGAAGTTGAAGATAAGAATATTGTAGCTGAAATACAAGTGGAAAGTGTAGATAGTAACATTGCGCCTGAGAAGCAAGTGGAAGTTGAAGACGATAATATTGTAATTGAGAAGCAAGTAGAAATTGCAGGTAGTAATGTTGTGCATAAAATGCAGGCAGAAGTTGAAGATAAGAATATTGTAACTGAAATACAAGTGGAAAGTGTAGATAGTAATAATGTGCCTGAAATACAGGCAGAAAATGAAATAATATAAGGGGACGGAGGCAGAAATGAGAAAAAAAGTAATATGCGGTATGATGGTTATTTTTTCAGTAATGTTTATCACGGGCTGCGGAAATAAAATACCGGAGCTGAGCGAGGCGGAGCAGGATTTGGTGGTGGAGTATGCGGCCAACACATTGCTAAAATATGATAAATATTATGAAAAAAAATTGATTGAGCTTACAGTAGAGCAGGAAATGATATATGACCAGCTACAGGCAACGAGGGCAGAGGAGGAGAAAGCGGCGGAAAATAAAGAACCGGCGGAATCTACGATGGAGCCGGATTCCGAGGTATCTATCATTGACAACACGGGAGAAGCCGTAAGCCAAAATATTTCCATCAAGGATTTTTTGAAGCTTGACTCGGTGGATATCGCCTATGCGGGTTTTGAGGCGAGCGAGGTTTATCCAGAGCAGGGCGAAGATTTGTTTTTTATTATGAACGCAACGAATGGAAATGAATTGCTGGTTTTAAAATTTCTTGCAAAAAATGAATCGGGGACGGAAGCAAATCTCGATATTGCAGGAACGCAGACGAGATTTAAGATTGTTGTGAACGGCGTTGAAAAGAACGCGCTGACGACCATGCTGTTAAATGACATGGCTTATTATCAGGGAACGATTGCTTCAGGGGAAGAGGTTGAATTGGTTTTGGTATGCGAGGTGCCCAAAGAGCAGGCGGAACAAATCGATGATTTGGGCCTTGTGATGAAAAATGTAGATAATGAGGCTACAATTTCACTGAATTAAAGCGGTAAACTAATTTAAGGGCCTTGGAGATGCCTGTTTTAAAAGGATTTCAAGGCTTTTAAAGTGTATGAAAAATTTCTACAATTTTTTCAAAAAAAGTGTTGACAACATCAGTCAGGTTTGCTATTATACTTAAC
>JAMPGS010000046.1 GCA_023663815.1 Clostridium sp.
CGATTTCAGCCAGAACCGTCCGATTGAACGGCTCGGTTATCACTTTGCGGTTAAATTCTTCCACGTCAAAGTCCAGCTCGTCATCCAACAGTTCAGAATTTGTGATTTCCCCCGTCACAGGGTCATATTGCGTGACGGTATCGCCCTTCTTGTAGTGGATGCCCTTTGTACTCAATTCCGTAGAGAGCTTGTGCGGAGCGTCATGGTCTACCAGATACCCTTCAATTACCGCCTCTCGATATGTATATTTGAACACAGGCTGTCCAAAAATCTGCGTGGTCTGTAAGGCTGGCGTTGCGGTCAACGCGATTTTTACAGCGTCAAAATATTCAACCACGATGCGGTATTTGCTCTGGTAATCTATCTGATCACGATAGAGGATTTCACCCTCGCCCATTTCCTTATCCAGAATATAACCTCGGTGCGCCTCGTCAATGATAATCAAATCAAAGTCGGAAACAGCGGGCATGGTCTTTTCATCATTATACAAAATCCGCTTTACCATGCTCTGAACCGTGGCAATCTGAATTCGGGTTTCACGGTCTATATCCTTATCCTCCAAACCCTTAATATTGTAAATATCATCAAGGGTCATTAAATCTTCCAGCTTAACCTCCTTGAACACACCAGAGGCCTGATCCCCCAGAGCAGTCCGGTCCACAAGAAAAAGAATTCTGCGGAAACGTCCTGTTTTAAGGAAACGGTAAATCATGCCCAAAATGGTGCGGGTCTTACCTGTCCCCGTCGCCATAGCAAGCAGAACACTTGTTTGACCGCCCACAATCGCTTTCTCGGCTTCCTCAATTGCCCTAATCTGATAAGGTCGGAGGTTCAGACCGTCTTTGTCCCGCAACAGGTCATAGGACATTTTCTGCAATTCCTGATTCCGTGTGGAAATATCCTTTTCCAGCAGTTCCAATATTCCTTCGGGGCTCATCCAGCCCCTTAAAGCCTTTGAATTATTATCAGGCTGCCGCAAATCCAGAAACCATATGCCGCTTTTGGTTTCGTACTGCTCTAAATAGGGTCTGCCATTGGTAGCAAAGGTAAACGGCACTTTGTAGCTGCCCCATGTACCCATTTGATAGGCTTTATCGGCGCTGCGGATATTTCGGGAATAATCCTTGCATTGGTAATCAATGACAGAAGGAATATCCTTATGAATTGCCTTTGCCTCTATTGTAGCTACCATCTGCACGCCTGCAAACAGGGCGTAATCGACATAGCCCCGATTGCCGACAGTAGAATCGGTGGGCCATTCAGCAATCGCAATATTGCGCCCCTTTGCAGGGCGTGTTCCCTTGGAATAGCGCAATAGTTCCGTATCGGCTTCCCAGCCAACTTTACGGAGTTGTTCATCTATTAAGTAGCGTGTCTCTGCCTCGGATTTAATCCTCTGACTTGCGGCTTTGTCAGATTGTTTCTTTCTGGTTTCCTTTTCAACAACGGGAGCTGCCGCCGCGGCTTCTTCCGCTTCCTCTATCAGCCGTTCTTCCTCGGCCTCTTCGCTCTGCTTATCGTAGCTAGTAGGTTCAGAC
Source organism: Clostridium sp. (assembly GCA_023663815.1). Classification (GTDB taxonomy): domain Bacteria; phylum Bacillota; class Clostridia; order Lachnospirales; family Lachnospiraceae; genus Suilimivivens. The sequence goes on from JAMPGS010000046.1 coordinate 1,539, forward strand.
ATTTCAGAGGGCATAGCAAAGGGCATGGCAGAAAGCATAGCAGAAGGCATAGCAAAGGGCCGATTCTGATAGCTCCAATCGCCGTAGGTCTGCATAAACCATTCGCACAGGCTATACGCCATTTGGAGCAATGCCTTTCCGTCAGCCACAGAAGCATAATTTTCATGTACCGCTTTGTTGCGACTGATACGCAGAGCATGAAGAATCTCTTTCAAATCGCTGGTAATCATGCCTTCACGGAACAGGCCATTGATACGGTTTGCCGCTGTATTATCAGTAGGCAAGGGGATTCTATCATAGGTGAAGCACAAATTCACGATTGTCTCACCAATCATGCCCAGCTTCATCAAGCAGGAATTAGAATCGCTATACAAGTACTTTTCCGCCAGTTCTCCGAATTTCGCCAGCACAGGGAAGTGACTATTCAAGAACGCAAAATTTGATTTCATATATCTGTCTCCTTGCTGGTTATTTATGAGGGAGAATTTATGCTTTTGGATTCCTGTTTCTTGAATCTTTTATCAGAGGGTCTTTTAGCATCTGCTGGGATAAGCCATGTTTTTCCCTTTTTGACTGCACCCTCTATTCGTCCGTCTGCACATAAAACACCGATTCTTCGTGGTGTGATATTCCATTGTTCAGATAACTCAACCGTTGTCAAATATTCCATACTCGCCGTTCATCCCTCACATAATGGAAATGCATCAATTATCTGTTTTTTATTATACATCGGATATCGGAACAAAACAACAAAAAGATTGAAAAAATTTTTTATTGTTTTTTCTGCAATTTATGTTATACTTCTCTTATGGGGCATTGGCGCAGTTGGGAGCGCGCCACACTGGCAGTGTGGAGGTCACGGGTTCGAATCCCGTATGCTCCATTTTTTGTGGTAAGGAGGGGCCCGCGCCAGCGGGAGGATTCCTTATCACCTGGCAGACGCCCGCGAACAATGTTCGCATTTTATGCGTCTGCTCCACTTCTTGTGGTAAGGAGGGACCCGCGCCAGCGGGAGGATTCCTTATCACCCGGCAGACGCCCGCGAACAATGTTCGCATTTTATGCGTCTGCTCCACTTCTTGTGGTAAGGAGGGGCCCGCGGCAAAAAACGAGGATTATGAAAATCTTTATGACTTCCATAACCCTCGCCAAAATGCTCTTTATACTACTTTCAATTATTCTCCATGAAATTCACACTGCATCTGCCATTTACCCATTATCTTTAAACCCACATTTTACACAGAAGTCTAATTCCACAATTGAACTTCACGGATTCAGTTTATTATTGAATTATACTTGCCAAAGCCTCAAACGCTCCGGTAAGATACTGCGGAATATAGATATCAGGACGCGGCGTGCCTTCCAGCCAATCAAAAGTTTCGTCAGTGACTAAAATATGCAGCTTACCGTCAACTATAAAGCAATCCCGTGCCAGTAAATTAGTATCCGGGTAATTCTTCAATCCTTCCATTCCATTCGGGAAAAGAGCCGGATAAGTAACAATAACAATTTGGCTTCCGGATGCTTTTACAAAAGCAGTAAAGCTTGAATCAGGGTTTACCGTCATATAGCTAGCCAGCGCATCCTTCGCGCTCTGAACATTTTTCGCCGGATCGCTAAATGCGTATGACCGATAGGTAACTCCATTTGCATCCGTTGATTCGGCCGCTGTCGCCACCAGGGCTCCGTCCCATCCTATATGGCCGCCCGTCATCCTACTGCCGGTATCATAGGTCTGCGTCCAAATACTTTTATTTCCGCTCATATCCCATCCGCCGCCTTTTTCTACTTTAACGGTTGCCGTAGGTATAGGCAGGGACGCAAGCGCAGGTACAGCCGCAGGCGTCTCAGCAGCGGGTTCAGGCGCAGGCGCTTCAGCAGCAGGTTCAGGGGCTGGCGCTTCAGCAGCAGGTTCGGGTGCAGGCGTTTCCGCTTCAGCCGCAGGCGCTGCATCTGAATCGGGAATCGCGAATACTTGTCCTTCATAAATAAGATTCGGATTTTTGATGGAATCCTTGTTTGCTTCATAAATCGCTTCCCATTTAGCAGAGTCGCCATAAAGCTGTTTCGCTATTTTTTTGAGATTATCTCCACTTTGCACAGTATAGCTTTCTGCCGCAAAGGCTGACATGCTTGTAGCTAACATGCCGACAGCGGCGCCCACCACTACAAGTCTTTTCAATAGTTTTTTACACATACCTATTCCTCCTAGTTTATTTTGAATTTCTTCTATTATAATTTCTTGCGTTGTCAATGTCAACATTTAAAAATCTATATCAATAGCTTTCTCCCAATGAATAACAGATTTTACTATTTTTAGTTTTTAAGCGATTGCCCTTCCGCATTTTATCTTTTTATTGCATTTTAATGTGTATTATGGTAAACTAAATATCATCGATACAGAAAAGAGACTGAAACTATGTTTTGGAAAATGACAAATTTACAGTTGAAAAAAGGTAACATTTATTCCCTCAAGGGGGATAGTGCGCCCTTTTTTAGTGAATTTGTTAAAATATAGTTATCATATAAGCATTTAACAAATACTAATGGCACGCTATCTCCTTAACTATGAATCAATTTTTTAGTTAAGGAGGTTTTTTATGTTAAAAATAAAAAAACAAATATCAATATTATACGCATCCTCTGTGCTTGGAAATCTATCCCTGACAGGCGCTTGGGTGGCAATCTTATCTGCCAGAGGATACAGCCTTATAGAAATCGGAATTGCGGAAACGATATTCCATATTGTCAGTATTTTGTTTGAGCTTCCCTCTGGAATCCTGGCGGATGTATTCGGAAGAAAAAATATGCTGCTTGTGAGCAGTATTATGAAAATGGCCGGAAACCTAATCATGATTTTTTCTTCCAATCTATTTATGGTCTGCTCCTCTCTCGCATTTTACGCGCTGAGTTATAACTTTGCATCCGGTTCCGGCGACGCGCTGGCGTACGATTCAATGAAAATGGCAGACTGTGAAAATGAGTTTGAACAATATGAATCAAATCAATTGATTATCCACCGGATATGCGGCGGCATTTCAACCTTATGCGCAGGCTTTGCGCTCTTTCTTGGACATCGAATCGCATACGGCACAGATATAGTGATTTGCAACGTGCAAATTCTAATGCTGTTATCTTTGCGGGAAGTACCTGCCAGACAGGCAATGCAGGAAAAGAGCAAAAAAGGTTCCGAAATAAAAAAGGAATTAATGGGATGCATTAAGAAAAGCATCGCATTTATGAGAAAGGCAAAAAAAGCATTTGCTCTGATGCTGTGCAATTCTTTTGTAGGGGCTGTAGATATTTTACTGCTGTTCTTTTTGCAGGCAAAATTATTGGAAAAGGGCATTTCCAAGTGGGAACTGGGTTTCGCGTTATTATTTATGGAAATGGGCGGTATCGTAGGGGCAAAGCTGATATTAAAAGCAAAAAAATTAAGCTATAAAAGCGTTTTTGTTATAGCGGCAATTCTAGTAATGGCTGGAATCCTGGCGGAACATTCGCCTATGTATGTGATTATGACATTGGGCGGCTTTTTATCAGCTATCGGCGACGACGCCTTACAGGTCCGCACCAACGCAAGATTGCAGGATATGTTTCCATCCGAGCAGCGCGCGACGCTTACTTCTCTGGATTCATTTTCCTTTTCCATGATAATGGTTGTATTAACTCCCCTTGCAGGGATTGTATTTTCCTATTGGTAAGATAAAATCTTAGGATGTAAAAATGGGGCGGAATCTTTAAAGTATTTCAAGGACTATGCTATATAGTCCTTGAAATATAACGCCGCCGCAGCGGCGCCATTGCTTTTTGAACATCTGCTTGCTGGCAGAACGCTCCTTCAATAAGATTCTGCCAAATATAATTTAGGACAATGCCTTTCAAAAACATTTCACTAAAGCCCTCTACACAAAGGGATTATAAAACCTGCTCCCGTCCGCGAAGGTAACCGCCAACGCTGCCACCATAAACGCCACCGTAAATCCAATCGCAAGATAATCGTTGCGCTTTAGCTTCCGCTCCATATACCACGTCCGCTTTTTATGCTTGCCGTAGCCCCGAAGCTCCATAGCGTTGCTCACCACGTCAATCCTATCCATACTGGAAAAAATCAGCGGGAAAATAATGGAAGAAGTATTTTTAATCCTGCTGATAAGGGAGGCTTTCCCGGACATCTCGATTCCTCTTGCCTCCTGAGCGTGTTTGATTTTGGTAAACTCGCCCTGAACATCGGGAATATACCGCAGGGCAATGGAAATTGCATACCCCACGTTGTAGCTGATGCCGATTTTATTCATGGACGCCGCAAACTCGCTGGGATTTGTGGTGACAAGGAACATGAACACCGCCGGGATGATGGTGAAATATTTGATAACCACGTTCAGCTCGTAAAAAAGCTGCTCCAAGGTCATGTCGTACCGTCCCGCAATGTGGAAAAGCACCGTTCTGGTCCCGTAAATCGCAGTTCCCTGATTGGGAGAAAAAATATAAATAGCGAACACGTTGAAAGCCAGAAAAACCAAAACCAGCTTGAACACCGCTCCCACCTGCCGCCACTCTGTCCTTGAGATTTTAAAAATCACCAGAGAAAAAATCACCATCACTACCAGCACTCTGGTATCGTAGGTCAACATACTTGTGAGGCACCAGAGCAGGAAAAAGACCAGCTTCGTTACGCCGCTTAATCTGTGAATCCAAGTATCCTTTTCTTCATATGATAATATCTTAGCCATCCGCCCGGTTCTCCTTTAGCACTCGATTTTCCCTCTCGTATGTAATGAACTTCTCCACAAACTCCGAAGGATTTTCAATCTGGCAGCCCACCGCCAAATCATACAGCGACGTTTTCTTTAAATAAGCCTTATCGGCAATTTCCTCGTTGGTAAGCACGTTTGCGGGAGTGTCGTCGGCAATTAGATGGCCGTCGGCAATCACAATGGCCCTGTCCGTGTATTCCAGCATCAAATGCATATCGTGGGTAATCATGATAATTGTGATTCCGTAAACCTCGTTAATCTCCTTTAAAAACTCCATAATTTCCGTGTAATGGCGGTAATCCTGCCCCGCGGTAGGCTCGTCCAAAATCAGCACCTCAGGGTCCATTACAAGAATCGACGCAATCGACACCCTCTTTTTCTGCCCAAAGCTTAGGGCCGATACGGGCCAATTCCTGAAAGGATAAAGGCCGCAGATTTTCAGTGTTTTGTGAACCCGCTCCTGTATCTCCGCCTCCGGCACGCCCCGCACCTGAAGCCCTAAAGCCACTTCCTCGTAAATCATAGGCTTTGAAATCATTTGATTTGGGCTCTGCATCACCAGCCCGATTTTCTCCCCCCGCTCCTTGATGGAAAGGGGCTCCATGTCCTCCCCGTTCAAAAGGATTTTTCCTCTGGTGGGCTTGTAAAACCCGCAGATTAAATTGGAAAGGGTGGACTTGCCCGCGCCGTTTTTCCCCACGATACTAACCATTTCGCCTTTTTGAATATCAAAATGGATATGCTGGAGAATGGGCTTTCCCTCCACATAGGAAAAGTATAAATCCTCCACCTTGAGGGCCGAGGGGGCGGCCTCCTTCTTTTTCTTGCCCTCCGCGGCGTTAAACCAGCTTTTCACCTGCGCCGCGTAGCTCTCAAGCTTCATGGTTTCTATGTGCTGGGGCTTATCCTCCCGCCGCAGCTTGCAGCCCGCGTGCTTGAGCGCCGTCACATAGAGGGGCTCCCGGATGCCCTGCTTATCAAGAACATCTGTTATTAAAAGCTCGTCGGGGGTAGTGTCCGCCACAATGCGGCCCTCGCCCACTACAATAATTCTGTCCACGTCCCGGTAAAGAGCGTCCTCAAGACGGTGCTCAATAATCAAAATGGTAGTTTTTTTCTTTTTTTGAATCTTATCTATCATATCGATAGCGCGCTTGCCCGTGGCCGGGTCCAGATTCGCCAGGGGCTCGTCGAAGAGCAGAATGTCCACCTCGTCCACCATAACGCCCGCCATGGAAACGCGCTGTTTCTGCCCGCCGGAAAGCTCTCTGGGAGCGTTTTCGAGAAGCGGCTTCACATCAACCACCTCGGCCACTTCGTCCACCCGCTTAAATATTTCCTCCTGAGGCACCATGTCGTTTTCAAGGGCAAAGGCAATGTCCTCGGCCACCGTCAGGCCAATAAACTGCCCGTCCGTGTCCTGAAGAACAGTCCCCACCATTTTTGACAGCCCGAACAGCCCTAAATCCGCCGGATTTTTCCCCTCTATCCTGAGAGTTCCCGTAATGTCCCCCGTGTAGGAAAAAGGCACAAGGCCGTTGATACAGTGGGCCAGCGTGGATTTTCCCGACCCGGAAGGACCCACAATTAAAACTTTCTCTCCGGGCATAATGGAAAGATTTATGTCCCGGAGAGTCGGTTCTACCTGCGCTCGATATTTAAATGAAAAATCTTTAAACTCGATAATAGGCTCCATGTATTAATCCTCTTTGGTAAGGCTCGACGACTTTGCCCCGATTTTGGAATAACCAACGCAGAGCAGCGTTCCCAAGATACCGATAATCAGGATATTGCCAAGGAACGCCCACGCGCCCTGTGCAAACAGCTTATCGATAGGCTCGGCGTAAATTACAATGTCAAGCACCGGCGCAAGTATAATCCATGCCACCGCGTTGGCAATCACCTGAACCACGTTGAACAGCACGATGGCTTTCTTGTCAAAGCCGCCGTCCTTGACGGCATACTTGGCGGCGAAAAAGCCGATTGCAAGACCCACAACGCCGTCGGGGAATACCCAGCTCCACCACACGCTGCCGTAAAACATTGCATCGCCCAAGGCGTGCCCCAAAAAACCGATGACACCGCCAACCAAAGGCCCGAATACCGCGGCAAGAAACGCCATAACAGCCATACGGGGCTGTAAATAGGTGTTGGGAATGGGCGTAGGAATCTGAATCTCCGTCAGAGCTACGAACAATGCCGTTCCGATGCCTATGGCAACAACTTCTTTGATGCCAAATTTGAATTTCATTTTTAAGTTCCTCCTCATCTGTTTATGAATGAATAAATACCTACATGCTCTAGTATACCATAACTTCCCTATCCAGTGCAAAAGAATATATGATTTTTTCCGCAACTTCTTTTCCGGTCAGCCGTTCAAGGGCCTCCGTATAGTAATCAAGCTGTACCTGATACCTTCTTATGAGCTCCTCCGGCTCCTTTACGGAATCGGTTTTATAGTCGGCCACCACAATTTTCCCCTCCTCCTCGAAAAAGACGTCGATAATTCCCTGAATTAAAACCTGCTCGCTGTCGGGGAACTGCTCTCCAAGCCTGTCTGCGGAAAGTCCCAAAACAAAGGGCTGCTCCTTAAAAAGTTTTCCGCTACCTTGCGCCCGGCACATGCGCCCGGCAAGCCCGCTCTCAAAAAAGGGAATCAGCTTCGCGGGAGAAATACTTTTCCGCTGCCGCTCTTCTAAAAGCTCTTCCCGCGTAAACAAATCAAGCTGGCGGGCAATTTCCTCCTTCATCCGCTGCCGCTCTTCTAAAAGCTCTTCCCGCGCAAACAAATCAGGCTGACGGGAAATTTCCTCCTTCATCTGCAGCCGTCCGCCTGCCGCCAGCACCTTTTTAAAATCAAGCAGCTCCATGGCCTTGTGGTAAGCGCTTCCCCTGTCCGCTCCCGACATCTGCTCCTCTTCCTGCCGAATAAAAGAAGGAATATAGGGAACTATTTCCGGTTCCTCAAAAAGCACGCCGGTAAAGGCCTTCTCAAGACGCCCTCCGCCGCCGGAATCCCCCTCTAAAATTTCCGTTGACTGCTCCGGTATATCGTGCATAGCCTTTTTCTTAAGTTCCGACACGGTAGTCTTTACAAAAAGGCCGGAAAGATACTGATACCTGTAGGTTCTGGCAAACCGCTCCGACAACTGTGCCATAATTGCATTGTCCGATTCGGTCAATATATTTCCTTCCACTTCCTTTTGAAACAGCTTCTGCCGCCTGCCCATGGCGGCTGCTTCATCCTCGATATCCCCCTGCAATATCTCCTCCGGCTTCACCAGCACGGCTTTCTTTAAGCATGGAAGAATAAAATCCAAGCAGGAATTTGCGCCTGCAAGGACGGAAAAAGAAACCTTCCCCCCTTTCCTGCTCTCCTCCTTTTCAAACTCCCGCTTTTCCTCCATAGCGGCGGCAAACTTTTCAAGGTCGTTTACTACCCCGGTGAGAATCAGCTTTTCCTTCGCCCGCGTCATCGCCACATAGAGCACCCGCATCTCCTCCCCCAAAGCGTCCAGCTTCATCTTTAAGGCCACCGCATTTTTCTTGAGAGTGCGGCTTTGCACCCGCAAAATACTGTCAATGTAATCCGCGCCGATTCCCATATCCACGTCGGCAATCAATCTGCCGCCCACGTCCTGCATGTTAAACTTCTTTGACAATCCCGCCACAAAGCAAACCGGAAATTCCAGCCCCTTGCTCTTGTGGATACTCATGATGCGGACCACGTCGGCGTTTTCGTCCAGCACATCGGCCATGCCGTAGTCCACCTCGTACTTTTCCAACTGCTCTATATAGCGCAAAAAATGAAAAAGCCCATAATAGCTGGTATTTTCAAAGGCGGAAGCTCTGGTAAGGAGCATCTCCACGTTGGCCCTGCGCTGTTCCCCGCCGGGGCAGGCCAGCACATAATTTAAATAGCCGCTGTCCCACAAAATCTCCTGTATCAGCTTGTGAACGGGAGTGTAAGCTGTTTTCCGCCGATAACGGTTTACTTTATCCAAAAATGCCTTGATTTTTTCTTTTAAAATACCCTCATGAGCCATAAGGCTTTCATAGAGCAAGAGCTTTCCATGAGATTTTTTCCCCTTTGAATCCCCGCTTTCTCCCCGAATCAAAGCAATTTCCTCCTGCGAAAACCCGCCGAAGAAGGATTTCAGCGTGCCGTATAAGGGAATATCCTGAAGGGGATTATCTATCACCCGCAAAAACTGTAATAAAGCCTTAATTTCCACTGCCTGAAAATAACCGGTCTGGGAGGACATATAGGCGGGAATCCCTTCCCTTTCCAGCGCCTTCTTAAACTCCTCCGCCCATCCCGCGTTGGTGCGCAGGAGAATTACTATGTCGCCGTAGCGGACCGGCCGAAGCCGCCCGCTCTCCTTATCTGTCACTTGAAGGGTCCTATAAAGCTCCTTGATTCTGCGGGCAATGACCGCCGCCTCCTGTTCCCGCACGGTCAGGGAAGAATCTTCCTCCTTCCCGATAATTAAATATTCCGTCTCGTAAGGGGACGTTTTCTTTTCTAAATTTTCCTCTTCCCCCTCCGGGTAGTCCGCTCCCGGATAAAGAGCCGCCTCCTCGTCGTATTCCACACCGCCCAGCCGCTGCCCCATGATTTGACTGAACAAGTCATTTACGCTGTCCAGCACCTGCGGGCGGCTGCGGAAATTTTTATGCAAGTCAATCCTCTGACACTTGGAATCCTCCTTAGAATAACAGGCGTATTTTTCCATAAACAGCTCCGGCCTGGCCAGACGGAACTTGTAAATACTCTGCTTCACATCCCCTACCATAAAGCGGTTATACCTTTCCGCATCCTCGCCGGAAATGCTTTTTAGCAAAAGCTCCTGAACCATGTTGCTGTCCTGATATTCGTCGATTAAAATTTCCTCAAAAAACTGCCGGTACTCAAGAGCCGCCGAGGAAGGGACCGCCTCCCCGCTTTCGGTCTTTTTTAGCAGGATATTTAAGGCAAAATGCTCCATATCGTAAAAGTCAATGATGTTTTCCCGCCGCTTTTTCGCATCCAGCTCCTTCTTATAGGAAAGAACCAGCTCTAATAGCGTCTCCACAAAAGGGGACGCCTTTTGCATACGCTCCAAAACCTGAGCCGGGGACAGGCGCAGCGCCATCTCCCGCAGCTCCTCCAACTGCTTTTTTACCCCGTTCCGAAGCTTCTGCACCTTTTCGCGGCAGAGGGGATTTACCGAATCGTCCTTCTTGGAGGGAAGCCGGCCAAAAGCTATAGTCTCAAAGGCCTCGTAATACTCGCCAAAGCTTTTAGAACTTAAAACACGATTTAACATTTTTATTTCACTTTCCAGTACCGGCCCGTACATATAAGGGCCGTCCGGCCTCTCCGCAACCTTTACGGCCGTCTCCAGACTGCTTTTACATTCCTCTAGTACCGTCCCCATGTAGGACAAGAGATACTGAACCCACGGGGCGGCTTCCAGAGCCCCGATATCCGCAATCCGATAATCTTCTTTTCTTTGCAGAAGCCATTCCTCCGGCCACGGGCAGCTCATGGAAAACTCGTACAGCTTTGCAATGTATTCCTCCAAAAGCTTATCATTGCTGCCCCCCGTAAAGTATTCCACGCAGTCCGCAAAGGCGGGGTTCTTTTCCTGATACTGCTCCTCCAAAAAATCCCGCATAACGTCCTGTGTGAGCAGGCGCATCTCTCCCTCGTCAGCCACCCTAAAGCCGGGATCCAACCCAATTTCATTAAAATTGTTCCGTATCACAAACAGACAAAAGCTATCTATAGTGGTAATCTGAGCGTTGTGGAGCAGGGACGCCTGTTTTTGAAGATGGATACTACCGGGCTCGGCCTCAAGCTGTCTGTCGATGGCCTGACTGATGCGCTCCCGCATTTCCGCCGCCGCCGCGTTGGTGAAGGTGACGATTAAAAGCCTGTCAATATCCACCGGATTTTCCTTGTCCGTAATCCTTCGGATAATCCGCTCCACCAGCACGGCCGTTTTTCCTGAACCGGCCGCCGCGGAAACCAAAATATTCCTGTCCCGCAGTTCGATAACTTTCTGCTGTTCCGGGGTAAATTTAATCGCCATAATTTTCCAACTCTTCCTTCATTTTACCTAATAGCAGCTCCTCCGGCGGCGAGGGCAGAACACGCATCCCATATCCCGGCGTTTTCTCTTCATAATCGCAGATTCCCTTGTAGGCGCAGAAGGTACAAGAGCTCCTCCCGCCCTGCTCGCAGGGATTCACCCGAATGTTTCCGGCAAGGATTTCCCTGCCAAGCTGCTTTATTTTATAATTTACAAACTGGGAAACCGTCTCGTAATCCTCCTTCGCCATGGTGGAAGAATGTACGGAAAAGCTTCCGTCCTTCTTGCGTTCCACCGGAATCACCGCGGATTTCCCCGAAAAATTTTTGTCTAAAAGGCTCACCACCCGCTCATCCGCGCTGACAATTCCCGTAGTGCGCAGCTCCTTTAAAATCTCCCGGTTTACCTCCTCAGGCGTCATTTCCTCCTCGGATTTTATCAGCGGGTCGCTCACATGGTAGTACAGAAGGGCCGCCGGGACAATCTCCTTATCCGGATGCTTCTTCCCGGCAATCTCCGCCGCCACATTCATGTAGACCACAAGCTGAAGCTGAAGCCCGTAGTACAGCGCCGCCAAATCAAATTTGCGGCTGCCGGATTTATAGTCAATCACCTTGACGTAAACATGTTCCTCGTCCTCGTAAGTGTCAATCCTGTCGATTCGCCCCCGAAGCCGCATCTTTTCCTCCTCCGAGAGAGAAAAATTCACCGCCTCCAAATTTTCCACCCTTGAAAAGCTCATCTCAAAAGAAGCCGGTACAAAATCCCCTTCCTGAAGCTGGGCCTTGAGCGTCCGAATTGTTCGCTTTAAAATCCGGTACATACGCTCTACCATATATTCATAACGGGCGTTACTGTAAAGAATTGTCTCCCCGTAAGCCATAGTACAGGCCTCCAAGGCCTCCCGCAAAAGCCTGTCGCCCTCCTCCTCCGTGAAGGTAAACCATGTCAACTGATTTTCTGCAAGTTTTCCTGCAAAAGCTTCCAACACTTCATGCAGAACGTTGCCCAAATCTACCTGCTCAAAGCTGTACTCCTCCCGCTCTTTCAGGGTTAAACCGTATTGCAGGAAATGAGAATAAGCGCAAGCCGCATACCGCTCTAAACGGCTGACGCTGTTTTCCAGCATACTCCCGTAAAGGGCTTTGGCAAGGGCGGCGGCCAAGGGTTTATGCTGATACCGGAAAAAGGCCGCCTCCTGAAGCCTCCGCGCATTTTCCTGATATTCCTCGTCCTTTTCATACAGGCAATATAAGGCCTGCATCCGCCCGCTGTCCGGCTCCTTTCGCCCTGCGGCGTACTCACGAAGCTCCTTCGCCAGAAAGGTAAGCCCGTCTCTTTTTCCCACAATGTCTTTTAGGCTCTGCTCCTTTCCTTCCGGCCGCTCCACCACAAGGCGGGGAAAAAGTTTCCTTATCATATCCACCAAATAGGAGGGCCGGATACTTTTTCCCTGACTGCTGAGCCGGGAAAAGGAAAGGTACAGTCGCTCGGAGGGCTTTGTCATATTCATATAAAGGTAAAGTCTTTGGATATACATTTGCTGCCTGGGGGTGGGCGCCAGCTCAAACTCCGACTGCTGCAAAAATTCTCTGTCGATATCGGAAATAATCCCGCCCCGGCTGCCGCTTCTTGGAATGTTTCCGTCGTTTATCCCAAGGAAAAACAAAACTTTCACCTGCTTTAAGCGGCTCCGCTCCATATCGCCCACAACTACCCTGTCCACGCTTCCGGGAATGATGCCCACCTCAATTTCCGCAAAGCCCGCGTCCAAAATATCGGCAAACTCCTGAAGGCTCATAGGCTCCTCGCTTAAAAGCGAGGCAACCTGCTCCAAGAGCTCCATCACCAGCCGGTAAATCTGCGCGTACTCCCTGGCCCGCTCCGGCTCCCCGTTTTCCCTAAAATACTGTTCATAGCCGGAAAGCTTTTCCTGAATCCTTCCCGCCACAATAAAGTCGTAGAGGGTCCGCACCAGTTCCCCGGCGGTTTTTCGCTTCACAAGAAGAGGCGCAACCTGCTCCATAAGACGCTCCCGCGTGCGGTTGAGGCTTTCCAGCAAGGCAGTTTCCGGCTGGCTGTCGGCATCTTCGCTATTTGGCGCGCCGGCTTCTTCCAATGTGTTCCCAGCTCTGCCCGCTTCTGCATCCTCCAGCCTCTCTCCGGCTCTTTCAGCCTTGGCTTCCTCCGGCGTTTCTTCTGCTTCCGCCAACGGAAGGGTTCTCAAATCCACCTGCCGCGCAAAGGCCTGCCCCCATTTTTTCTTTCCCTTAATGCCAAGGGCAAGCACATAATTTTCCAGCCGGTCAATTTCCTCCGGCGTAAAATCCGCCAAGCCGCAGCGCAGATAGTGAAACACCGCCTCGTAGGAAAAATCTAGGAGCGCTATCTTTAGGGCGCTGCGTATGTATTCAATAAAAGGATTTAATAAAATCCCTCTGGTTCTGTCCATGAACACAGGAATATCGTAAATCAGTGATTCCCGCTCAAAATAGGAAGCGTAGGTGTCCAAATCTCCCGTTACCACCGCAATGTCCCGGTAGCAGTATCCCTCCTCCAAAACAAGCTTTTTAATTTGAATACTGACCTGCCGCACTTCCTCGGCCGGATTTAAAGCCTCCATCATACGGAGGCTTTGAAGGGTTTCCTGCCGGTAAGGCTTAACGGAATATCGGAACAGGTTTTGCTCCAAATGCGCCATCTCCCCGTTTCCCTCAAATCTCGGCAGGGGAAATTGCCGCATATAGATATCCTTTTCCCGCCGATTCTCTTCCTCTTCGCCAAATTTTTCCCGGTAAAGGCGGCAGATATCCCTCACCGTTTTTTTGCTTAAATAAAAAAGCTCCTGCTCCCCGCCCATTTGAAAGGGGTTTTCGCGGTTATCAATGGTGATGGATATAATGACCCTTTCGGTCAATCCAAACAATTCCTGAATCAGCCGATACTGTATGGGCGTAAAGCCCGTAAAACCGTCGAAAACAATTACGCTGCCCCTTATAATTTTTGACTTCCCCACCGCGGAGGTTAAAAGCCCAAGGGTTTCCTCCGTGGTGATAAAACGCTCCTGTATATAATCGGCAAAGCCCCTATAGATTACTTCCAAATCCTTCAACTTATAGTACAGTGCGCCCCGGCTTTTTGCAAACTCCGCAAGCTCCCCGGCCTTTGCCACGCTGATTCCGTACTGCATAAACTCCGATATGGCCGACTTCACCTCATGAATATAGCCGATTTTGTTTAAATTTTTGCCGATAACAGGCATCTGATCCTGCAAGGAGGCGGCTACCTTCCTTAGCACCAGACTTTTCCCCGTGTCGTCCAAAACCGGCTTGCCGCCGTATCCCGTCTCCTCAAAGATACGGTGCGAAAGCCGTCCGAAGCTCAGCACGTCGATGTTCATAATCCCGCCGCATTTGCTGGCGTTTACCAAATCCACCTGCGTCTGCATAGTAAACTGGTCGGGAACCAGAAACAAAAAATTCCGTTCCGGCTCCCGCCCTGCCCATTCCACAATATCTCTATGAAGCTGCCGACTCTTCCCAGCTCCCGAACCTCCAAAATAAAACTGTAATCCCATGCTTTCCTCGCTTTTTGCCTGCTTTTTACAGATAAGGAATCATTTCTTTTACCGATGTAAAAATTAAATCTGGAATTATTTTCGAGCTCTCCACATCCTCCATGCGGGATTCCCCGCTGAGCACAAGAATTCCCCGATAGCCGTTGCTTACCCCCGCCGCTACATCGGTGTACAGCCTGTCGCCCACCATGGCGGTTGTTTTTTTCCCAGCCTTCGCTTTCCTTGCAAGATAATCCATGATATCGCTGTTTGGCTTGCCAATAATATGATCCGGGTAGCGGAAGGCCGACGCATAGATAAACGCCTGTATTGCCCCCGCGTCGGGGACATAGCCCTTTTCCGTAGGACAATTGTAATCAGGATGGGTGGAGATATAGGGCAGGCCTTCCCGCACCAGCGCGCAGACCCTGCTCATCTTATCATAGGTGAGGCTTGTGTCAAACCCTACCACAACCGCCTCCGGCGTCTCCTCGTCCAGCACAATCCCTTCCTCCTCAAACTCCTGTTTTAAAACTTCATTGCCAAGAAGAAACACTCGCTTTCCGGGTAAATGAATTTTCAGCCAGTCTATGGTCGCCATGCCGGAAGTGACAATCTTATCCAGTCCCACTTTAAGTCCCATTCTCTCTAATTTTTCCAGATAACTTTTAGGGCTCTTGGAAGAATTGTTCGTGAGAAATACATAGCTCTTTCCGGCCTTTTCCACCGCTTCAAGAAACTCCACCGCTCCCTCAATCCATTTTTCCCCAAGGTAAACGGTTCCGTCCATATCCAGCGCAAAGCAGTTGATTGTTTTCAGGATTCCTTTTTCGTCCACATCCTTTTTTAAGATTCGTTTTGGTACCATTCTGTTCTCCGTTTCAAATTCCGCGCCATTGACCCGCGCGGTCACCCTGCTTTAAAGCGTTTTTAAATTGCTCTGGTAGCCTCGGAAAGCCATGCCAGCTCCTCTCCCTCAAAGTAAGGGGAAAGCTTTTCATATACTTCCCTGTGATAAGTATTGAGCCTTTCCTTGTCTAAATCACTCAAAGAGGAAACCTCCACGGCGTCCAAGTCAATAGGCGCAAAGGTCAAATCCTCAAAATACATGAACTGCCCGTACTCATTTTCCTCGCCCTTCCGGCAGAGAAGCTCATTTTCAATCCGAATTCCGTGGCTTCCTTCTATATAAATGCCGGGCTCGTCCGTGGTCACCATGCCCTCTTCCAGTACCGCGCTCTCCTGCCCCGGAAGCGGCTTCCATCTAAAGTTGTTGGGCCCCTCATGGACATTTAAAATATATCCCACTCCGTGGCCGGTCCCGTGCTTGTAGTCAAGGCCTTTTTCCCAGAGAACCTCCCGCGCCCTGATATCAAGATTGCTTCCCCTGCATCCATAGAGGAATTTCGTCGCCCTCATGTTCAGCATGGAACGCAAAACCAGCGTGTAGTGCTCCTTCATTTCCTTTGTAACCGGGCCCAGCGCAAAGGTTCTTGTGATGTCCGTGGAGCCCTCCAGATAATGGCCGCCGCTGTCAACCACCAAAAGCCCCTCCGGGC
Organism: Clostridium sp.; assembly: GCA_023663815.1. Lineage (GTDB taxonomy): Bacteria > Bacillota > Clostridia > Lachnospirales > Lachnospiraceae > Suilimivivens. The sequence goes on from JAMPGS010000046.1 coordinate 17,488, forward strand.
GCAGCTCCAAGCAATCCTCCGGGCTTGCGCTGTAATGATTGATGGCTCCGTTGGGCCCGTAAGCGCAGATGGTTCCAAAGCTTGTTTCTATAAAATTTTCATTCTTCTGCCTCATGCCGTCAATGTACTCTGTTGCGCTCCACTCGGTCATAGGGATTTTTCCTATATTCTTTTTCAGCCAGTACATGAAACGGGCCACCGCAACGCCGTCTTTTATGTGCGCCTTGCGCAAGTTTTCCATCTCCACCGGATTTTTTACCGCTTTCATAAGGGATGTGGGGTTGGGCTTATCAATAATCGTCATATCCTCCGCAAGCCCTCTCTCCACGCGGCTGTTGACCCTGTCCCTGCAGAGCAGAACCTTCTGACCGTGAAGCTCCGACACATACTTGTAAAAATCGTTGTAGAAGAGAAGCTCCACGCCGTTTTTCTCAAGATACTCCAAAATTTCCGGCGTCCAAACCGTGCCTTTTTCTTCCTGTGCATTTTCCTCTTTCTGTATGGTTTTCCCTTCCCGCGGGCTTTCCTCTTTCTGCACAGTTTTCCCTTCCTGTGGGCTTTCCTCTTCCTGTACGATTTTCCCTTCCTGTGTGTTTTTCCCTTCCTGTGCACTTTCTCCTTCCAGTCCCTTTGCAAAAAGCAATACCTTCTCCATGGTTATCACAGCGTAGGCTATCACAATGGGGAAATTTTTCATATCGTCGCCGCGCAGATTCAAAAGCCATGCGATATCGTCCAGCGAAGTCAAAATATGTACCGTGGCTTCCTCCTCCTGCATCTTCTCCCGGACGCGCTTTATCTTGGCCGCCGCGCTCTCCCCGCTGTAACGCTCCTCCAGCAGAAACATCGGCTGATGGACAATGGCGGGTCTGTCTTCCCAAATGCCCTCGCTTAAATCCTTATCCCAAATGAGCCTTCCGTTTTTCTTTTTCAGTATCTCCTCGTATTCCTTCGCGTCACCCGCTTTCACCACACGGCCGTCAAATCCAAGGGTCTGCCCTTCTAGGAGAGTCTGCTCCAAATATTCCGCAATAGTGGGAACCTTCGGCTCCCCCATTTTCATAAGAACAATCCCCGTGCCCTCAAGCTGCTTTGCCGCCTGTATAAAATATCTGGCGTCCGTAAAGAGGGCCGCTTCCTTCTCCGTAACCACTAAAGTGCCCGCCGAGCCTGTAAAACCGCTAAAATATTTCCGCACCGCAAAAAAGCCGCTGACATATTCGCTGTCATGATAATCCGACGTGGGAATTAAATAACAGTCTATTTCAGCCGCTTTCATGCTTTTGCGAAGTTTGTCTATTCTTTCACGTATCATATTTTTCACTTTCCTTCCTAGTATAATCTTTTTACATTATACCCGCAAAAAGTGAAAAGAACAACTCTACTTCTTCATTTTAGGGTTGAAAACAAGGCTTGCCAGATAGCCAAAAATCAAGGCCGCCGAAGTTCCCACGGCTCCCGCTTTAAAGCCGCCCATGAAAAGCCCCATAAAGCCTTCTTTGTCCACGGCCTCCTTCACTCCTTTCATCAGCACGTTGCCAAAGCCTAAAAGGGGAACCGACGCCCCCGCCCCCGCAAACTCCACAAAGGGCTGATACCAGCCAATCACTCCCAAAACCGCTCCCGTACAGACTAAAAGCACCATGATTCGCCCCGGCATCATTTTTGTCTTTTCCATCAATATCTGAATCAACGCACAAATCAGCCCGCCCACCCAAAACGCATTAAAATAATCCATCACGCTAACCATACCTTTCCTTTATTCCCGCCAGCAGATATTCAGCTACCGCGGGATATTTAATTTAGGGATTAGTATGCGCTTCCGTATAAGGATTTATGCGGAGTGCAGCAATTGTTTTTTAGAGTATTTGGCAACTTGCTTTTTGAGACATTCAACAGTTTTGCCTTCTGAAATATTGGGCAACTTGCCTTTTGAGACATTCCAACAGTCTTGTTTTCGGAAACATTTGCAGCCTGTCTTTTGGGACATTCAACAGTTTCGTTTTCAGAAACATTTAGCAGCTTGTTCTTTGGAATATCTAACAAAACCGCGGAACAATCTCAATTTTTTCATAATCTTTATAGCCGTCATGAATCTTTTCTATTTCAGTTTTCCCGTCAACATGACTGATTTTATACTCATTGTATGCCCCGTCGCGGTACTGGAAATCCTCGCCGTTGTCCTGATAATGGATATAGCTTCCCTCTCCGGGGTACGCCTCCAAAATCAAAAGCTCGTCCTTATTAGGGCCCGTGTGCAGCCGCACCGGATATTTGGGGATTACGGCTCCCTCCTTTACATAAATCGGACAAGTGTCAAGAGGGGCTTTTCTCACAAAAAAGGCTCCTCCTTCCTTCCGCTCTCCTGTCCAATAGTCGTACCAGACGCCCGCGGGAAGGTAAACCAGCTTTTCCATCGCGCCCTGCTCCACCACCGGGGCAACCAGTAGCCGGTCGCCCAGCATAAATTCGTCGTTGCGGTTCTTGACGTTTTCGTCCCTGTCATATTCCAGCACAAGGGGTCGCAGCATAGGGATACCGGTGCGCTCCGTCTCCCGCATCAAATCATATAAATAAGGAAGCAGCTCGTAGCGCAAGTTGATGTATTTTTTACTGATAGCAAGAACCTCCTCCCCAAACTGCCAAGGCTCCTGATACCTGCGCCCCAGCGCGCAGTGATTCCTGAAAAGAGGCGAAAAGCACCCCACCTCCATCCACCTTGCAAACAACTCCGGCGTGGCGTCGCTTCCAAAACCGCCCACGTCCGTACCGATAAAATTCATACCGGACATTCCCATATTACACATTTGGGGAATTGCCATGCGAAGGTGGGCCCAAATACTGTGATTATCTCCCGTCCAGCCCACGGCGTACTTTTGTGTGCCGCTGTAGCAGGCCCTTGTAATCACAAAGGGACGCTTGCCGGAAAACTCCCGCCAGCCCTCATAGGTGGCCTTAGCCATATTGTGGCCGTAAATATTGTGTATTTCCGAGTGGGGCGCCGGTCTGTCCTCGTCTGTAAATACCACGTCGGCAGGCAGCGGCCCCTTAAAGCTAGCCGGTTCGTTCATATCGTTCCACACCCCCGCCACTCCTAAATCAATCAGGTACTTCTGCTTTTCTCCCCACCACTTTCGCACCTTGGGATTCCCAAAATCAGGAAACACCGCGTCTCCGGGCCATACCGCGTTGACGTAAATATCCCCCTCCGGCGTGGTTGCAAAATATCCGTTTTTTACCCCTTCCTCATAGACAGAATAGCCCGCCTCCACCTTGACGCCGGGGTCAATAATCGTCACCGCCTTGATTCCCATTTCCTTCAGGTCTGAAATTACCTTCGCCTCGTCCTGATAGGTTTCCTTATTCCATGTAAAAACCTTGTAATGGTCCATATAATCGATATCAAAATGAATACAATCGCAGGGCAAATGATTTTCCCGCAGCTTTTTAGCCACATCCCTTATTTTTTCCTCGGATTCATAACCCCATCTGGACTGGTGGTAGCCCAAGGTCCAAAGCTGCTGCATGGGAGCGCGCCCCGTCAGCCATGTATAATCCGAAATCACTTCCTTCAAGCTCTGCCCCGCTATGAAATAGTAATCCAGATTGCCCCCGTCCGCGCCAATCACATAGTAATCGCTACATTCCTTCCCCAAATTAAAATAGGACTTTCCATGATTGTCAAAGAAAATGCCGTAGGCTCCCTGCGTTCCAAGAACCATCATAAAGGGAATACTCTTGTAAAGCGCCTTGAAATTATCTTCCTGTGGGTCGGGGAGGTCAGAATTCCACATTTCATACTCATAATTTCTCTTATTTAAAAAACCCGTCTTATCGCCAAGGCCGTAAATACAGTCCGTTTTTTCCATAGCACGAACCTCCTGCACCGGATAATCACCGTCCGGCATCGCCAGCGTCTCATGGCCTTCTCCCGCAAGAAGCTCCTGCATGGCTCGGTTCATTTCCACCGTATTTTTCTTTCTCTCTCCCCGGTAAGCCAAACTTATAGGTCTGCCCTCCCTGTCATAAAAATCCACGGCGAATCCGTCTCTGACTATCACGGTCAATTCCCTGCTTTTAATGATAAGACCGTTCTCCGCCAACGCAACGCTTTCAAGCTTTCCGCATTTTGCCTCGGCCCTTTCCCCGTATTCCCCGCCAACAGCCCTTGACCTGTGTCCCTGACCGCTATAGTCAACAAACACGTTCACAAGATTGTCGGCAATCACCTCCACGCAGGGCCGCAGGCTGCTCCCCTCATATTCAAGAAAAACCTTGTGGCCTGATATCTCATAATTTTTTAATTTTTCAAACATGCTTTACCTCCGTACTGTGTTTATTTAATTGATTTTATTTTCTCGCACTGTTTGTCTTCACGTCAGTTGTTTGCTTGCGCGTTTGTTGCCTGCTTTTATGCCTGCTGTCTCCTTTATTCTGTCTTTATTCCAAATGCCGATTATTTGCTCTTTTGTTACCTACTTTCACACTTACCGCCTTTTGTCGGGTAGCTGCACCAAAACCACCGCGGCAAATACAAGGGCGCATCCAGCCAGCTCTCTTGCGCTCAACGCCTGTCCCAAAATCACCCAGCCCGCTAACATAGATACCACTGATTCCAGCGAAAGAATCAGGGAAGCAACCGTAGGATCCATATCCTTCTGTCCGATAATCTGCAATGTATACGCCACCCCGCAGGACATAATCCCCGCGTAGGCAAGAGGAATAATGCCCGCAATAAAGCTGCTGAAAGTCGGCTCTTCAAATATAAACGCCAAAATGCTGCTGATAAGCCCCGCCACCAAAAACTGGATACAGGAAAGCTCCACTCCGTCCGCCTTAGGCGAAAAATAATCAATCACCAATATATGTACCGAAAATATGACAGCGCAGATAAAAACGTAAGTATCCCCTTTGCTCAAAGAAAGCCTCTCGCTCATACAAAGCAAGTACATGCCAAAAGCGGCTAATATCGCCCCAATCCAAACCTTGCCGGAAACCTTTTTTTTCAAAAAAATTCCCATAATGGGAACAATAACAATGTAAAGGGTTGTGATAAATCCGGCCTTTCCCACGGTAGTATGCATGATTCCAACCTGCTGAAAAAGCGACGCCGTCCCCAGCGCAAGCCCGCAGCAAACGCCCCCCGTCAAGGTAATTTTTATGCCTGCCCGCTCGCGCCCTTGCTCCTTATCCCTTTTTCTTCTAAAATAAACCAGCGGAAGCAGTACGATACTGCCCATCAAAAACCTGATACCGTTAAAAGTAAACGGCCCCATATAGTCCATGCCCACGCTCTGGGCCACAAAAGCCACGCCCCAGATAAACGCCGCCATAAACAGCAGAAAGCTATTTCTCAAAGATACTTTTTTCATAAATCTCCTCCATCACATCGCGGATATCCCTGCCGCCGCAGTCCACCGTCATATCCGCATATTTTTCATATAGAGGAATCCTCTCCTCATATAAATCATGCAATGTGTATCCCTCTTTCAGCACGACGCCCCGCTCATGAAGGTCGCCCAGCCTTATTTTAAGCTCCTCAAAGGGCAGCTTTAAGTAGACCACCCGTCCTATCGACTTAAACCGCTCCATGGCCTCCGCCCCGTAAACGGCACTGCCGCCCGTTGCAATGACGGCGTTTTCCACTGTAATCGAGGCGTTTATTTCATTTTCAAGCATAAGAAAACCTGCTTCGCCCAGCTCCTCGATGAGCTGGTAAAGCAGTTTTCCGCATTTCTCCTGAATAACTAGGTCAGAGTCAATAAACCGAAAGCCCAGCTTTTTGGCAAGCACAACGCCTACCGTGCTCTTCCCTGACCCCGGCATCCCAATCAATATGATGTTTTTCATAAAATTCATTTCCTATATACCGGGGCTGCAGCCGCGATAACCTCTACCTCGCACAATACTTTCTTTGGAAGCTCCTTTACCGCAACGCAGCTTCTAGCCGGTTTCCCCGTAAAATACTGTTCATAAACGCTGTTGAAAGCGGCAAAATCAGACATTTCCGCAAGGAAACAAGTGGTCTTTACCACGCCCTCGTAATTGGTTCCCGCTTCCTTCAGTACCTCGCCTATGTTTTTCATCACCTGATGCGCCTGAACGGTGATATCGCCCTCGGCAATCTCGCCTGTCTCCGGCACAATGGGAATCTGCCCTGATGCAAACAAAAATCCGTTCTCAATGATTCCCTGAGAATAAGGGCCGATGGCCGCCGGAGCCTTGGTTGTCGATACTTTTTTTAACATGTGAATTCCTCCTGTTGATGGTTTTTCTATTAAATTTTATTCCCACGAGCAATGATTTAAAGTCATGCCTGCGATGCTGCAAATTCTTTTTTCGGCAACGTCATTGCAAATGGAATACCATTATCCATGATATATATTATACATCTTCTATGATTTGTCAACTTTACTCCTCAAACTCCGCCGTAACGTAAAACCCCCTGTCGTTTTCAATAACGCTAACCACTTTCCCCTGCCTTGCCAGCAAACGTTCCCGGAAAGGAAAATTTCCCGACATAGCTAACGCCGGGTCAATGGTATAGTAATAGTTGCTTGGAAGTACGCCCTCCGTCACCGTAATCTCATCGCCTGCTTTTAGAAGCCCCGGACGCTCCATTTTAAATTCCATTTGACGCATAGATATTTTTCCTCCCTGTATCCGCCGGCTTCTTACCAGCTCCATGTACCTTTCCTGCTATCGTTGTATGCAGCTTTATAATATACGTTCTTATTTACACGTGATTTTCCCGATATAAATTTTCCCTATACTCGCTGTCGGAAAGAGCACGCTTCATCTCTTCCATCCTTCCACTGTCCATAAGCTTTTGCAACAACTCGGCAAGCTTGTCCTGACCTTCTCTATAGCCTTCCTTCCGCCCAATATTCCGCCATTCTTCCCGCTCGCTCTTCATGTGTTTTTCTTCATCATACTCAAAAATACTCACCGCTATCGCCTCCGCCC